>NZ_JBSGDZ010000031.1:0-114112 GCF_053602655.1 Sphaerisporangium sp. NPDC004334
GGCGTCGCCATGAACACCGGCACCACCGCCGCCAAAGAAGCCGGCAACATGATCGACCTCGACTCCAACCCCACCAAACTCATCGAAATCGTCGAAATCGGCAAACAACTCCTCATCACCCGCGGCGCCCTCACCACCTTCTCCATCGCCAACGACATCGCCAAATACTTCCTCATCATCCCCGCCATGTTCGCCGCCGTTCACCCCGGCCTGGACACCCTCAACATCATGCGCCTGGCCACCCCCCAATCCGCCATCCTCTCCGCCGTCATCTTCAACGCCATCGTCATCATCGCCCTCATCCCCCTGGCACTACGCGGAGTCCGCTACCGCCCCTCCAGCGCCTCCCAACTCCTGTCCCGCAACCTCTACATCTACGGCCTGGGCGGCATCATCGTCCCGTTCATCGGCATCAAACTCATCGACCTGCTCATTCGGTTGCTTCCGGGGATGTCATAGATGCGCCATCTGCCAAGCTGGATCAACCGGCACCTGGCCGCCCTGCGCGCCCTGCTGGTGCTCACCGTGATCACCGGAGTCGTCTATCCGCTGGTGGTCACGGGAGTGGCGCAGGCGCTGTTCAACGGCGAGGCCAATGGCTCCATCGTGCGGATCCACGGCGAGGACGCGGGCAGCGCGCTCATCGGGCAGAACTTCACCGACGCCGACGGCAACCCGGTGCGCAAGTACTTCCAGTCCCGGCCGTCGGCCGCGGGCTACGACCCCATGGCGAGCGCGGCGAGCAACCTGGGCCCTGAGGACATCGTGGACGTGTTGCCCGTCCCCGGGGCATCAGGCGTGCGGGGCCATGGCCGGCGATCCCTGTTGAGCCAGGTCTGCGCGCGAAGCAAGGCCGTCGGCGAGCTGGAAGGGGTCAGCGGCGCCCGCCCGTACTGCACCGCTGACGGCGTCGGCGCCGTGCTCAAGGTCTTCCCCGCCACCGGCGCCCCTACCCGCGCCGTCAGTGTCAACCAGCCCTGCCCCGCCACTCCGTTCGTCACCACCTACCAAGGCATCACCGTCCAATGCGGCACACCAGGGCAGAACTACGCCGCCGGCCGCACCGTCACCGTCCGCGGCACCGCGACCGCCGTCGTCCCCCCCGACGCCGTCACCGCCGGCGGATCCGGGCTCGACCCGCACATCTCCCCCGCCTACGCCGCACTCCAGGCGCCCCGCGTCGCCCGGCAACGCGGCCTGCCCCTCGCCCGGGTCAAGGCCCTCATCGAGCGGCACACCAGCGGTCGTAGCTTGGGGTTCATGGGGGAACCGGCGGTCGACGTCCTGGCGCTCAACCTGGCCCTGGACGCGGGATGACGGAAGGCGAGCGGTGAGCACGGCACGGGAGGCGGACGCGGCGCGCGCGCCCGGCGCGGCACGCGGGCGGCTGCGCGTCTACCTGGGGGCCGCCCCCGGCGTCGGCAAGACCTACGCGATGCTCGCGCAGGGCCGCCGGGCGCTCACGCGCGGCAGGGACGTGGTGGTCGGCCTGGTGGAGACGCACGGCCGCGCCCGCACGGCCGAACTGATCGACGGGCTGGAGACGCTGCCCCGCAGAACCCTCACCTACCGGGGCGCGACCTTCACCGAGCTGGACGTCGACGCCGTCATCGCGCGCAAGCCCAAGATCGCACTGATCGACGAGCTCGCGCACACCAACGTGCCGGGGTCGCGCAACGCCAAGCGCTGGCAGGACATCGAGGAGATCCTCGACGCCGGCATCGACGTCATCTCCACCGTCAACATCCAGCACCTGGAGTCGCTCAACGACGTCGTGGAGCAGATCGCGGGCGTGCCGCAGCGCGAGACCGTCCCCGACGAGGTCGTACGCCGGGCCGACCAGGTCGAGCTGGTCGACATGTCGCCCGAGGCGCTGCGCCGCAGGCTCGCGCACGGCAACGTCTACCCGCCGGAGAAGATCGACGCTGCCCTGTCCAACTACTTCCGGGAGGGCAACCTGACCGCGCTGCGCGAGCTGGCCCTGCTCTGGGTCGCGGGGAAGGTGGACGAGCAGCTCGAACGGTACCGCGCCGACCACGGCATCGCCGGCACCTGGGAGGCGCGCGAACGGGTCGTCGTCGCGCTGACCGGCGGTCCCGAGGGCGACACCCTCGTGCGGCGGGCCGCGCGCATCGCGGCCCGTACCCAGGGCGCCGACCTGCTGGCCGTCCATGTCACCGCCCCCGACGGCCTGGCCGGCGCCGACCCGGCCCACCTGGCCCGTCAGCGGACGCTGGTCGAGAGCATGGGCGGCACCTACCACCAGGTCGTCGGCGACGACATCCCGCGCGCCCTGCTCGACTTCGCCCGCGGCGTCAATGCCACCCAGCTCGTCCTCGGCGCCTCCCGGCGCGGGCGCTTCGCCCAGGTGCTCTCCCCCGGCGTGGGGGTGACCACGACCGCGCGCTCGGGGTCCATCGACGTCCACATGATCACCCACGAGGAGGTCAGCAAGGGACTGCGGAGGGCGTCGCGTTCCCGCGCCGTCCTCACCCGCCGCCGGCGTCTGGCCGGGTGGGCGCTGGCGGTCGCCGGCCTTCCCGCGCTGACCGCGGCGCTGGTCCCGCTGCGCGGCACGCTGGCGCTGCCCGGGGAGATCCTGCTGTTCCTGCTGACGGTCGTCGTCGTCGCCCTGGTCGGCGGCCGGTCGCCGGCGGTCGTCGCCGCGGTGGGCGCGTTCGGGCTGCTCAACTGGTACTTCACCCCGCCGCTGAACACGCTCACGGTGGCCGAGCCGGAGAACCTGCTGGCGCTGTTCGTGTTCGTGCTGGTCGCGGCCACCGTGAGCACGGTGGTCGACCTGGCGGCGCGGCGCACCCGCGAGGCCGCCCGCGCCGGAGCCGAGGCCGAGGTGCTGTCCACGCTGGCCGGGCACGTGTTGCGCGGCGAGGCCGCGCTGCCGTCCCTGCTGGCCCGGCTGCGCGAGACCTTCACCCTGACGTCGGTGACGCTGCTCGAACGCGTCGGCCCGGCCGGCCCCGACCACCGATCCGCCCCGCAGTCCTGGCGGATCGTGGCCACCTCCGGCGGGCCGCCCTGCGCGAGCCCCGACGACTCCGACACCGACGTGCAGGTCGACGACCGGCTCGTGCTCGCCGTCCGCGGCCACCTGCTGGACGCCTCCGACCGCCGGGTGCTGGAGGCGTTCGC
Organism: Sphaerisporangium sp. NPDC004334; assembly: GCF_053602655.1. Classification (NCBI taxonomy): domain Bacteria; kingdom Bacillati; phylum Actinomycetota; class Actinomycetes; order Streptosporangiales; family Streptosporangiaceae; genus Sphaerisporangium; species Sphaerisporangium sp. NPDC004334. The sequence continues at coordinate 3,151 of NZ_JBSGDZ010000031.1, forward strand.
CGCCGAGGCCGCCGTCGCCCTGCGCCAGGAGCGCCTGCGGCAGGAGGCCGAGGCCGCGCGGCCGCTGGCCGAGGCCGACCGGATGCGCACGGCCCTGCTCGCCGCCGTCAGCCACGACCTGCGCACGCCGCTCGCCTCGGCCAAGGCCGCCGTGGACAGCCTGCGCAACACGACCATCGAGTGGACGCCGCAGGACCGGGCCGAACTGCTCGCCACGGCCGAGGAGTCGCTGGCCAGGCTGGACCGCCTGGTCGCCAACCTGCTCGACATGAGCCGCCTGCAGGCCGGCGTGCTCGGGCTCACCCTGCACCCCGTCGCGCTGGAGGACGTCATGCCGCGCGCCATCGACGACCTCGGGCCGCTCGGCGAGCGCGTCCAGGACGACATTCCCGGCGACCTGCCCGAGATCATGGCCGATCCGGCGCTGCTCGAGCGCATCCTGGTCAACCTGATGTCCAACGCCGTCCGCTACAGCCCGCCCGAGCACCAGGTACTGGTCACCGGCAGCCACTACGGCGACCGGGTGGAGATCCGGGTCATCGACCGCGGCCCCGGCATCCCACCAGACGCCCACGACCAGGTCTTCCTGCCGTTCCAGCGCCTGGGCGACCGGGCCGGCCACACCGGCGTCGGCCTGGGCCTGGCGCTCTCCCGAGGGCTGGCCGAGGCGATGAACGGCACCCTGACGCCCGACGAGACCCCCGGAGGAGGGCTCACCATGATCATCTCTATGCCCGTCGGAGAGCACCGATGACCCGGGTCCTGGTCGTCGACGACGAGCCGCAACTGCTGCGCGCCCTGCGCATCAACCTGGTCGCCCGCCACTACGAGGTCGCCGTGGCCGCCGACGGGGGCGCCGCGCTGCGCGAGGCCGCCCAGTTCCACCCCGACCTGGTCCTGCTCGACCTCGGGCTGCCGGACATGGACGGAGTCGAGGTCATCCACGGCCTGCGCGGCTGGACGCGCGTGCCGATCGTCGTGCTGTCCGGCCGGGCCGGCAACCAGGACAAGATCGACGCCCTGGACGCGGGGGCCGACGACTACGTCACCAAACCGTTCGACATCGAGGAGCTGTTCGCCCGCATCCGGGCCGTCACCCGCCGGGTGTCCACGCAGGAGGCCGAGAGCACGCAGGTCCGCGTCGGCGACCACACGGTCGACCTGGCCACCAAGACCGTCTCCGGAGACGTCCGGCTCACCCGCACCGAGTGGCGCATGCTGGAGCTGCTGCTGCGCAACCCCGGCCGGCTGGTCAGCCAGCGCCAGATGCTCGGCGAGGTGTGGGGCGCGGGGTACGCCAAGGAGACCCACTACCTGCGCCAGTACATGGCCCAGCTCCGCAAGAAACTCGAACGCGACCCCGCCCGCCCCGTCCACCTGATCACCGAACCCGGCATGGGCTACCGCTTCACCCCCTGATCTGCCTCGACGGGCAGGCGTGGGAGCCGGTCCTCGACCTGCTCGCCCGTCTCGCGGCGTCATCGCCGTCGGCTTCCCTGGCTTCGGCGCGGCGGCCGGCGGATCAGCGCTGGGTCTGGGTGTAGAGGGCGAGGATCACGATGACGAAGGTGATCATCACCCCGGCGTAGGCCACCGGGCCGAGCCTGATCATCTTGCGGAAGCGGTTCAGCCCCCAGGCGAAAAGGAACGCCAGGAAGACCAGCAGGATCAGCCCGCCGTTCTCCATCGCCACCGCCCTCCGGATCGCCCGTGCGCCGCCGGGCCCGCCCGGCTGCGCCACGCGGCACCCCGCCCGGGAAGGGCCCGCACGCCACTCTAGCCGCGATCACCCCGCCCCCGGCGGCACTCTTGCCTGCCCTCCCCACGGGTGTCGCGTCCGTGGCACACTTCACCCCGTGCCGGATCTGAACAGGACGCACGTCCAGGAGAGCCCCCACTTCACCGACGAGGAGGACCGGCGGCACGTCCGCGACCGCCTGATCTTCTTCTCCGACGCGGTGATCGCCATCGCGATGACGCTGCTCGCGCTGGAACTGCCTGTGCCGACCGGGGAGACCGACGCCGAGGTCTGGCGCTCGTTCGTGAAGCTGCTCCCCGAGGAGTACCTGAACTTCGTCATCAGCTTCGGGGTCATCGCCGCGTTCTGGATGGCCCACCACCAGTTCTTCCGCAAGATCCACGTGGTGGACACCGCGCTGCTGCGCTACAACCTCGGCTGGCTGTTCCTGGTCGTGGTGGTGCCGTTCGCCACCCGGGTGAACAGCGAGGGCGGCTTCGTGCTGGGCCCGGTGCTGTACGCCGTCGTCATCAGCGCGATCGCCCTGCTGATGGTGCTGATGGCCCGGCACGCGACCCGCGCCGGCCTGCTGCGTCCCGGGACGCCCCCGCACGCGCTGCGGGGATTGCTGGTGGGCGCCGGCACCGCCGCGTCGGTGTTCCTGCTGTCGATCCCGGTGAGCTTCGTCAGCCCGTCGTGGGGACGATACTTCTGGTTGCTGACGATCGTCGCCTCGCGCGTCACCCGCCGCGTCTTCGACCGCCGCGACCCCTGACCGGCGGGCTCAGCGCCCCTTGGTGGGGATCTCGAACCAGACGGCCTTGCCCTCCTTGGTGGGACGCGAGCCCCAGCGGCGGGCGAGCTGGTCGACCAGGTACAGGCCGCGGCCGCCCTCGTCGTTCTCGCCGGCGCTGCGGATGCGCGGCAGGCGGAGATCCTGGTCGAAGACCTCCACCCAGATGGACTCCTCGCCCCGGCGCAGCCGCAGCGTGAACTCCTTCTCGTTGACGATGTCGTTGTCCAGCCCCGGAACGTCCCAGGACTCGTCGAACGGCAGCGGCGGGCCGTCCAGCACCAGCTCGCGGCGCGGGACGCTGGCGCTGGCGGCGTGCAGCACGACGTTGGTGACGACCTCGGAGACCAGCAGGCAGGCCAGCTCGACCCGGTCTTCGGGGACGTCCCAGCTCGCGAACGCCTCCGAGGCCATGCGCCGGGCCTCGCCCACCATGATCGGCTGGGCGGGGAAGGTGCGCTCTTCGAACTTGAGCTCCTTGCCCGCGGAGCGGATCACCAGGATGGCCATGTCGTCGTCGATCTCGCCGGGGACCGCGACGGTGGCGGCGTCGGCGACGCGCTCGACCGACTCGGCCGAGGCCTTGGCGACCTTCTCGCACAGGATGCGCAGCGTCTCTTCGTCGCTGAGCGGCGCCTCGCCGGACTCGCGGGCCGGGCGGCGGTCGACCAGGCCGTCGGTGTAGAGCAGGAGGGCGGCGCCGGGCGGCAGCACCCGCGTCTCCTCCTTGTAGACCAGGTCGGCGTGCATGCCCTTGGCGTTGACGCCGAGCGGCTGGCCGACCTCGGAGATGTCGAGCTCGGTGACCACGCCGTCGACGATGAGCAGCGGCGGGGAGTGCCCGGCGTTGGCGAAGGACAGCTGGCGCGACCACGCGTCGTACACCAGGTACTGGCAGGTGACGATCGGCGGGGTGCTGACGTCGGTGCCGTAGTCGTCGCGCTCGGGCGCGGCGATGATGCGGGTCCACTCGTTGAGCCGCGCCAGGATGTCGGCCGGGGACTTGTCGTCCTGGGCGAAGGCGCGCAGCGCGGCGCGCAACTGGCCCATGACGGCCGCGGCCTTGGCGCCGCGGCCCTCGACGTCGCCGATGACGATGCCGACCCGCCCCGCCGACAGCGGGATCACGTCGTACCAGTCGCCGCCCACCTGGGTCTGGATGCCCTGGCCGTGTGAGGCGAGCGGGGCGGCGGGGTAGTAGCGGACCGCGATCTCCAGGCCGTCGAGCTGCGGCAGCTCGCGGGGCAGCAGGTACTTCTGGAAGGACTCGGCGGTGTGGCGCTCTTCCTCGAACAGCAGCGCGTTGTCGACGGCGATGGCGACCCGGGTAGCGATGGCGCCGACGAAGTCGCGGTCGAAGGCGTCGTAGTGCGGCGAGCGCCGGTCGGTGAGGTTGGACATGCCGAGGTACATCAGGCCGAGCGTCTCGCCCCGCGCGCACAGCGGCGCGACGATGGCGGAGGTCATGCCGATCTCGCTGCAGAGCCTGGTGGCCTCCTCGCTGGGCGAGGGATAGCTCATCGTCGCGAAGTCCTCGACGATGATGGTCTCCTGCCGGCGCAGCGCGATCTCGGCGTAGTGGCCGGCGGGGTAGCGGATCTCGGACCCGATGGGGCGCCAGGTGCCCGGCGGGGGCGTCCACCCCTTGACGTGGGTGGACACCTTGCGGACCAGCCGGTCGCCCTCGGACAGCTCGATGAAGCAGTGGTCGGCGAACTGGGGCACCAGCATCTCGGCGACGCGGTTGAGCGTCTCTTCGACATACAGGGAGCCGGCCAGGCGCTCGCCGATGCGTTCGAGCAGGCCGAAGCGGTCTTTCTCGCGTTCGTTGCTGCGCATCGCCTCGCGGGCGGTGATGACGATGCCGGTGACCGAGCCGGAGGGGTGCCGCAGGGGGACGGCCTGCGCACGGACGTAGATGATGGTGCCGTCGCCGCGCACCACGTCGAAGGTGCCCTCCCACACGCCGCCCTTGAGGACGTGCTTGGCCAGCTCGACGGCCAGGGGGTGGTCCTTCTCCATGATGCCCAGGGACAGGACGGTCGGGTCGGCGCTGCCTGGCCTGTCGGGGGTGCCGAACAGGCGTTCGGCGAACGGGTTCCAGTAGAGCACGTTGCTGAACCGGTCGGTGACGACCACGGCCATCTCGGCGTGGTCGAGGACCGACTCGGGCGTCAGATGATCGGCCGCGTCCTGCGAGAGGTCCCCCCATCGCTTCATCGGGCGGCCGCCCCTCGGAGAGGGGCATGGGCGAAGGCGACCACGTGCGCTCCTGCAACAGCCTCGGCGGTCAGGCGACGGCCGGCCGGAGGCTCGGGGAAGGCGGGGCTGAGGGACAAGGGAAAGGGAGACCCCCCACTGAGATGCAAGCGATCACGCTCTGACCGGTCAGCGCCGGGAGACGAAGACGTGCGCGGCGACATCGCGCGGGAACTCCGCGGGCGTGTTGTGCGCTTCATCGTCACCTGTCACCCGTACACCGTCGTCGCTCGCCGCGAGCGTCACCTCGCGTCCGGGTTGTATCCCAACTTGCTTGAGTTTAAGCATCACAGCAGGATCACTTTGCACTTGTTCGCTAATTCGCCGCACGACTACGGGTATGCCTCTGGGCCCGGCCAGATCGGCCATGGCCGAGATCACCTCATCGGCGGACGAGTCGGACTCTTTGACGCCCAGTTCGTCCAGACCTGGGATGGGGTTGCCGTGGGGGCAGACCACCGGGTTGTCGAGCAGGGTGACCAGGCGGGACTCCACCGACTCGGACATGACGTGCTCCCAGCGGCAGGCCTCGACGTGCACCTCTTCCCAGGGAAGGCCGATGACCTGGGTGAGCAGGCACTCGGCCAGGCGGTGCTTGCGCATCACCCGCGTGGCGAGCGTGCGCCCGAGGTCGGTCATGGTCAGGTGACGGTCGCCCTCGACGCGGACCAGGCCGTCACGCTCCATGCGGGCCACCGTCTGGCTGACGGTGGGGCCGCTCTGCTGCAGCCGCTCGGCGATGCGGGCGCGCAGAGGGGTGATCCCCTCCTCCTCCAACTCGAAGATCGTGCGGAGGTACATCTCGGTGGTGTCGATCAGGCCGTGTGCGGTCAAGGCTCCTCCCCTCCCAAGTATCGATGCTACGTCCGGCTCCCGGGGGCCACGGCCGTGTCCGCACAGGCCGAGGGCGCTGTCTCCCGGGAACGGATCGGCGTCCGGACAGAGCTTACGCAGACCTACCGACACAACGGTGCGAGACGGGGAACGACGACCGCGGCGGCGGCAACATGTGACTCCTTCTCTAGGATCGCATCCTTCGCCACGCGCGTCGCCTGAACCCACGGAACCTGATCTCACAGGACAGGTCCGCGCCGGCTCCCTCGACGGCCGCGCGCCCCCGCCGGCGCCGCCCGTCCCGGCCGCCCGTCCCGGCCGGCCGCGCCGGGATCAGCGCCGCGCGAGCCCGTCGCGCACCGCGTCGTAGTTGCGGAACGCCGGGATCGAGAGCCCGGCGACCAGCACGATCGCGGCGCACAGCAGCCCGCCGCCCGCCCAGGCCGGCACGAGCCCGAAGGCGCCGGCCGTCGCGCCGGCCCGCAGGTCACCAAGGCGGGGACCGCCGGCGACCACGACCATGAACACGCCCTGCATGCGCCCGCGCATCTCGTCGGGGGCGTAGGTCTGCAAGATCGTCTGCCGCCAGACCGAGGAGACCAGGTCGATGGCGCCGCCGACGGCGAGCAGCGCCACGATCAGCCACAGCGGCTGCGCTAACGCCGCCGCCGCGACGGTGAGCCCCCACAGCGCGATCACGATGGTCAGCGCCACCCCCTGGCGGCGCACCCTGCCGACCCAGCCGGACACCAGCCCGGCCGCGACGGCGCCGATCGCCAGGCTCGCCGACAGCCAGCCGAACGCGACCGGCGACCCGCCGAAGTGCTCGGCCGTCAGCTCCGGGTACAGGGCGCGGGGCAGGGCGAAGGCCATGGCGATGATGTCCACGACGAAGGACATCATCACGATCGGCCGGGTGGCGATGTACCGCAGGCCGTCCACGACCGACCGCAGGCCCGGCCGGGACACCTCGCCGTCGGGGGCCAGGCGGGGCAGCCGGACGGCGGCGTAGAACCCGGCGCCGAACAACACGGCGTCGATGAGGTAGGCCGCGGCGTATCCGGACCTGGCCAGGACGACGCCGGCGAGCAGCGGGCCGAGCACCGTCCCGACGCTGCTTATCAGGAAATTCAGGGTGTTGGCCGCGGCGACGCGCTCGGGCGCCACCAGCCTCGGGATGATCGCGCTGCGCGTCGGCGCGGTGACGGCGAAGCCGGTGGACTGGACGGCGACGATAACGAGCATCAGGTAGACGTTGTCCAGCCCCGCCCAGGCGTGCAGCAGCAGGGCGGCCGTCGCCAGCCAGGCGACCACCGAGCCCATGAGCAACAGCTTGCGGCGGTCGACCGCGTCGGCGACGGCGCCGCCCCACAGGCCGAAGACGACCAGCGGGATGAGGTTGGCCGGCCCGAGCAGGCCCACCCACAGGGAGGAGTGGGTGATGTCGTACACCTGGGCGCTGACGGCCACCGAGGTGAGCTGGAAGCCGATGAAGGAGACACCCTGCCCGAGCAGCAGCCGCCGGTAGGGGGCGACGCCCAGCGGGCGGGTGTCGACGGCGACACGCTTCAGCACCGACTGAAGGACGAGCGCCATTTCCACCCCACCAACCCGGACATTTGAGAAATCTCCGGACACATTACCCAGGCAGTGGGGGTGAGCGGTTCAGGGGGAGGGGGGTGCCGGTCGGGATCAGGGGGCCAGCCGCTCCACCAGCCACACCCCGCCCGCGCGGCGGTAGCGCAGCCGGTCGTGCATGCGGTCGACCTGCCCCTGCCAGAACTCGACCTCCGCCGGGACCACGCGGAACCCACCCCAGAACTCGGGCATCGGCGGCTCCTCCGGCCAGCGCTCGGCGAGCTGGCGGTAGCGGTCGTCCAGCTCCTCCCGCGACCGCACGACCGCCGACTGCCGGGAGGCCCAGGCGCCTATGCGAGAGCCGTACGGGCGAGAATGGAAGTAGGCGGCGGAATCCTCCCGCGGCAGGCGCACCACGGTGCCCTCCACGCGCACCTGGCGGCGCATGGGGTGCCAGGGGAACACCAGGCAGGCCCGGGGGTTCTCCGCCAGGTCGCGGCCCTTGCGCGACTCGTAGTTGGTGTAGAAGACGAAGCCTTCCTGGTCGTATCCCTTGAGCAGGACGGTCCTCGCGGCCGGGCGGCCCCCGGCGGAGGAGGTGGCGAGCACCATGGCGTTCGGCTCGGGGAACCCCGCGTCCACGGCGTCGGCGAACCATGACGCGAACTGCGTCACAGGGTCGGCGGCGAGATCGGCCTCGCCGAACGGCAGGCCCTCGTACGTACGGCGCAGCGCCGCGAACGGCGGCGGCGGGCTCGATGCGGCATCCACAGACCGGTATTCTTCCGCGTCCGGCGCCACGGCCGAAGTCGCACCCCCCACCAGGGCGGATCGCGTTTCGGTGGGCCCTGCGGCAGAGCACCCACGCCGAGGGGGTTGAATATGACCCGCCGGTATCTCGACATCAAGGCTTTGACTTCAAGAAAGGGAGGCGGCCGAGAATGTCCGACTTCAAACCCGGGCTCGAAGGCGTAGTAGCGTTCGAGACCGAGATCGCGGAACCGGACAAAGAAGGGGGCGCCCTGCGTTACCGGGGCGTCGACATCGAAGAGCTGGTCGGCCGCGTCTCCTACGGCAATGTGTGGGGCCTGCTCGTCGACAACAAGTTCAAGCCCGGCCTTCCTCCGGCCGAGCCGTACCCCATCCCTGTCCACTCCGGTGACATCCGCGTCGACGTCCAGAGCGCCCTGGCCATGCTGGCCCCCGCCTACGGCTTCCGCCAGCTCCTCGACATCGACGAAGACCAGGCCCGCGACGATCTCGCACGCGCCTCGGTCACCGCGCTGTCGTTCGTCGCCCAGTCGGCCCGCGGCCTGGGCCTGCCGATGGTCCCGCAGTCGCGCGTCGACGAGGCCGACACCATCGTCGAGCGCTTCATGATCCGCTGGCGCGGTGAGCCCGACCCCAAGCACGTCAAGGCCATCGACGCCTACTGGACCTCCGCCGCCGAGCACGGCATGAACGCCTCCACCTTCACCGCCCGCGTGATCGCCTCCACCGGCGCGGACGTCGCCGCCGCCCTGTCGGGCGCGGTGGGCGCGATGTCGGGCCCGCTGCACGGTGGCGCCCCCGCCCGCGTGCTGCACATGATCGAGGAGGTCGAGCGCATCGGCGACGCCGAGACCTACGTCAAGCGCGCGCTGGACTCCGGCGAGCGTCTGATGGGCTTCGGCCACCGCGTGTACCGCGCCGAGGACCCCCGCGCCCGCGTGCTGCGCCGCACCGCGCAGGAGCTCAACGCTCCCCGCTACGAGGTCGCCTGCGCGCTGGAGAAGGCCGCCCTGGCCGAGCTGCACGCCCGCAAGCCCGACCGCGTCCTGGCCACCAACGTGGAGTTCTGGGCCGCGATCATGCTGGACTTCGCCGAGGTGCCCCCGCACATGTTCACCTCGATGTTCACCTGCGCCCGCACCGCCGGGTGGGCGGCGCACATCCTGGAGCAGAAGCGCACGGGCAGGCTGGTCCGCCCAAGCGCCAAGTACGTCGGCCCCCCGCAGCGCTCGATCAACGACGTCCCCGGAGCCGACGAGGTCGCCGGCAAGAACTGACCCCGCCGTCCGCACGGGAACCGGTCACGCCCTCCGGCGAAGCCGGCCACCGACGCCGCGCCCGCACAGGGCCCGCAGCCGCAGGTTGCGGGCCTTTCGCGTGCCCGCCGCCCCGGCTGGCCGCCCGCCGCGTCTCAGGCGACACGCCCGCCGGGTCTCAGAATCCGGACCGGCGACGTGAGCACCGGGGCGGCTCACTACCCTGGTTAGGTGGCTGACATCGAGATTCCCGCTGAACTGAAGCCCGCTGACGGCCGTTTCGGCTGCGGGCCTTCCAAGGTACGCCCCGAGCAGCTGGCCGCCCTGGCCTCCGCCGGCGCGAGCGTCATGGGCACCTCCCATCGCCAGAAGCCGGTCAAGAACCTCGTCCGCCGGGTGCGCGAGGGCCTCACCGACCTGTTCTCGCTGCCCGAGGGGTATGAGGTGGTGCTCGGCAACGGAGGCACCACGGCGTTCTGGGACATCGCGGCCTTCGGGCTCATCAGGGAGAAGTCCCAGCACCTCCACTTCGGCGAGTTCTCGTCGAAGTTCGCGGCCGTCGCCGCCAAGGCGCCCTGGCTCGCCGAGCCGACCGTGATCAAGTCCGAGGTGGGCAGCCACCCGCGGGCCACGCCCGAGGCCGGCGTGGACGTCTACGCGCTCACCCACAACGAGACCTCCACCGGCGTGGCCATGCCGATCAAGCGCGTGGCCGACGACGAGTCGCTCGTGCTGGTCGACGCCACCTCCGGGGCCGGCGGCCTGCCCGTCGAGGCCGGGGAGTTCGACGTCTACTACTTCGCGCCGCAGAAGAGCTTCGCCTCCGACGGCGGCCTGTGGATCGCCCTGTTCTCCCCCCGCGCCCTGGCCCGGGTGGAGGAGATCGCCGCGACCGACCGGTTCGTGCCCGAGTTCTTCAGCCTGCCGACCGCGATCGACAACTCGGTCAAGGACCAGACCTACAACACCCCGGCCGTGGCCACGCTGTTCCTGCTCGCCGACCAGATCGAGTGGATGAACCGCAACGGCGGCCTGGCCTGGACCACCGCGCGCACCGCCGACTCGGCCGGGCGGCTGTACACCTGGGCCGAGAAGACCTCCTACACCACGCCGTTCGTCGCCGACCCCGCCCAGCGGTCCAGCGTCGTCGGCACCATCGACTTCGCGCCCGAGGTGGACGCCGCCGAGGTCGCCAAGGTGCTGCGGGCCAACGGCATCGTCGACACCGAGCCCTACCGCAAGCTCGGCCGCAACCAGCTGCGCGTCGCGATGTTCCCGGCCATCGACCCGGCCGACATCGAGGCGCTGACGGCCTGCGTCGACCACGTGGTCGAGCGGCTGCAGGGCTGACCGACGGTCACTCCCCGCCCGTCAGGACGAGGGCGGGGGCACCCAGCCGGGCCCGGTGATGGGGAGCGGCGCGCCGGTGCGGCGCGCCAGCTCCTCCAGCAGGCGCAGGGCGTCGTCCAGTTCGACGCTCTGCGCGAAGCGCGACAGCGCCGGGGCGCGGTCGTCGGTCTCTGCCAGGGCGGCCAGCATGACCGCCGTGACGTGCTCGTCGCGGCTGAGCCTGGCGGAGTAGCGAAAGGCCTTGCGCTCGGCGGTGCGGCTCAGCAGGCCCTTCCTGACGAGCCGTTCGGCGACGGTCTGCACGGTGGTGTACGCGAGCGGCCGTTCGGCGTCCGCGTTGAGCTTTCCCTGCACCTCGCGGACGAGCAGGGGGTGGGCCGCGTCCCAGAGCACCTCCATGATGGCGCGCTCCAGCGAGCCCAGGCTATTCACGCCGACATTGTGGCCCACGGGCACCCGCCATGTCAGTTGCCATCGTTCATCCCGCGCTTTCTCCGCGGTGGCGACCGGCGCCGTTCCGCCGTCCGTCTTCGGCGTTCACGCGAGCGCCGCCACGCGCCTCCTGCGGCGCAGCGCCCAGGCCGCCATCACCCCGCCGAGGAGCCCGAACAGGTGGGCCTGCCAGGAGATGCCGGGCTGGCCCGGCAGCACGCCCCAGATGAGCGAGTAGTACAGCGCGGCGACGCCGATGCCGAGCGCGATGTCCAGCAGGTGCCGGTCGAACAGGCCCCGCGTCACGACGTACCCGAAGTAGCCGAACACCAGCCCGCTCGCCCCCAGCGTCACCCCGGGCGGGCTGACCAGCCACACTCCCAGGCCGCTGACCACGATGATCATGACGCTGGCGAGGACGAAACGCCCGAGGCCGCGCAGCGCGGCGAGGAAGCCGAGGATGGCCAGCGGCACGGTGTTGGCCATCAGATGGCCGAAACCCGCGTGCAGGAACGGCGCGAACAGGATGCCGCTCAGGCCGTCCACCTGGTGCGGGCGGATGCCGTACTGGTCCAGGTTCTCCGGCAGGACGTAATCGACGACTTCGACCGCCCACTCGACGCCCACCAGGAGCGCGATGACGATGGCGGCGCCGAGAGCGCCGGTGACCAGGTCGACCACACGCCGGCGCACCTTCTCGCCCGAGGTGGCGCCCGGAGCTCTCACTCTGGTCGCGTAGTCGCTCATCGTTCTCCTCGCAGCGGTACCTGGAACGCTTTTTGTCCTCCCTTTACCGTACGCGGACCGTGTTTAACCCGCGATTTCCGATGCACGCGAAAAAGGCGCATGTTCCGGGTATCGGATCATGCGCCTTCCACGCCGCCGGCGCTGATCGCCGGCGGCGTGACGATCATTTCCCGGAGACGATCACTCGCCCGTCCAATTGGGCGCGCGCTTCTCGGCGAACGCCGCGGCGCCCTCCATGGCGTCCTTGGACCCGAAGACCGGATTCATGATCGCCGACTGGTGGGCGAACATCTCGTCCAGCGACCAGTCGGCCGACTCGACCAGGATGCGCTTGGTCGCCAGCAGCGACAAGGGGGCGTTGGCGGCGATCTTGGCGGCGAACTCCTTGGCCGCGGCGAGCGCGCCGCCGGGCGGGGTCACCCGGTTCACCAGGCCCAGCTCGGCCAGCCGCGCGGCCGGGTAGAAGTCGCCGGTGAGGGCGATCTCCATGGCGATGTGGTAAGGGATGCGGCGCGGCAGGCGCATCACGCCTCCCGCGCCCGCCACCAGGCCACGCTTGGGCTCGGGCAGCCCGAACTTCGCCTCCTCGGAGGCGATGACGATGTCGCAGGACAGCACCAGCTCGAAACCCCCGGCCAGCGCGTACCCCTCCACCGCCGCGATGATCGGCTTCTTCGGCGGCGCCTCGACCAGGCCGCCGAACCCGCGCCCCTCGACCGCCGGGAAGTCTCCGCTCAGGAACCCCTTGAGGTCCATGCCGGCGGAGAAGTTGCCGCCGGCGCCGGTCAGGACGTACACCGAGACGTCCTTGCGGTCCTCCAGTTCGTCCAGGGCGGCCACCACGCCGCGCGCGACGGCGCCGTTGATGGCGTTCCTGGCCTGCGGCCTGTTGATCGTGATGACGGCGATGCCGCCGTCGACCTCGACGAGAACCTCGTCAGACACCCTTACCTCCGGTTCGCGGATACGAGCGGGCTCACTTGGGCTGGAAGCGGATCCCGCCGTCGAAGCGGATGACCTCGCCGTTCATGTAGTCGTTCTCGACCAGCGACCGCACCAGGTGGGCGAACTCCGAGGCCCGGCCCATGCGCTTGGGGAAGGGCACCGGCGCGTACAGCTTGGCCTTGAACGCCTCGGCCTCCGGGCCCGACCCGTAGATGGGCGTGTCGATGATGCCCGGGCAGATCGTCAGCACCCGCACGCCGATCGCGGCCAGGTCGCGGGCGGCCGGCAGCGTCATGCCGATGATGCCGCCCTTGGACGCGGAGTAGGCCACCTGACCGGTCTGGCCCTCCAGGCCGGCGACCGACGCGGTGTTGATCACCACGCCGCGCGCGCCGTCGGCGTCGACCGGCTCGGTCCTGGCCATGGCCGCCGCGCCGATGCGCATGAGGTTGAAGGTGCCGATCAGGTTGACGTCGATCACCTTGCGGTAGCTCGCCAGGTCGTGCGGCGAGCCGTCCCGGCCCACGGTGCGCGACGCCCAGCCGATGCCGGCGCTGTTGACCACCGCGCGCAGGGGCTTGCCGGTCGCCACGGCGGCGTCCACGGCCGCCTGGACCGAGGCCTCGTCGGAGACGTCGGTCTGCACGAAGACGCCGCCGAGCTCGTCGGCGATCGACTTGCCGCGCTCGGTGTTCAGGTCGGCCAGCACGACGGTCGCGCCCGCCGCCGCGAGCTCGCGCGCCGTGGCCTCGCCAAGGCCGCTGGCGGCGCCTGAGATGATTGCTGCTGCTCCGTTCAGGTCCATATCCCGGACCTTAACGTGGCAACCGAATGAAGTTCTACTGGGGGTGGCTCAAATCTCGGCCGAGATGGCGGCGTCGACGTCAGGATAGACCTTGATGCGCCGGTCGAGACCGGTCGTGCGCAGGATGCGCGCCACCGGCGCCTGCGGGGCCGCGAGCGACACCCCGCCGCCCTCGCCGGTCGCAAGGCGCCACGCCTCGATGAGCACCGACAGGCCGCTGGAGTCCATGAAGGACAGCGATGCCAGATCGAGCACCAGGCGGCTGCTGTCCTGCTTGATCGCATCACGCACCTCGTCGCGCAGGAAGGGCGCGGTGAACAGATCGAGCTCGCCCTCGACAGCGACGACGACGGCGTCTCCGAACGCCCGCCGCGCCAGCCGCAACTTCATGTGGAACCTCCTTGCGGGGCCCACTTTAGTCCTGGCGGCGCGGCGACGGGCTCAGTACGCCACAGCATCGCCGCGTGAAAGCGGATCAGAGCGGCTGAGGAGCCACCGCGAAGCCGAACGGGAGCTCCAGGCGATGGGCGGCGAGCAGGTCGGGCTCGGCGAGGATCTCACGGGTCGGCGCGTCGGCCGCGATGACCCCGTCCGACAGGATGAGCGAGCGCTCGCACAGTTCCAGGGCGTAGGGCAGGTCGTGGGTGACCATCAGCACGGTGACGTCCAGGGAGCGCAGGATCTCGGCCAGCTCGCGCCGCGAGGCGGGGTCGAGGTTGGACGACGGTTCGTCCAGCACGAGGATCTCCGGCCGCATGGCCAGCACCGTGGCGACCGCGACCCTGCGGCGCTGCCCGAACGACAGGTGGTGCGGCGGCCGGTCGGCGATGTCGGGCAGCCCGACCTGCGCCAGCGCCTCGTTAACCCGCAGCTCCAACTCGAAGCCGCGCACGCCCATGTTGGCCGGGCCGAACGCGACGTCCTCGCGGACCGTGGGCATGAACAGCTGGTCGTCGGGGTCCTGGAAGACCAGGCCGACACGGCGGCGGATCTCGCCCAGATTGTCCTTGCGCACGGGCAGACCGGCCACCTCGACCTCGCCGTGCCCGGCGGTCAGGATGCCGTTGAGGTGCATGACCAGGGTCGTCTTGCCCGCGCCGTTCGGGCCGAGCAGCGCGACCCGCTCGCCGCGGCCGATGGTGAGGTCGACGCCGTAGAGCGCCTGGGTGCCGTCGGGGTAGGCGTAGGCCAGCTCGCTGACGCGCAGGGAAGGTGGCGGATTGCTCACGTGAGACTCCAGGACAGTACGGCCGTCGCCAGAGCGGCCATGGGAAGCAGGGAGGCGGTCGCCCAACTGCGCGCCGAGGCGCGCAGGTTGTCGATGACGGGCATGGACCCTGTGTAGCCCCTGCTCAGCATCGCCAGGTGCACGCGCTCGCCGCGCTCGTAGGAGCGGATGAACAGCGCGCCGGCCGACTTGGCGATGACCGGCAGGTGGCGCACGTCGCGGGCCACGAAGCCCCGCGCCTCGCGGGCGACGCGCATGCGGCGCATCTCGTCGAGGATCACGTCCATGTAGCGCAGCATGAACATGGCGATCTGCACGAGGGTCTGCGGCAGGCGCAGCCGCTGCGCGCCGAGCAGCATCGTGCGGGGCTCGGTGGTCGCGGCCAGCAGGATGCTGGCCACGACGCCGAGGGTGGCCTTGGCCAGGATGTTCCAGGCCGACCACAGGCCCGCGGAGCTGAGCGACAGGCCGAGCACCTCCACCCGCTCCCCCAGACCGATGATCGGCAGTGCCACCGCGAAGATCACGAACGGCACCTCGATGACCATGCGGCGCAGCACGAACCTCGCCGGCACCCTGGCCACCGCGGCGACCGCGGCGAGCAGCAGGGCGTAGACCCCGAAGGCCCAGAACGCCTCCCGCGGCGTGGCGACCACCACCACGGCGAACGCCGCGACCGCGGGGAGCTTGCACTGGGGCGGCAGGCGGTGGATCGCCGTGTCGCCCGGCCGGTAGAGCTGGTGGGTGTGCCCGGCGCCCATCAGGCGCTCACTTTGTCACCGTCGCGCCGGCCCTCGACCCCGGCCTGCCGGTTGCGGCGCCGCACCACGTAGAAGATCGCACCGCCGGCCAGCACCGTGATGCCGACGCCGGCGACGCCCGCGACGCCCACCGACAGCCGCTCGTCCTGCACGCCCTTGACGCTGTAGTCCGACAGCGGGCCGCCGCCGAGGGCGTGGCCGCGCTCGTTGACGTTCAGCCCCTTGTCGCCGGCGACCTTCTCCAGCCCGTCGGGGCTGCTGGAGGCGTAGAAGGAGACCACACCGGCCAGCAGGACGGTGACCAGGGCGCCGCCGATGAGCAGCGGCCGCAGGCTGCGGGACGGCGCGGGCGCGGGCCCGCCGGCGACCTCGGTGCTGGCGCCGTCGGCGGTGCGCAGCACCAGCTTGGCCTTCAACCCCTTCGCGCCGTAGACCAGGTCGGGGCGCACGGCCAGCACGCTGCTCACGGTGAGCGCGGTGATCAGACCCTCGCCGAGACCGATGAGAACGTGCACGCCGCCCATCGCGATCGCCACCGAGGACACGTCGATCGGCGCGGTGCCGCCGATCCAGAACAGCAGGGTGAAGCCCATCGCCGCGACCGGCACCGAGACGGCGGCGCCGATGAAGGCCGCGACCGGGATGGCCGCGCGGCTGCGGGGGGCGCTGCGGACGATCAGGCGGAACACCGCCCAGCCGACGACGGAGGTGACGATGGCCATCAGGGTGATGTTGACGCCGAGCGCGGTGAGGCCGCCGTCCGCGAAGAAGAACCCCTGGACGAGCAGCACCACCGCCACGCACAACACGGCCGTGTACGGCCCTACGAGCACCGCGGCCAGTGTGCCGCCGAGAAGGTGGCCGCTGGTGCCGGCCGCCACGGGGAAGTTGAGCATCTGGACGGCGAAGATGAACGCCGCGACGAGGCCCGCCATCGGGGCGGTGCGGTCGTCGAGTTCGCGGCGCGCGCCGCGCAGGCAGACGGCCAGGCCGGCGGCGGCGAAGGCCCCCGCGCCGATGGAGACCGCCGCGTTGAAGAAACCGTCTGGTACGTGCACCAGAGCCTCCGAGGTGGGATCGAGTCGTGCCAACTCTAAGCCATTACCTCGTAGCTGCAAGAGACTGGCAAGAACGACCTAAATGCTGGGGCGTCGCCCTCTCACTGGTAGGGGTGGGCGCCACCCCTTATGTGGCCCCAGAGGTACATATCCGTGGCCGCCCCCAAGTGAAGCCCCCTACTCGGTGCGGGCTCGGCCGAGGATCGGCCGACCGCAAGCCACCCGGTCCACGCGGGCTCCGTGGAGGCCCGGCGGCCGACGGTCAGCGGCCGGCGGCTCGGGCAGGGTCGGCGGCCGGGGTCAGCGGCCGATGCGGATGGTGCGGCGCACGACCGCTCGCGGGCCGCGGGCCGAGACGGTGACCACGAGCCTGCGGCGGATCTTGGACGCCCGCGCGGTGGCCGTCCAGCGCCTGCGCCCCCGCCACCAGGCCATCCCCGGCCCGAGCCCGGCGACCTCGGTCTCGCCGACCTGCACGGGGTAGCGCAGCGGCGGCCCGCCGAGGTCGAGCTCCAGCTCGGCCTCCCAGACGCCCGTGGCGTCGAGCGAGGAGGTGGCGGTGAACCCCGCCGCGCCGGCGGCGGTCACCGGGACCCGCCGCTCGCTGCCGGAGGAGCGTTCGCGCCAGACCACCTGGCGGGCGCGGCCGGCGACCGCGCACCCCTCCCCGACGGTCACCGTGCCCTCGATGGTCAGCGACCCCTTGCCACCCCACGCGGCGCGGGTCAGCCGCGCCGCCCCGGGGACCGCCGCCACATGACCGCCGATGTCGATGGTGAGGTTGCCGTGCGGGCGGGTGAAGTAGGGCACCGCTATCGCGCCGGTCAGCCGGACGGCGGGACAGGCGACCCCGGAGTCGCGGTCGGCGCCGAACCGCGCCACCCGGCGCACTCCCTCGCACGCCAGCACGACGTACATGTCCCACACTCCGGGGGGCAGGTGCGAGACCTCGACCCCGGCGGCGAAGACGTCGGCCACCGAGGTCACCGGCACCCGCCGCTCGGCTCCGGTGGAGCGTTCCCGCAGCAGCAGACCGACCGCCACGCCGTTCCAGGAGTCCGACAACGACGCGCGGCCCGAGATCTCCAGGCGGTGCCCCCTCCATTCGAGGGCGGTCAGGCGGCGGCGCAGCACGGCGGTCTCGACCCGGGCGAGCCGTTCGAGCCGCGCGGCGTCCCCCAGGGAGGCGGCGCGAAGCCGGTCGATGGGGCGCAGCCGTTCGAGCACGCCGTCGGTCAGCCACGCCGCGCACATGTCGGACACCTCGCCGGCGATGGCGCGGCGCCGCGCGGCGTCCGCGTCCAGGAACGGCGCGCCGAGCTGGGCCAGGATGTCGAAACGGAAGTGCCGGCGCATGAGGTGGTCGCGCAGCGGCCCTTCGGGGACGTGGCGCGTCATCAGCTCGATGGGCGTGCGGATCATGCGCAGCCAGGCGAGCGGGTCTCGGCTGCCGGGCTCCTGCATGATGCTGGTGCCGTCCGGGCGGGCCGTCAGGTGGTAGCAGTCGTGGTCGGCGACCACGGAGATCGTGCGCGCGTGGCAGTAGGCGTGCACGGAGAAGACGATGTCCTCCCCCACGCGCAGCGACTCGTCGAACCGGATCTGGTGGCGGGTCAGCAGCTCGCGCCGGAAGAGCTTGAAGCAGGTGAGGGTGTTGTAGACGGTGCTCTCGCCGAGCGGCGCGTGGTCGCGGTTCTCCCGGAACATGGAGGTGGGCACCGCGCGGCCGTGCCCCACCATCTTGCCGAGCACGATGTCGGAGCCGTTGCGCTCGGCCATGGCCACCATGCGCTGGAGCGCCTCGGGACCGAGGTGGTCGTCGGCGTCGCAGAAGAAGACGTAGCGCCCGCTGGAGTGCGCGATCGCGCGGTTACGCGGCCGGGCCGCGCCGCCGGACGGCTGCTGGTGCCAGACCCTTATCTCGGGAAACTTCTCGGCATAGTCGGCGAGCAGCTCGCGGCTGCCGTCGGTGGAGCCGTCGTCCACGACGACGATCTCCTTGCTCACGGCCTGGGTGAGCAACGACGTGAGGCACCGGTCGAGGTAGGGGCGGCAGTTGTGGACGGGCACCACGATGCTCACGTCGACACGCCGACTACTTTCCGTCTTCATTGCGATTCATTATGTAACCGATGACCCGCGCCTGGCGGCGCAATCACCGCGTTGGCATCACCCGTTTTACCTGCTCATTTGGCCGTGCGGGCTTATTACCCGTTTGTCGGGGTAGCCCGGCCCCCGACGGAGGTGACGAGATGGCCTATCCGGCGCGCGAAACAGGATTGCACATCAGTGAACGACTCGACGGACAATGCGTCATCGTTCAGATCGACGGGGAACTCGACATGAGCGCCGTGCCGCGCCTGCGCGCGGAGCTCGACCACGCCATAGAGGGGGTGCGCCCTCCTTGCCTCGTGCTCGACCTGACGCGCACGAGCTTCTGCGACTCCCTGGGGTTGGGGCTGCTGGTCAACACCTACAACCGGGTTCGCGAGATGGGCGGGAGGCTGGCGCTGGCGGTGACGCCCGGCATGATGGTCTCGAGGTTGCTGACCATCACCCATCTGGACCACCACTTCGACACTTACCAGAGCACGGCGGACGCCGTGGCGACGGTGCAGGCGGCATGACGCGCCGCCTACGGGCGACGGCCGGGTGATGGACGCGCGGCCCGGAAGGGCCGCGTCGGACGGATGCGAGGGTGGGCGCGAGCTGTTACGCTCGTGCACTTGGCATGTCTTCATCAATGTGCCATACACCCTGCCCGTAAGGAGTATACCACACCTATGGAGCGTCGCGCATCCTCCAGCGCCCGGACCGAAGCCCTGCGCGCCGAACAGTCCTACGTCTCCATGCTGTACGAGCGACTCGACGCCGTACGCGAGCGCGCCGAGACGGCGCTGCGCCACGAACACGGGCGCGGCGGGCCCGGCGGCACCCACCAGGCGCGGCTCGAACGCGACGTGTCCGCCCACGAGCACGCCCGGCGGCTGGCCCAGCTGTCCGGCGTGGAGCGCGGCCTGTGCTTCGGCCGCGTCGACGACGTCGAGGGCGACACCTACTACATCGGCCGCGTGGGGCTGCGGGACGCCCGCGACGAACTGGTCCTGATCGACTGGCGCGCCCCCGCGGCCCGCCCCTTCTACACCGCCACCCCGAGCGACCCGGGACCCCTGGTGCGCCGCCGGCACCTGCACACCCGCGGCCGCACCGTCGTCGGCCTGGACGACGAGGTGTTCGACCTCGCGCGGATGAGCGAGCCCGACCGCCGCACGCTGGTCGGCGAGGCCGCTCTGATGGCGGCGCTGCGGCGCGGGCGCACCGGCCGCATGGGCGACGTCGTCGCCACCATCCAGGCCGAGCAGGACCAGGTGATCCGCTCCGGCCTGGCCGGCGCGCTCGTCGTCCAGGGCGGCCCCGGCACGGGCAAGACCGTGGCCGCCCTGCACCGCGCGGCCTATCTGCTGTACGCGCACCGGCGGACGCTGGAGCGGCGCGGGGTGCTGGTGGTCGGGCCCAACGCCATGTTCCTGCGGTACATCGGCCAGGTACTGCCCTCGCTCGGCGAGACCGACGTCGTGCTGACCACCGTCGGCGAGCTGTACCCCGGCGTGCGCGCCACGGCCGCCGACGAGCCGCGGACGGCGCTGGTCAAGGGCGACACCCGCATGGTCGAGGTGGTCAGGGCCGCCGTGCGCGACCGCCAGCGCGTCCCCGACGGCGACCTCTCCGTCCGGGTCCCCACCAAGACGTCGGTGCGCGGCGGGGTCGAGGTCGTCGTCGAGCGCATGGAGCTGAGCGTCGGCCACGCCGCCTGCGAGCGCGCCCGCGACCGCGCGCGGGCCGTGCGCGGCCCGCACAACGTGGCGCGCAAGCTGTTCGTCGACTCGGTCCTGAGCGCGCTCGCCCTGGACGAGGCGCGGCGCCTCGACCGGCCGCTGGAGGAGGGAGACCTGCACTACGCCCGCCAGGCCCTGTGGCAGACGCGCGAGGTGCGCGAGGCGCTGGACCTGCTGTGGCCTTACCTCACGCCGCAGCGGCTGCTGTCGGAGCTGTTCGCCGACGACGCGGCGCTGCGCTCGGCCGCCGCGTCCCTTTCGCCCGCCGAGCGCGAGGCCCTCGCCCGGCCGGCGGGCTCACCCTGGACGGTCGAGGACGTCCCGCTGCTGGACGAGGCGGCCGACCTGCTCGGCGAGGACGACGCCGAGGCCAGGGCGGCCGAGCGCGCCGCGGCGCGCGAACGCGATGAGGCCGAGCTGTACGCGCGCGAGGTGCTGCACATCAGCGGGGTCGCCGAGATGGAGATCATGGACGCCGGCGCCCTGGCCGACCGGCACGACGACGGCGGCGACGCGCTCACCACCGCGCAGCGGGCCGAGCGCGACCGGCTCTGGGCCTACGGCCACGTCATCGTGGACGAGGCGCAGGAGCTGTCCGCGATGGCCTGGCGCACGATCATGCGGCGGGTGCCGGCGCGGTCGCTGACCATCGTGGGCGACGTCGCCCAGACCGGCGCGGCCGCGGGCGCCCGGTCATGGGGCGCGATGCTCGACCCGCACCTCAAGGACCGCTGGCGCGAGGCGCGGCTGCTGGTCAACTACCGCACGCCGGCGGAGATCATGGAGGTCGCCGTGGACGTGCTCAGGTCGGTGGCCCCGGACCAGGAGCCGCCGATCTCCGTCCGCGACGGCGGGGCGCCGCCGCGCGCCCTGCGGGTGCCCCGCGCGGAGCTGCGCCGCCTCCTCCCGGAGCTGGTGCGGTCGGAGCTGGCCGAGATCGGCGAGGGACGGCTGGCCGTCCTCACCGCCGACGCCCGGCACGGCGAGATCGCCGCGGCGCTCCCCGAGGCGGCGTCCGCGCTGACGGCGGACGCCCTGGACTCGCCGTCGGTCGTGCTGACCGTCACCCAGGCCAAGGGGCTGGAGTTCGACGCGGTGGTGATCGTCGAGCCCGGCGAGATCCTCGCCCAGTCCCCGAAGGGCGGCCAGGATCTCTACGTGGCGATCACCCGGGCCACCCGGCGGCTGACCGTCGTCCACCAGGACGACCTGCCGCCCGTCCTGTCCCGGCTGGGCGCCGGGTGACCGCCCGGTGAGAAGCGAGCGACGGCGGCCGACCGGGCACTGACGGGTGGCGAGGACGGTGAGGGGTGGGGCGGCTGAGGGCGGCCGGTCAGAAGCCCGGGAAGACGCGACGGAGGTCGTCCAGGGTGATCTTCTCGGAGTCCAGGCTCACGTCGGCGGGCGTGTGCTCGGGGGCGTGACGGCCGGCGACCAGGCGCAGCCACCACTCCGCCGGAGCGGAAAGCACGCCGTCCGGCGCGCCGGGGACGTCGGTCAGGGACACCGCGTCGTCGATGCCGAGGCCGAAGGACCGCTCCGGGGAGGTCAACCGCACCGCGAGGGCCGCCTGGCCGTCCAGCTCGCCGGCGCTGCCGGTGAAGCCGAGCAGCACGCCGGCCTCATCGAGCAACTGCGCGACCGCCCACGGCTCCAGCGTCGCGGCCTGGTCGAAGGCGACCTTGACGTCCCAGGTGTGGTAGGCGAACTCGGTGAGCCGCATGCCGGTCAGGCCGGCCACGTCCCGCGGCGGAGCGGGGAACCAGAGCGGGATGCGCAGTTCATCCTTGGTCTGCCGGTCCAGCCCCTCCAGCCGGCTCACCAGCGCCTCGTTCGCGCCCACGACGTGCTCGGCGCGCTCGGCGCGCGACCACCCGTCCCACCGGGCCCAGATGCTCTTGATGAAATCCCCGTCCGGGGCTCCGGCACCGCTCAGGGCCCCGTCGAGGGTCGCGAGGAAGATCTCGGCGCCGCTGCCGAGGTGGCTGAGCACCTGCGAAACGTCCCACTCGGAGGCGCCGGACCGGCGGGCGAGGTCATCGGCGGTGAAGCCGCGCACAAGCCCGGCCAGGTCGTCGAGGCCGGAGCGCAGCGCCTTGATCATCTCATCCGCTCGGTCGGTCATTCGTCTCTCCTGTCACATCTTCGGGGCAGTCCGAACGGACGAACACCGGCACCCGCGAGAATCTTCCTCGGCCCGGAAAATGAGATTCGCCGACCAGGGGCAGGCCGCTACCCTCGCGAAATGAACGTGACATTCCCCCGGAAGCTGCGCAGGGGCGACACCGTACGGGTGGTGGCGCCCGCCTCGTCCCGCGCGATGGTGCTGGAGCACGACCACAGCGCCATCACCGAGCGCCGGTTCGCCGAACTCGGCCTGACGCTGACCTACGGGCGGCATGTGGACGAGCGGGACGCTTTCGACTCCTCCTCTGTCGCCTCGCGGGTCACCGACCTGCACGAGGCCTTCGCCGACCCTTCGGTCGCGGCGATCCTGACGGTGATCGGCGGCTACAGCTCCAACCAGCTCCTGCCCTTCCTGGACTGGGAGCTGATCAGCGCCAACCCGAAGATCCTGTGCGGCTACTCCGACATCACGGCCCTGCAGAACGCCGTCCTCGCCCGCACCGGCCTGGTCACCTATTCGGGGCCGCACTGGGCGACGTTCGGCATGCGCGACCACTTCGAGCAGATCATGGGGTGGTTCACCGCGGCGGTGTTCGACAGCGCGCCGGTCACGCTCACCCCCTCGGAGCAGTGGAGCGACGATCTGTGGTGGCTGGACCAGGACAAGCGCGAGCCGGCGCCCAACGAAGGCTGGTGGCCGATCCACCCGGGCACCGCCGAGGGGCGCATCGTGGGCGGCAACCTGTGCACCCTCAACCTGCTGCAGGGCACCCCGTACATGCCCTCGCTCGACGGCGCGCTGCTGATCCTCGAAGACGACTACGAGTCGCACCCGGCGACCTTCGCACGCGATCTGACCTCGCTGCTCCAGGTACCCGGCGCGGCGTCGGTGCGCGGAGTGGCGATCGGACGCTTCCAGAGGTCGAGCGGCATGACGCGTTCCCTGCTGGAACAGCTCATCGCCGCCCAGCCGTCCCTCGCCGGCATCCCGGTCCTGGGCAACATCGACGTCGGCCACACCTATCCGTTGGCGACCTTCCCCATCGGCGGCCGCGCCCGCCTCGACGCCACTCCCGGCGCCCCCGCCCTCACCCTGCTCGACCATTGACGCGGCGCCATCGCCCCGAGGCCAGGCGTTTCGCCTGGGACCCGGGGGCGGCGTCATCGGCTAGGCGAGGCGGGAGACCTGGTAGTGGGCGAGGGACCAGCCCTCTTCCGTCCGCCTCACCAGGACGCTGAGGTTGACGGCGATGGGTGGGCGGTCGGTGAAGGAGAAGTCGACGGCCAGGTAGCCGAGGACCAGGCCGTCGGCGAGCGCCCGGGTCTCCAGGACGCGGTACTCGGCGGTCAGCCCGAGCGGCTGGGAGGCGTAGTAGGCCGCCACGCCGGGCCTGCCGACGCTGTAGGGATGCAGCCCCTGGAAGATCGCGTCCTCGGTGAACAGGGCCGCGACCTGCTCGGGCTCGTGGCCGTCGACCGCCGCCTTCCACCGGTCCAGGACCTCCCGGAGGATCGCTTCGTTATCTGTGTTGCCGTTCATCGGCGTTCTCCTGTTGACGAGATCAAGACCCACGTCGACGGGGACCGGTGAGCCGCGGTGAACGGCCGCCCGGCTCCTCGACGTGTCGTGTCACCGTAGGCGACGTGTCACGGTAGGCGGCGCCCGCCTACCGCCGGTGCGGGTCGTCCTCGGGCAGCCAGGCGTCCGGGCCGTGAACGCCGAAGTCGCCGGCGTCGCCGCCGTCGCTCAAGGCCTCGACGACGGCGAGGACCGCGGCGCGGACTTCGCTCCGCCGCCACACCAGGGACCAGGTCCAGTAGGGCTCCGGCGTGATGACGGGGCGTCGCACCAGGTCCGGCGGCAGTGACGCCGTCTGGCCCTTGGGCGAGTTGACGACCGGACGGCCGCTGCGGCGCACGTGGTCGAAGAACGCCGGGCCGGTGATGCCGCCGTCGGAGACGCGCACCGGGCGGGCGCCGGTCCTTTCGGCCAGTTCTCCGGCGTAGGCGTTCCAGGACGACCAGGAGGCGTCGTCGCCCAGCAGGACGGCGGTGTCCGAGGCGGGCACCTCGCCGGTGTCGTCGCCGGCGGCGACGGCGTGCAGACGATCGGCGCCGATGAGCCGGCAGTTCAGGCCGTGCCGCTCCAGGTCGCCGGCGCGCAGCCAGCACACCGCGAAGTCGAGGCCGCCGTCCGCCACCCGGGAGGCCTGGGTGTGCGAGGGGCCGACCCAGGCGTCGACGTGGACGCGGGCCACCGCGGCGGTGCGGGCGGTCAGGTCCGGCGGAAGCCAGTTGACGTAGCCGAGCAGGACCGGCTCCGACCCGCACGGCCGGCGGGCGCGGTGCCTGACGTCGTCGGCGCGTTCCAGCAGATCGCGAATGTGCGGGAGCAGACCCGCCCCGGCCGGGGTGAGCGACACCGAGCGGCGGTCGCGGTCGAACAGGCGCACGCCCAGGTCGCGTTCCAGCGCCTTGATCTGCTGGGACAGGGACGGACCCGCGATCAGCAGGCGCTCCGCGGCCCGGCCGAAGTTCAGTTCCTCGGCCACCGCCACGAAGTACCGCAGCTGGCGCAGTTCCACCCTTGCCATGCTACGTCGGTGATAGGCCGCGCCTACCAGCAGGGAGGAAGCCGGTCGTGGCGATCACACCGGCGTGTGGCCGACGATGGAGCACGTCGCCCAACGCCCGCGTGAGTGGAGCGAACCCGTGCGTCACCGCGCGGGAACTCCCCACGACCGGGCCGCGCCGCCATCGCACGATGACGGCTCACGTTCGTACCCGCCACCGCCGGACGGGCGGGCCACGGCGGCGAACGCTCGCGTTCGTATCCGCCACCGCCGGACGGCCGGCCAGGGCGGCGAACGGCAGGCTCAGCCCGCAGACCTCGATCGACCTCGCAAGGACCTCCTCATGACCGAACGACCCCTGCTCGCCTCCCCCGCCGGAGGAGACGGCGCGCTCCGGTCGCCCTGGATCCACGTCGCCCAGGCCGCCGTGGCGCTCGCCGCGGGCATGGGGGTCGGCCGGTTCGTCTACACTCCGATCCTTCCGCTGATGCACGATCAGGCCGGGATGTCCGCGGCGACCGGCGCGAACCTGGCCACGGCCAACTACGTCGGATACCTCATCGGCGCGCTCGCCGGCATCCTGTCCCCGGCGCTGGTCCGCTCGTCCACCCCGCTGCGCGCCGCGCTGGTGGTGCTCACCTGCAGCTTGGCCGCGATGCCCGTCACCGAGAGCCCGGCCGTGTGGATCGCGCTGCGCCTGCTGGCCGGAGTGGCCAGTGCCCTGGTCTTCGTCATCACGGCCGCCTCTCTCCTGAGCCACCTGCGCGAGCACCCCGCGCACCTGGCCGGGTGGGCGTTCGGCGGGATCGGCGGCGGCATCGCGCTGTCCGGCCTGATCGTCCTGGTGCTGCGCCCGTTCGCCGACTGGCGGACGGCCTGGTTCGCCGCGGCCGTACTCGCCGAGGTCCTCACCATGGCCTCGTGGAACCTTCGCCCCGAAGCCGCGCCGACGGCGCGCGCGGAATCCGCCGAAGCAGCGGGCGACGGGCCGAGGACGCGCCCGCACCGCTGGTTCACCGCGCTGTTCGCCTCCTACACCCTGGAAGGCGTCGGCTACATCGTCGCCGGCACCTTCCTGGTGGCGGCGATCGAGCAGAACTCCCCCGGCGGGCTGGGCAGCGGCGCCTGGGTACTGGTCGGGGTGGCGGCCGTGCCGTCCTCCGCGCTGTGGGCCCGGCTCGGACGCCGCTGGTCCCGCCCCGGCCTGCTGCTCGCCGCGCTCGTCATCCAGGCGGTCGGCATCGCCCTGCCGGCCCTGGTCCACGGCGTGGCGGCGGCACTGATCTCCGCGGTCCTGTTCGGCGCGACGTTCGTCGGCGTCAGCACCCTCGCCCTCGCCGCGGGCGCCCACCTGCGCTTCCCCCGCTCGGTCGCGCTGCTGACCGCCGGATACTCCGTCGGCCAGATCCTCGGTCCGCTGGTCGTCACCCCGCTGCTCCACCACGGCTATCAGCGGGCGCTGATCCTGGCCGCCGTCGTCGTCCTCACGGCGGCCGTGGCCGCCGCCGTCCTCCGCGTCGGCTTCCCCCACCAACGCCCCTCCGGTGGCGTCTGCGTCACCTCCCCGTGATCACGCCGGCGGAAGGGCTTGCCGGTGACCGGCCGGTCAGGGCAGTAGCTCGACGTACCCGTCGCTTCCGTGCACGCGGATCCGCTGCCCGTCGGTGATCAGCCGAGTGGCGTCCACCACGCTGACGACGGCCGGCAGGCCGTACTCCCGTGCGATCACCGCTCCGTGGGTCATCTGTCCTCCGACCTCCGTGACCAGGCCGGCGATGGCGACGAAGAGAGGCGTCCAGCTCGGGTCGGTGTGGGAGGTGACGAGGATGTCGCCCGGTTCGAGATCGGCCTGGGCCATGTCCAGGATGACGCGGGCGCGCCCTTCGACGGTCCCGGCGGAGACCGGCAGGCCGACCAGGGCGCCGACCGGCACGTCGTCGCGCCGGTACGCCCCGGTGATGGCCTCGCCGTCCGAGGTCAGCACCCGGGGCGGTGTGAGCGCCTGGTGGGCGCGGAACTCGTCCTTGCGCCGCCGGATCAGCTCGTCGTCCACCTGGTTCGAACGCACCGCGTCGTGGAACTCCTGGAAGGTGAGGTAGAAGACGTCCTCCCTCTCGGAGAGCACCTTCGCCCGCACGAGGCGCTCGGCCTCTTCCATCAAGGCCTGCTTGTAGACGAAGTAGCGGCTGATGATGCCGTACTTCGGGTACTCCCGGTAGCCGATGAAGGTACGGACCCGTTCGATCATCCGCTCGGTCTCCTCGGCCTTCCGCTCCCCGTCCGGCAGCGCGCGCAGACGTTCGAGCACCTCCTGCGTCTTCTTCCGCGCCTCCTGCCGTCCTTGCTCGAAGCGCCGCTCGGCGGCGCCCGGCTCGAAGTTCCTGACGTGGTCGAGGATCAGGGGCACGAGGGTGGAAGGGCGTTCGCGCCACCGCGGCCTCGTGATGTCGATCTCGCCGACGCAGCGCATGCCGTACCGGTCGAGGTAGGCCTCGATGGCGTCGCGCGCCTCGGTCCCGCCCGGGAACTTCGGCAGCTCGTCCAGGAACCCGTCGTCCTCGACGCCCCGCAGGAACGCCACCACCTCCGGATGCGGGCGGATCACGTCCGCGACGTCGAGCAGCGCCAGCCCCATCTCGGAGGTGACGTTGCCGGGCGCGGACAGCGTGAGGGTGTCGGCCGCGTTCCTCTCGTCCAGCCACTCCTCCAGCCGGTCGTTGAGCCACCAGGTGGCCTCCATGCCCGCCATGATCGCCTGCATGTTCAGCGGATCACCGACCATCCGCTTGTGCTCCGGGAAGGCCTCCAGCAGCAGGTAGTCGAACAGCGCCGGTCCGGTCTTCGCCCGGACGTCGCGCCGCAGGGCGTCGATGGACGCCTGGCTGCGCTCGACCAGTTCGGTGACGATGGCCTGATCGGTCGCGATCGGGGCGGGCGCGCCGCCGGCTGGCGGCCCGCCGGGAGCACCGTCCAGGGGCGTCAGGACGAAGTCGTGGCGATCGAAGAGGGTCTCCAGCGCGTCCTTGGTCAGCGGATCCGACCTGCCGGCCATCTCCAGGAACCCGGCACGGCCCGCGGGCGAGGCCAGCATCCGGGTGGCGTCGACGAACAGCCTCCCGCCGGCCTCGTGCATCGGCGCCATGGCCGTCAGCTGCCACATGGAGAGCCCCAGTGGCTTCATGGCGTCGGTCATCATCTGCTGATGGCCGACGGAGAGGTAGACGCGGTTCTCCCCGTCGCGGGCCGCCGGGACGGGGAACAGCGTGGTGATCGGCCGGCTCTGCACGATCTGGAAGTCATCGCCGGCCAGGCACCATTCGATGTCCTGCGGGCGAGCGAAATGCGCCTCGATCCGCCGTCCGAGATCCACGAGCCGCACGACCTGCGCGTCCGTCAGCGCCGGCTGCTCCTGCCGCCGCGGGTCGATCGCCACTTCCCGCGTCCCGCCGGCCGGAAGGGCGCGAAGGGCACACTGTTTGGCGGCGACCGCCTTGGCGACGACCTCGCCGTCGCGCACCTTGAACACGTCCGGGTTCACCAGGCCGGAGACCAGGGCCTCGCCGAGGCCGAAGCCGGCGTCCACGGTGGCGACCTTCCGGTCGCCGGTGACGGGGTCGGCGGTGAACAGGATCCCGGCCGCATCCGGGAAGACCATCCGCTGCACGACCACGGCCATGTGAACCTTGCGGTGGTCGAAGCCGTTCCGCAGGCGGTAGGTCACGGCCCGCTCGGTGAACAGCGACGCCCAGCACCGGCTGACGTGCTCCAGGATCGCCGCCGGTCCCATGACGTTCAGATACGTGTCCTGCTGGCCCGCGAAGGAGGCCGTCGGCATGTCCTCCGCCGTCGCGCTGGATCGCACGGCGTAGGCGGCTTGCTCGCCGGGCCGGGCGAGCGCGCCGGTGATCGCCGCCGCCAGATCGCCCGGGACGACGGTCCCTTCGATGGTCCGGCGGATCTCCGCGCTGAGCGTGCGGATCGCTTCCCGGTCGTCCGGCTTCAGGCGCGACAGCCGATCGAGCCGATCATCCATCGACGGCGCTTGCGCCATGATCCGCCGGAAGGCCGCCGTCGTCACGCAGAACCCGGCCGGCACGCGGATGCCTTCGATCCGCGACAGCGCGCCCAGGTGCGCGGCCTTGCCGCCGACGACCGCGACCTGCGTCTCGTCGACCTCTCGAAGGTCCACCACGTACTGCTCGATCATCGCGACACCTCCGAGGCGACCGTGCTGCACCGCACGGCGATCGCCGATCGACTCACCGGCTCCCGAGCGTCGCGCCCCCCGTACATCGACGACACACCCACGTTTTCCCCCATATCTCTCGTCGGTGCTGTGTCCGGCCGTCGATTCTGCGGCAAGACCCGGGTCTTGCCGCAAGCCCCCCAGTGCGCTATACGTTGGAAATGGAAGGAAGTGCCATCGTCGCGTAGACGAGATCACGCACCCTGCCACCTTCGATGCCGTGCGGTCGATCGTCGCACCCCCACTGGCGGGCCGGGAGATCGCCATGCGTGAGCGGCTATCCCGGAACGACGGCGAACGGATCGCCTGACGCGCACTCTCCTCGCCGCCGATCGCTCCGGCCGAAATGGACCGCGAGCGCCAGCAACGTCGACAATCCGCTGAGCACATAACTGCCCGTCAGCGACATCAACCACATTCCAGCGTGGGATGGATAGACGAGAAGTGTCGCCAGCGCGACATATCCCGGCAGCAGGAAGATCGACCACAGGAACCCCACGCCCACCTTCTCCAGCGGCGCGTTCACGCGCTGAGCGCGCTGTGCCCACAGCACCAGGAGCGGTATGCACCAGACCCAATGGTGCGGCCAGGAAACGGGCGAGACCAGCAGCCCCACGATCCCGGTGACGGTGATTCCGGCGAGCTCGCCCGCATTCTTCGTGGTCCGTGCGGCGACCAGAAGTCCACCCGTGCCGACGACCGCGCACAGGGCGAGCCAGACGGGCATGATGGGCCACGAGCGGGGCACGAGCGCGAGCATGCCGCGAAGCGACTGGTTGAAGAAGTCCACGCCCTGCCCGGCGACCACCCGGTGTGTGTCGAGGAACGCGCCACCCCAGTAGTCACGCGAATCGGCCGGCAGCAGCAGGAATCCGAGGATCACCGTGCCGAGGAAACCGAGGCAGGCCATCAGGGCGGCCCGGTAACGACGCGTGAGGAGGAGATAGGGAATGAATATCAGCGGAGTGAGTTTGACGCCGGCGGCGATGCCCGTTCCTATGCCGCGCCACTTCTCTTTGCCGTGCGTCAGATCCGCCACTATCACCAGTAGCAGGATGATACCTATCTGCCCGTTCCACAGCGTGAGCGCCACCGGATACAAGGGAAGCACCGCGATGACGACCAGCAATGCGTGAGTCGCCCGGCGGCCACGGCGCTTCACCGTAGTAAGGCCGACGAGAATCCATATCACCGCCTCAAGGGCGAGTATGGAGATCAGCACCCAGAGGCCGGCGGCGGTATCCATCTCGACCAGGGCGAGCGGCGTGAACAGCATCGCCGCGAACGGCGAATAGGTGAACTGCAGCGACCTTCCACCGACGATCAGGTCATAGACAGAGGTGCCCCGCAGTACCGCCGCCCCGCCTTGCCGGTAGACCTCCAGGTCGATCCAGCCCTTCGCGTAGACCGCGTTGAACGCGAAGGCCGTCAGCGCGCCGCACAACGCGATCAGTACTCCGCATACCGTGGGGAACCAGGCGCCATCTCTCTTGCCAGCACGAATGCGCGGCCCTGCGGACACCGAAGAAGGCATGGCGACTCCCGACTTGGCTGCGGTGAACGCTAGTCACGCCGGCTTGTCCGAAGCTTGTCACGCCTCGCCTGTGCCGGCCGTTCCGCCGGGCGGCTGCGCCCGCTGGAACGGGTGCTATTGACTGAGGGTGGAGACGCCGGTCAGTGTCGTGATGTCGCAAGTCTGCACACATCCGAAGCACGGGAGGCAGTCATGGCGCTACGGTTCATCGGCATCGACACGGATAGCGAGCACGGCGGCTGCCCTTCCATCTGGGTGGACGAGGCGGACGGCAGCGTGGTGATCCAGGGCATCGTGGTCGATGATCCTGTGGACGTGGCCCAAGTGGTCGCCAGGAGTCCTCTCGCACCGGACGAGATGATCATCAGGCTTCCCGCGCGGATGCGTGACTACTTGCTGGAGGCGTGCCGTGATGGCGACCGCGACTTGGGATGACCTGTTCGCTCAGTGCCGGCGCTCCGCGCTGCACCTGGAGATGCGGGACGCCTATGGCACCGCGAGCCCCGGCTTCCGGGCATGGCGGGACGGCGTTCCCTTCGATCGCACCGCCTTCGACGCTCCGTGGGTGAACCTGGTCCGCGGCACCGTCGCCCGGGGTGTGGTCATCCGTCGTGCGCGGCTGGTCTCCGAACCGGTCAGCGACTACATCCGGTACGAGCACTCCGCGACGCCGTTCGCGAACCTCGCGGGCGGCGAGCAGGTCCGCTGGCTGTCACGACGACGAGCTTCCGACCTCGCGCTCCCGGGGAACGACTTCTGGCTCTTCGATGAGCGCGTGGTCCGCTTCCACTTCCACTCCGGGTCCGGTGAGCCCGCCGGCTACGAGCTGTGCGACGATCCCTCTGTGGTCAAGCTCTGCCTGACGGCCTTCGAGCGCGTGTGGGAACGCGGCATCGACCACGCCGAGTACAAGCCGCTCTGACCATCTGCCGCACGTGTCCACTTCCCCTTCCTCCAGCGCCGAGCAGGCCCGCCGCGCCATCGGAAACCGCCTCCGCGACCTCCTGCGGGACGCAGGGCTGACCGCCCGTGCCCTGGCCCAGACCGCGGGCTGGGACGAGTCCAAGTGCTCGCGCCTCATCCGTGGGCGCACCCTTCCCTCGGACGAGGACATCCGCACCTGGTGCCGGATCTGCGACGCCGAGGGCGAGGCCGCGGACCTGATCGCCGCCACTCGTGACGCCGACAGCATGTACGTGGAGTGGCGGCGGCTGCAGCGCAGCGGCATGAAGCGGCTACAGGAGACGCGGGTGTCGCTGTACGAACAGACCCGCCTGTTCCGGTTCTACTGCTCCAGCTTCATGCCCTGGCCCCTGCAGACGCCCGGCTACATGCGCGCGGTGCTGACGTCGTTCGCCGAGTTCCACGAGGCTCCGCGGGACATCGACGAGGCCGTGGCGGCGCGCGCGGCACGTACCCGGCTCCTCTACGAGGGGGATCACCGGTTCGCGATGGTCGTGGAGGAGTCGGTCCTGTACGACCGTGTCGCGGACGACGACGTGATGGCCGGCCAGCTCGGGCAGTTGCTCGAATGCATGTCGCTGCCGTCGGTGTCCCTGGGAATCATCCCCTTCGCGGCTCGCCGGAGGTTGTGGACCATGGAGACCTTCTCGATCTACGACGACCAGCGGGTGTTCGTGGAGATGCTGTCGGCGGCCGTGACGGTCACCCAGCCTCGCGAGATCGCGCTCTACGTCAAGGGGTTCACGGAACTCGCCGCGCACGCGGTCTACGGCGGCAAGGCCCGTGCTCTGATCACCAAGGCGCTCGGAGCTCTCAGCTGATCGTGCAAGTCCGTGCAAGTCGGTTGAGCCGTTGGATCACCCGCTCCTAGTGTCCCAGCGTGAACCCCGCGTGACTCCGTGAGTTTCGACGCGGACTTACGCGAACGAAGGCGAGCGCATGGTGACTGGGCACCTGTTGGGCGTTGTCGATCTCGTCGGCGTCCCCGAATCGGTCGCTCTCGCTCGTGAGTACGTACGGCGGAAGCTCGGCGCCGGCCATCCCGCGCTCGACGAGGTGACACTCCTGGTCTCCGAGGTCGTCACCAACTCCGTCGTCCATTCCGACTCCAGAGACGGAGGGACGGTGACGCTGGCGCTGGCCGACTGCCAGGACTTCGTCCACGTCGACGTGGTCGACGCCGGCGGGGAGAGCACCCCGCAGGTCTGCCACGACCCGTATGCCGAGGGCGGGCGAGGCCTGATGCTCGTCGACCTGATGTCGAAGACCTGGTCGGTCTACGAGGACGAGGCGGGGCGGACCGTATGGTTCGAAGTGGCCTACGAGCGCCCGCCTTCGCCCGGCGTCAGAGATCAGCGCGCACACCCCGGCAGCCTGTGAGATGACCTGACCTCAGAAGCAGAGACGTAGGCCCTGTCACGAGCTCATCGCCTTCCCGTTCGTCGGTCGATGCCGCCCAGCCAGGCGTCCTGGGCGTCGGCCAGCCGCTCTACCAGCGGTATCGGAACGAAGCGGCACGCGAACAGAAGGCCGGCGTCCGCGTCGTCGCCGTGAACATGGTGGAGCCATGCGTCATCGGCATCTGCTTGGACCGTGAACTGGAAGAACGTGGTCCGCCGCGGCTGTCCGGTGTCGGGGTGCGGCCTGTCGTCCACCGCGATGAGGCGGACGATGGAGACTCCGGTCACGCCGGTCTCCTCCGCGACTTCCCGCAGAACGGCCTCTTCGAGGCTTTCATCCGGCCGCACCCCTCCCGCCGGCACTTGAGTACCGGCTCCGGGCGCGCCCACGTGATCGAAGACCAGGAGCTCCGGGGCGCATCGGTAACGGATCACGTAGGCAGCGACGCGGATTCGCGGAGCAGACATCCCTCCATCCTTTCAGGGGAAGAGTCCGCGCCGCGAGAG
The DNA here is from genome assembly GCF_053602655.1 of Sphaerisporangium sp. NPDC004334. NCBI lineage: Bacteria > Bacillati > Actinomycetota > Actinomycetes > Streptosporangiales > Streptosporangiaceae > Sphaerisporangium > Sphaerisporangium sp. NPDC004334. The sequence goes on from NZ_JBSGDZ010000031.1 coordinate 36,892, forward strand.
CCTTCGCCGATATTCGTTAACCAGCCCATAAATCGGTTCAATCTCGCACAAAGCTGAATTAGCAGTCGAAGAACGCGAAATCCCCACCTTCAGGGCTACACCTAAGATCAAGATCGATCGTGATGTTCGGAGATGATTTCGTGGCGCACGCCGCCAATAGGCGGATTTCTATAGGGTGGACGCCATGGATGTGCAGATCGCCGTCACAGGCGAGGAAAGCGTCGACGCTCTGCGCCGTTGGCTGGACGAAGATTCTGACTTGCTGGGAAAGGTACGGAATCAGGGAACCCCGCCCGGCCCAGGGCAATTGGGAACACTTGAGGTGCTCGTCGCCGCCGTCGGCCAGGGGGGAATCGCCACCGCACTGGCGAGCGCGCTGGTGGCGTGGCTGCGGCGGCGGGTGGGAGACGTCGAGATCACCGTCCGCCGGCCGGACGGCGGAGAGATCACGCTCACCGCCAGGAACGTCCGAAGGCTCGACTCGGGACAGCTCACGGAGCTGACCCGCCGGCTCGAAGGCGCCATGGGCGAAGACGAAGGAACTCGCCGGACTCGGGACCAGGAGTTACCAGGGCCCTCGGAGCGCGGGTGACCCCCGGAACGGAATCGGCCGGCCGAGCGCTGGAACGCCCGGGAAGCCGGGCGCTCGTGGCCGGCACCGCCCGCCATGTCCGGGGTTCCGCCCTGCCGGACGTCGAGGCGGCCGCCACGACGGCGCGGGACCTGGGGCTCGCCCTGGTGGAGTGCTGTGGGCTCGCCCCCGGCCGCCTGGAAACGCTCGTGGATCCGGCGAACCCGGCGGAGCTGGGAAGCACGCTGGCCAGGGCGGCCTCGCAGGCGCGCGGCACGTTTCTGTTCTCCTTCGTGGGACACGGGCTCCTCGACGCGCACGGTGAGCTCTACCTCGCCACCTCCGCCACCGATGCGCCGAGCACGGGACTCACGTACAAGGCGCTGCCGTACTCCGCGGTGCGTGAGGCGCTCATCGCCAGCCCGGCGGAGACGATCATCGTCGTCCTGGACTGCTGCTTCGCCGGACGGGCGAACGGCGCGGCGGCGAGCCCCATCAGCGACGCCTTCGGACGGATGCGGGTGCGGCGCAGCCATCTGCTCGCGTCCGCCGCCCGGGACGAGCAGGCCTTGGCTCCCATAGGCGCGCGGCACACCGCGTACACCGGATGTCTGCTGACCGTCCTGCGCGAGGGCGACGAACTCGGACCACGCATGCTGAGCCTGGACGACATCAGCCGCTATCTCGACCGGGAGCTGCCCAGGCGGGGATTTCCACCGCACTTTCCCCAGCATTTCGGACGGGCGGGGGAAATCATCCTCACCCAGAATCGGGCCTACACCTTTCCCGACCCCGAGACGAGAATCCCTCCGGCGGAGGGGCCCTGTCCCTACCGGGGCCTGGAGCCATTCGAGTTCACCCCCGACGACGCCCGTCTCTTCTTCGGCAGGGAGGAACTGGTCGGGGAACTCGTGCGGGTCGTCGGCGCCCGGCGAGCGGGTCCCCTGTTCGTGATCGGCCCGTCGGGTTCGGGGAAGTCCTCGGTACTGCGCGCGGGACTGCTGCCGGCACTGGCCGGCGCCGAGGACGGATGGCTGCCCCTCATCCTCACTCCCGGCGACAGCCCCGTGACCGCGCTGGTCCAGGCGATGTCCCCTGAGGAAGCCGGCGACGACGCGGCCGACGAACTCTTCGACGCCCCGCACGCCGTGAACCGCCTCATCGAAAGGACCTTGCAGGACCAGGACCGACCCACCGACCGCCTGCTCCTGGTCGTCGACCAGTTCGAGGAGGTGTTCACCCGCTGCCAGGACCCGGCCGAGCGAAACGCCTTCATCTCCGCCCTGTGCGCGGCCGACCCTGCCCGCGCACTCTTCGTACCGGCCGTCAGAGCCGACTTCTACGGCCACTGCCTGGCGTATCCGGGCCTGCTCACCGCCCTGGGCGCGGGGCACGTACCGGTCGGGCCCATGACCGAGCCGCAGGTGCGCCGGGCGATCGAGGGCCCCGCCGAGACGGCCGGCCTGTCACTGGAGCCGGGACTCGTGGACCTCCTGCTCCACGATCTACGCCCCGGCGAGGACGATGTGCTCAGCGCACTTCCCCTGCTCTCCCACGCACTACTGGCCACCTGGCGGAACAGGGAAGGCAAGACCCTCACCATGTCCGGTTACCGCGCCGCGGGAGGGATCTGGCAGTCGGTCACCACGAGCGCGGAAAAGGTGCACGACAGCCTGGACGACAAGGGGCGCGAGGCCATCCGGAGGATCCTCCTCGCCGGCGTCCAGATCGGCGAGGGGACGGAGGACACACGACGCGAGATCGACCTGCCGGGTCTTCTCGCGAGGGCCGGCGTCACCCCCGCCCCTGTCATCGCGGCGCGGGACGCGCTGGTCAAAGCCCGTCTGATCAGCGTGACGGAGAAGGGCGCGGAGATATCCCACGAGGCGCTCCTGCGCGCCTGGCCACGGCTGCGTGAGTGGATCGCCGAGGACCGCGACGAACTGCGCCTGCGTCAACGGCTGGCGACGGCGGCGACGGCCTGGCACGAGCAGGGTCGTGATCCCTACCTGCTGTTGCGCGGCGTGTCACTGGAGTCCGCGGAGTCGTGGGCGGCCGGGCGCGATCAGGAACTCGACGCCCTGCAACAGGACTTCCTCCGCCAGAGCCGACTTGACCGAACAAAAGCACGGATCAGGACGCGCGTCGCCGCCGCGCTGGGCGTCCTCCTCATCCTGATGGTGGCCGTGGCGGGTGGTGTCACGATCCGGGAGAGCAGGGCCGCCGCGGAACAACAGCATCGCGTGGCGGTGTCCGGCCAGATCGCCCCCCAGGTGGCGTCCGAGTACGCGACCAGTAATCCCCTTGGCTCGCACAAACTGGCGGTGGAGGCCTACCGCCTGGCTCCGGACAGCCCCCAGGCGATCAGTGCGCTGCTCAACACCCAGAACCAGCACTTCGACGACACGCTCGATCCGAGGAGACTGAACACCAGGCTGGCGATCAGCCGGGACGGCCGCACCCTGGCCGTGTCGGCCGAGGACGGCGGAGTGCTGCTCTGGGATCTCCCCCGGCGCAGGCAGATGAAGACCATCGCGGGTGACGACGTCGGCAGGAGTGTCTCCAGCCTGGCGTTCAGCCCGGACGGCAGTCTCCTCGCCGCAGGTGGCTACGACTCTCATGTGCGGATATGGGACCACGCGGCGGGCGACAGGCCGCTCGCCGATCTGACCGGTCACATCGCCCAGGTGAACAGCGTCGAATTCAGCCCTGACGGCGCGACGCTGGCCAGCGCCGGCTCCGACGGCGTCGTCCAGTTGTGGAGCACGCGCGGCACCTTTCTCACCGGCCGCTTCAGCCCAGGTATCACGGTGGCCTTCTCGCCCGCCCGGAACCTGCTGGCGGTCGCCGAGATGTCCGACGTCGTCCTGTACTCGATGCCCGCGCGCCGGCGCGTGGCGGCATTTCCTGGTCTGGGCCATACCCCCATGGCCGTCGCGTTCAGCCCGGACGGGGGGCTGCTGGCCGTCGCGTCCGGCGACCGGACCGACCGGTACGGCACCGTGCGCCTGTGGGACGTCCCCCGTCAGAAGTTGCTCAGGACCATCACGACCCACCACCACGGCGTGATGAACGCGATCGCCTTCAGCCCCGACGGCCGCACCCTGGCCACCTCCGCCATCTACGACCCCACGGTCCGCCTGTGGAACCCCGCGGACGGCTCACTTCGCGCGACGCTCGAGGGCAACGGCGGCGACCCCGCCTTCACCCGGGCGACGGCCCTGACACAGGGCGTCCAGTCACTGGCCTACAGCCCGGACGGGCGGACCCTGGCCGCCGGAAGCTTCGAAGGCATCGTCCGACTCTGGGACACGCGCCGGAACTCACTGGTCGACGACCGGCTCTCACAACCCGGCAGCGTGCCGGCGATCGCCTTCAGCCCCGACGGCCGCACGCTCGCCACGGGCGGAGGCGGTGACACCCTCATCCGCCTCTACGATCTCGCCACCAGGAAGGTGTCCGCCACTCTGCACGCGCACACCGCCCAGATCAACGACCTCGTGTACGCCCCGGACGGCGCGACCCTCATCAGCGCGAGCGATGACATGACCGTGCGCATCTGGAAGATACGCGACAAGACCCTGCTGGCCAGCCTGCCCGCCGACCACAAGATCATCGCTGTGGCCTACGACGCCCGGAACCGGACGGTGGTCGCCACCGGAATCGGCCCGCCACTGGTGTGGAACATCGACCCTCGACGGGTCGCCGAGCAGATATGCGGGCGGCTCAGCAAGCCCGACATCACTCCCGACGGCTGGAAGAACCTCATCCCCCAACTGCCCTACGAACGCTCCTGCGACGGCATGAGCAACCGAGCACAAGACCCCTCGTGATGATCGCAAGGGGTCTTCGACGTGGGAGCCGACGAGGGGATGCCGGGCCACAGATGCGAGGCCGGAAAGGAACGCAGGCGGTTCGACCCTGACCTGCCTGAGCCGATCTGGCGAGAGGACCGAGAACCAAGCCGTTCCCGCCGTCGTCCAACTCTTCATGATCAGCGTGACACTCTCCTTGCTGCTGGCCCTGTCCCCGGCGACCGTGACCGACATTCCGAAGAACTTCCTGCTCACCGAACGCGACGCGCGCAGGGTCCTGGACCCAGATGAGGCGGACGAACAGGGCTACAAGATCAGCGACAAGCTCACCGAGCCGTTGGAGCTGAACCCGTGCCTGCACCGGCACGCCGTCGACCGCGGCCGGGTGGCCGCCCGCACGATCACGCTCTGGACCAGCGGCCCCAGCAACTCCTCCGAACAGCTCGTCATCTACAACAGCCCCCGGAGCGCCCATTCCGCGCTCACCCGTCTGCGCACCGAGGTCAAGCGGTGCGCGCGTAAGGGCGATCCGTCGGCACCCCAACTCAAGATCCGATGGCGGACGAGTAAGGCCAAGGCGGGAGACGAGGCCATGGGCATGGGTTATCAGACCTGGCAGGACGGCAGTGTGAACGTGACGGTGACCGGTATCGCCGCACGCCGGGGCCGCGCACTGATGATCTACACGACCGACGAGGGAATCTACGACCCCGGCCGACTGACCAAGAACGCCAGGAAGATGGCCGCCAAGGTGTGTAAGTTACCCGGCGTCTGCCAGTCCAGCTGTTAGCGAACCTGTCGGCGAAAGGCCCCTTGCGATGATCGCAAGGGGCCTTCGACGTGGCAGCCGACGAGAGCGATCGAACCCCTGACCTACGGTTCACAAGCCGGAAGAGGAACCTTACTGACATCTCCCAAGGTCTCCGCATCCCTGGTCAGAGGCCTGCTTCACTTGATCGCGTTCTACGGCCGTCTACGGACGTCTCGCGATGCGGTTACATCCGCGTTGGCGACTCCAGAGTCACGGTCCGCGAACGATACCGGGCATGGATCTCTCGGCCGTCAGCAGCATCCGCCTCCGGCACCGGTCGGTGCCGCCTCGACCGCGTCGTCCCGTCCGCAGACGCACGACGCTTGCGCGCCGTCCATGGCCGACTCGCCGAGGGTGTCGGCGTCGGCCTTGACCATGTAGACCTCCCAGGGTTCGGCACCGGGGCCGTGGACCCACACCTTGTCCTGAAGGGCGTAGCAGCACGAGGTGTCGTTCTCCTCGAACGTCGCGAGACCCGCGTTTTTGAGCCGCCGGGTAGCGGCCTCGACCTGGGCGGTGTCCTCGACCTCGACGCCGAGGTGGTCCAGGCGGGTCTCCTGGCCGGCCTCGCCTTCGATGAGCACCAGCTTCAGCGGGGGCTCGGCGATGGCGAAGTTGGCGTAGCCGTTGGCGTAGCCGGGGCGCAGCTTCGCGGGCTCGATGCCGAACAGCTTGGAGTAGAAGGCGATCGAGCCTTCCAGGTCGGCGACGCGCAGCGCGAGCTGAACACGGGACATGGCGGTCTCCCCTCGAAGATGGCCTGTTTCGATAAATGTCGATACAGCGACATTGCCACCTTGATTAGATGTGTGTCAACATAGAGCGATGTCGAAACAAGACCTGCCGATCCTCGACCCGGCAGGGGCGTGCTGCACTCCGATGGCCCGCGAGCCGTTGGGCGGAGCGGACGCGGCGGAGCTTGCACGCATGTTCAAGGCCCTGTCAGATCCGGTACGGCTTCGGCTGCTGTCCCTGATCGCCTCCCACGAGGGCGGGGAGGCGTGCGTGTGTGACCTGATCGGCCCATTCGACGTGTCCCAGCCGACGATCTCTCACCACCTCAAAGTCCTCCGCGAGGCGGGTCTGGTCGGCTCCCAGCGACGCGGCACCTGGGTCTACTACTGGGTGCTGCCGGTCGCGTTGAATCGCCTGTCCACCCTGCTCCGAACTCCCGTCCCGACCGCTACCCGCACGTGACCGGAAGCGGCCTTCCCTTGGGCCGACGCCTGACCGCGGAGGTCATCGATACGGGCGCGCTGGTCGCGGTGGTGGTCGGCTCGGGTCACCCCACGACACCACGGATTCCCGCCGATCCTCTTCTCGACGCCGACTCCCCCGCCTTCGCCGAGCAAGGAAGTCCCCGCCCATGAGCACCACCGCCCCGTCCGTGCTGTTCGTCTGTGTCCACAACGCCGGACGCTCGCAGATGGCCGCCGCGTTCCTCACCCACCTGACGCAAGGCCGCGTCCAGGTCCGCTCCGCCGGCTCCACCCCTGCCGAGACGGTGAACCCGGCCGTGGTCGAAGCGATGAAGGAGGTGGGCATCGACATCTCCGCCGAGATCCCCAAAGCGCTCACCACGGAAGCGGTCCAGGCGAGCGACGTGGTCATCACCATGGGCTGTGGGGACGCCTGCCCGTTCTTCTCCGGCAAGCGTTACCTTGACTGGCAACTGGACGATCCCGCTGGGCAAGGGGTGGCCGCCGTCCGGCCGATCCGCGACGACATCGAGACGCGGATACGCACCCTGATCGCCGAGATCCTTCCCTCGGCCGGGCCCAAGACGGGCAGGGCGGCGCCGCGCATCGTGGCCATGACGCCCGAACACGCCGCCGAGGTGCTCGCGATCTACCAGCTCGGTATTGACGAGGGTCAGGCCACCTTCGAGACGACCGCCCCCACCTGGCAACAGTTCGACACGGTCAAACTCACGAGCCATCGACATGTCGCCCTCGATGAGGCTGGACGCGTGCTCGGCTGGGTCGCAGCCTCCCCCGTCTCCGACCGCTGCGTCTACTCGGGGGTGGTGGAGCATTCCGTCTACGTCCACCCTGACGCCCGGAATCTGGGTGTCGGCCTCGCCCTGCTGCGCACCTTGATCGCCTCCACCGAGCAGGCCGGCATCTGGACGATTCAATCAGGCATCTTCCCCGAGAACCCCGCGAGCCTCGCCCTACATGCTCGCGCCGGATTCCGGGTCATCGGCATTCGCGAACGCATAGGCCGCCATCACGGTGTTTGGCGGGACGTCACCATGATCGAGCGGCGTAGTCCGCTCATCGCCTGAGCCACTCGTCAGCCCGCCAGTGGTGGCCGCTCGCGCAGATGGCGACGGCGGCGGACATCTTCGCGACCGTCGTCAAGGACGCCGCCGCATAGCTGCTGTTAGCAAAGGTGTTAGCAAAAGGCCCCTTGTGATGATCGCAAGGGGCCTTTGACGTGGGAGCCGACGAGGGGAATCGAACCCCTGACCTACGGTTTACAAGACCGTTGCTCTGCCGATTGAGCTACGTCGGCGGGGGTGGCGCGTTACGAGTTTAGTCGTATGGCGCGGGCACCGTCACCGATGTTGGAGTGGCGGGAGCGTAGGAGGGGGCAGGAGGTCAGCGGCGGCGGCGGTGGCGGTTGATCTCGTAGAGGGCGATGCCCGCGGCCACGCCGGCGTTGAGTGACTCGGCGGCGGCGTTCATGGGAATGCGGGCCACGACGTCGCAGGACTCGCGGACCAGCCGGGACAGGCCCTTGCCCTCCGAGCCGACCACGACGACCAAGGGCTCGGTGGCGAGTTCGACGTCGCCGATGTCGGCGGAGGCCTCGCCGTCCAGGCCCACCACGAACAGGCCCTGGTCGCGGTACTCGCGCAGGGTGCTGGTGAGGTTGGCGGCCCGGGCGACCGGCAGGTGGGCGAGGGTGCCCGCGGAGGTCTTCCACGCGCCCGCGGTCACGCCCGCCGAACGGCGCGAGGGCACCAGGATGCCGTGGGCGCCGAAGGCCGTGGCGGAACGGGCGATGGCTCCGAGGTTGCGCGGGTCGGTGACCCCGTCGAGGGCGATGATCAGCGGGACCTCGGCGGCTTCCTGGGCCCGCTCGACCAGGTCTTCGGGGTGAGCGTACTCGTAGGGCGGAAGCTGGAGGACGAGACCCTGGTGGATCGTGCCCTCGGTCAGCCTGTCGAGCTTGTCGCGGCCGGCCTCGAGCAGGGCGATGCCGCGGTTGGAAACGATCTTGATCGCCTCGCGGATGCGGTCGTCGTTGTCGACGCGCTGGGCGACGTAGAGCGCCGTGGCGGGCACCTCGGCGCGGAGCGCCTCGAGCACCGGGTTGCGCCCGCCGATGAACTCGGGGCCGTCCTCCCGCTTGCCGCCGCGGGCCGGACGCGCCGGCCGGTCGGCGGAACTGGGCGGGGCGCCGGCCGCGGCCGCGGCGGCCCTGGCGGCCCGCTGCTTGTCCTTGTACCAGTGCCGCTCGTGCGCAGGCGGAGTCGCGCCCTTGCCCTGCAGGGTCTTGCGGCCCTGCCCACCGGTGCCACGCGTGGCACCCTGCCTCTTGCCGGGCCTGCCCGACCCTTTACCGCCACCTGCCATGCTGTCAGCCTACCGGCGCGATCAGCGGGCCAGTTCCCAGCGCGGGCCCTGGGGGGTGTCCTCGACCATGACGCCCGCGGCGGCGAGCTGGTCGCGGATGGCGTCGGCGGCGGCGTAGTCCTTGCGGGCGCGAGCCGCCTGGCGCTGCTCCAGAGCCACCTTGACCAGGTCGTCCACCGTGTCGCGCAGCCCGCTGTCGGCGCCGGACTCGCGCCACTGCGCGCTTCGCGGGTCGAGGCCGAGGACGTCCAGCATGTTCTGCGTCTCGGCGAGGAGCCGGGCGACCTGCTCCTTGTTGCCGTTGGCGAGCGCCACGTTGCCCTCGCGGACGATCTCGTGGACCACGGCGAGCGCCTGCGGCACGCCGAGATCGTCGTCCATGGCGTCCACGAACGCCTGCGGGAGCGGGGCCGCCGCGTCGACGTCGTGAATGACCTCCGCGGCGCGGGTGACGAAGCCCTCGATGCGCTGGTATCCGGTGGCGGCCTCTGCCAGGGCCTCCTCGGAGTAGTCGATGGCGGAGCGGTAGTGCGCCGCGACCAGGTAGTAGCGCAGCTCGACGGCGCGCACCTTGGTGAGCATGGCCGGGACCAGCAGGGAGTTGCCGAGGGACTTGCTCATCTTCTCGGCGCCGATCTTGAGCATGCCGTTGTGCAGCCAGTAGCGGGCGAACCCGTCACCGGCCGCCTGCGACTGCGCGACCTCGTTCTCGTGGTGCGGGAAGATCAGGTCGACGCCGCCGCCGTGGATGTCGAAGGTCTCGCCGAGGTACTTGGTGGCCATGGCCGAGCACTCGAGGTGCCAGCCGGGGCGGCCGGCGCCCCACGGGGTCTGCCAGGTGGGCTCGCCGGGCTTGGCGCCCTTCCACAGCGCGAAGTCGCGGCCGTCGCGCTTGGCGGAGTCGCTGTCGGTGTCCCCGGCCGCCCGCATGTTCTCGGGACGCTGGTTGGAGAGGCGGCCGTAACGCTCGGCGTAGGACATGACGTCGAAGTAGACGTCGCCGCCGGCGGCGTAGGCGTGGCCCTTGTCGATCAGCCGTTGGATCAGCTCGATCATCTCGGGGATGTGGCCCATGGCCCGGGGCTCGACGGTGGGCGGGATGCAGCCGAGGGCGTCGTAGGCCCACGTGAACGCGCGCTGGTTGCGCTCGGCGATCACGAACCAGGGGACGCCCTCTTCGGCGGCGACACGTATGATCTTGTCGTCGAGGTCGGTGACGTTGCGGCAGAACGAGACCTCGTACCCCGACCGGGTCAGCCACCGGCGGATGACGTCGAAGTTGACGCCCGACCGGATGTGCCCGATATGCGGCGGAGCCTGCACAGTGGCCCCGCACAGGTAAATCGAGACCCGGCCAGGCTGGACGGGGACGAAGTCGCGGACCGCACGGGTGCTGGTGTCGTATAGGCGCAGACTCACGAACGCAAGGCTAATGCCTCGCAGGCCGTGACAGGACGGGTTGCCCGACCTCACACACGCGCAAAAGCAATGTGAATCCGCCGGCCTTTCCCACCAGGCACACGCTTGACCGGATTCTTCCATTTCATGACTGCTTGTCCCTGATGATTTGTCCGATAGGACCCCTCATATACCTGAACCTCCCCTCTCACCCCCCCCGGTACATCCACAAGGCATGGGCCGCCGAGGACTCTTCACCGGTCATACCTGCGTCTCGAGCGAGCGCCCCCGGTGGCCGTACTCGCGGCCTGTGGCGGTTCGCGTCCGATGGCACGGGTCGTGCCGGCGCCCGGGGCACATCGTGGGCCTGTGGTCGTGTCCTGGTTCGGGGGACGCCGCGCGGCGTTCCCGGTACGGCAACGCCGATTCTGTAGGCTCGAAGCGCCATGGAAGTCACACCCCCCTTGGCGGCAGGTCAGTCCGCCCGCCGGCCCGGTCCTCCGCCCGCCTCCGCCCGCCCGTCCCGAATGGCACTGGTGCTGCGCCGCATCGCGACCGTCGTCGCCGGCCTGGCCCTGATGGCGCTCGCCGGCGTCGCCTGCGTGCTGTCGTTCGACGCGATCCGCGCCATCGCCCTGTCCGGCGGGGCGCGCGCCGACCTCGCCTACCTGTACCCGGCGGGCTTCGACGCGCTGCTGGTGATCGCCCTGATCGCCGTGCTGCTGCTGGGCTCCGCCCGGCTGCTGATGCGCCTGCAGGCCTGGCTGATCCTGGCCGTCCTCATCGTGGCCGCGGGCGCGGCGAACGTCTTGGCGGCCACGCACACGACCGTGGAAGGCCGGCAGCTCGCGGTGGGCGTCGCCGTGGCGCCATGGGTGATGCTGCTGGTCGGGCTGTGGCTGTTCCTGCTCCCCGCGGGCCACCTCCAGGCCCGGGCCGCCGATGACGAGCCGTCCGAGGGGCCCACCGGCCAGGGCGCGGGGCACGACATCCTTCCGTTCGGACGGGAGGAGCGCGACCCGGGCCTCGCCCCTCCGCTGGAGACGGCCGTCCACACGCCCGGCCATGACCGCGAGATCGTCCCGCACCTCGCCTCGCCGGACGACCTCGAACCGGACGTGGTGCCGGTGGTGCCGCCCACCCCCGCACCTGAGACGCCTACCGTGGACGAGCTGCCGCCGTTGCGGGGCGACGACGGCTTCCGCGCGCCTCGCAGGGAACCCACCCCCCAGCCCGCCGCGTCCCGAGCCGGCGCCCCCGGCACGGCCACGACCGATCCGGCCGGTAGCGGCGACGCCGCGTACGAGACGGAGGAGGCGGACGGAGCGCAGGCGGGCGGGCCGAACGCCGGCGCGGCGGCCGCCGGCGCACACACCCCGCCGCAGACCGCTCCCGCCACGCCTGCGGCCACGCCGGAAGCACGGGCCGCGGCACGGCCGGCCTCAGGGGTCACGCAGCCGGTTCAGGATGCTGGAGAGCCGGTACAAGGTGCGGGGCAGCCGGTACAAGGTGCCGGGCGGCCGGTGCATGGTGCCGGGGAGCCGGTGCATGGTGCCGGGGACCCGTCGTCGGAGGATGCCGCGCGCCGGGTGCCCGAGGCCGCTCCGCCGCTACCGGAGGCCGCGCATGAGGTGCCGGCGCCGGAGCCCGAGCAGCGACTGGTGCCCAAGCCGCGCGAGCAGGCCGCGGGCCCGCGAGCCGAGAGTGACCCGGGCCGGCCGCTTCGCTGGGGCGACCTCGTCCGCCCCAGCGCCGGTGATGTGCTGGTCCATCCGCTGCCCAAGCCGGCGCGCGAGCTGGGTGACACCCAGCCTTATCCGAATGTCACCCATCCCGCGTCCGGACCGTCTTCGCCGGACACGGCCGCGGCCGCGGACACGGAGCCGGAAGAGGAGTCCGCCGACACCCAGCCGTACCCGCACCTGCGCGAGGAGGCCAGCCCGCTGTCCGACCGGGCGCCGCACGACGTGGCGCCGCAGGAGCAGGCGTCGCCCCAGGACGCTCCTCCGCATGACCTCCCCTCCCATGACACCCCACCGCAGGACGTCGCCTCGCAGGACATCGCGGGGTGGGAGTCCGGGGAGGCGTGGGAGGGCGACGCGGCGCCCGACCCGGCCCACGATGGTGCCGACAGCGCGGACGAGGACGAGGCGCTCCAGAGCGGGCGCCCGCCGTACACGCCTCAGACCGCGGCCCCGCCCTCCGGCCGGATGCGCAGCACCCCCCTGCCGCCCGAGGAGTGACAGGCCCGTCCTGAACCGGCCGCCCGAGGAGTGACCGTCCCCGTCTGAAACGGCCGCCCGATCGGCCGAGTCCGGCACTTCGACCCCGGAGGCCGGACGCCGGTCTCTGCCATGCGCCTCCGGCCTCCGCGCGCCCCGTCACCTGTGCCCGCCGAGTGCCCGGCTCCCGGTCACCTGGCCCGTCTCGGTCCGGGTTCGGCGTCTCTCGATGGATGCCGGGCGCCGGCCCGTTATGGCGCTTCAGCCTCGCCTCACACGCCCCCCGTCAACTTCGCGGGCCCTGGCGAGTGCACGCACCGGTCGTACGGTCGTGGCCTGGCAGTGTGGGTGCAGGGCACCTCGGTCTTGTCCTGGTACCGCCCCGGCGTCCTCGCCATTTGCCAGGGTCCGGGCTGGACCGTCCCGGTGGTCGAGACTGGACCGTCCGGGGGGGCGGGCCGGCCCCTCCGGGAGGGCCGGGCGGGACCGTCCGAGAGGGCCGGGCGGGACCGTCCGAGAGGGCCGGGCGGGACCGTCCGAGAGGGCCGGGCGGGACCGTCCGGGGAGACGGCTGGGCGTCGGGGTGGTGATGGAACGACGAAGATCCGCCTGGTCCGGGTGGACCAGGCGGATCTCGAAGGTGTCGAAGGCGCGACACCGTGTTTCTTGGACCGTCGTGTCTCAGGGCTCTAGGGCCGAGAGACCAGTTCCCTCAGGGAAAAGGCGGCGAAGATCAGGCGAAGGTCACCGGGTGGCGCGCTCCGCCAGAGATCAAACCCTTTCCCGGCCCTTGATGGCGGCGACGGCGCCGACACCGACCACGGCGAGGACGACCTGCAGGACCAGTTCGATCCAGTCGATGCCGTCGGTGGTCGCGACACCGATGACCTGGGCGATGGCCGTACCGATCAGCGCGGCGACGATGCCGACGATGATGGTCAGAAGCCACCCGATGGGCTGCCGGCCCGGCAGCACGAGCCGGCCGAGCGCGCCGATGATCGCACCGATGACGATGGCGCCGAGGATGGTCTGAATGGACATATTGAGCCTCCGATTGAGGGTCGCACCTTCACGCTGACAAGGTGGCTACCCCCACATCGCGTACTAATCCTAGAAAGTAAGAAAACCCTGATCAGACCGCCATATAGACGCCATGCAGTCCTCTCGGCACCGCCATGGGGAGGTTCGGGCGGGCTTCACACCCGTCCCAGAAGCGCGCGGAGGCAACGGGAGACCTGTCACGGCACAGGCGCGCGCGAGGGCCCCACGCCCATCCGCGATCCGCGAAACAGAGGAGAGGGGGTCAGGGGGCGAAGACGAGGGCGGTGGCCATGGCGGCGATGCCTTCGCCCCGGCCGGTGAGGCCCAGGCCGTCGGTCGTGGTGGCGGTGACGCTGACCGGGGCCGACGCGGCTTCGCCGAGGACCTTCTCGGCCTCGGCGCGGCGCGGCGCCAGCTTGGGACGGTTGCCGATGATCTGCACGGCGATGTTGCCGATCTCGAACCCGGCGGCCCGCAGGTGACGCGCGGTCTCCTCGAGCAGGGTGAGACCGGACGCGCCCGCCCAGCGTGGGTCGGAGGTGCCGAACAGCCCGCCGATGTCACCGAGCCCGGCCGCGGACAGCAGCGCGTCGCAGCAGGCGTGTGCGGCGGCGTCGCCGTCGGAGTGACCCGCGAGCCCGGTTTCGCCCGGCCAGTGGAGGCCGGCCAGACGCAGCTCGCGGCCGGATGCGAAAGGGTGGACGTCGACTCCGACGCCCACCCTTGGCCGTGTCGTGTTCAGGAGTTGAGAACCTCGTCGAGAAGCGCCTCGGCCTTGTCCTCGTTGGTCTTCTCGGCGAGAGCCAGTTCGCTGACCAGTATCTGCCTGGCCTTCGCGAGCATGCGCTTCTCACCGGCGGACAGACCGCGCTCCTTGTCGCGCCGCCAGAGGTCGCGCACGACCTCGGCAACCTTGTTGACGTCGCCGGACGCCAGCTTCTCAAGGTTGGCCTTGTACCGGCGGGACCAGTTGGTGGGCTCTTCGGTGTGGGGCATGCGCAGGACGTCGAAGACGCGCTCAAGGCCTTCTTGGCCCACGACGTCACGCACACCGACGAGCTCGGCGTTGTCCGCCGGCACCTGTACGGTAAGGTCGCCCTTGTCGACCTTCAGCACCAGATAGGTTCTGTCCTCGCCCTTAATCGTGCGGGTCGTGATGGCTTCGATCCGAGCAGCCCCGTGGTGGGGGTAGACGACAGTGTCGCCGACCTGGAAAGTCATGTGACAAGTACCCCTTCCGCTGTACTCCAGGATACCACGCGTCAGTCCCCTCCCGGAACAGTGAAATCAACATAACTGCAGGTCAAAGCCTCGATTTGGGACTTGACAGCCGCTCCACAGTGTGAATTCCGGGTCCGAAAAGGCCCCATGACCTGCGACGCTTGCCGCCTCCGCGCCGTCACCGGCCCCCCTGAGCGACGGCTCCTGCGCACGGATAAGGTTGCGACTGGCCCTACCCATGTGTACCAAGGAGACCTCAGACTGTGACCAGCACCAGCCGTCGCAGGGTGATCATGATCACCGCGCTGCTCGCAGCCGCTCCGGCGCTGGCCGCGTGTGGCGCGGGCACCGACGCCAATACGAGCAATGCCTATGCGCCGACCGAGGCCAACGTGCTCATCGACAGCGACGGCTCCGCCAAGGCCTACGGCAGGAACGGCATCAAGATCGCCCAGGCGTTCCTCCTCGGCCCCGAGTCCGGCGCCCAGATCGCGGCGGGCGGCTCGCTTCCGCTCTACCTGTCGATGGCGAACTACGGCACGGCGGCCGACCGGCTGGAAGGCGTCGCCGTGGCACCCCAGGTGGCCTCGTCCGTCAAGGCGCCCGGCCCGATCTCGGTGCCCCCCGGCCAGCTCGTCAACAGCGGCAAGCCCGCCCAGGTCATCCTGGAGGGCACCCAGAAGCCTCTGTACGGCGGCGAGACGATCCAGCTGACCCTCAAGTTCGCCAACGCCGGCGACATCCCGATGAACGTCCCGGTGGTCACGCGCAGCCGCGAGTACGCCGGCCTGCCGGCCGCGCCGAGCGCCGCGCCGTCGGCCTCGGCCACGCCGGCCCCCGCGACCTCCGAGAGCGCCACGCCGACGCCGGACCCGTCCGCCGACAGCTGAGCGCGTAGCACGCGACAAGGCCCGGTGGCGCGAGCTCGCGCCACCGGGCCTTCGCGTGTCCCTCAGCCTTCGGCGGGGTCGAACTTGTACCCCAGGCCGCGGACGGTGAGGATGCACCGCGGGTCGGACGGGTCGGCCTCGACCTTCGCCCGCAGACGCTTGACGTGGACGTCCAGCGTCTTGGTGTCGCCCACGTAGTCGGCCCCCCACACCCGGTCGATGAGCTGGCCGCGGGTGAGCACCCGGCCGGCGTTGCGCAGCAGGACCTCCAGCAGCTCGAACTCCTTCAGCGGAAGCTGCACCTGGCGGCCCCGTACCGCGACGATGTGGCGGTCGACGTCCATGCGCACCGGACCGGCGGCCAGGACGGCCTGCTCGATCTCCTCGGCGTCGCCCTGCCTGCGCAGGACGGCGCGGATGCGCGCGACCAGCTCGCGCGAGGAGAACGGCTTGGTGACGTAGTCGTCGGCGCCGAGCTCCAGCCCCACGACCTTGTCGATCTCGCTGTCCTTGGCCGTGAGCATGATCACCGGCACCTTGGAGCGCTGGCGCAGCGAGCGGCACACCTCGGTGCCCGGCAGGCCGGGGAGCATGAGGTCGAGCAGCACCAGGTCGGCGCCGTTGCGGTCGAAGGCGTCCAGCGCCTCCGGGCCGGTGGCGGCCACCGCAACCTCGAACCCTTCCTTGCGCAACATGTAGGACAGGGCGTCGGAGAACGACTCCTCGTCCTCGACGACGAGCACGCGGGTCACTTCGCGGCCTCCAGAGAGTTCGTTGTGCTTGGTACGGCTATCGCCGTGCCGCCGAAGGCCGGCAGACGAAGCGTGAAGGTGGAGCCCGAGCCTTCCTTGCTCCACACGTTCACCTCACCGCCGTGCGCGACGGCGACGTGTTTGACGATCGCAAGGCCCAGCCCCGTGCCGCCGGTCGCCCGTGAGCGGGCGGCGTCGACGCGGAAGAACCTCTCGAAGATGCGTTCTTGGGAGCTTTCGGGGATGCCGATGCCCTGGTCGCTGACGCTGACCTCGACGGTGTCGCCGGCCGGGCGGGCGCTGACGACGACGCGGGTGCTCTCGGGGCTGTAGGCGACGGCGTTGTCGATCAGGTTGCGCAGCGCGGTCACCAGCAGCTCGTCGTCGCCCCAGACGCGCAGGCCCTCGGTGCCCCCCGCGACCAGGGCGATCTCCTTGGCGGCGGCCTTGGTGTTGCAGCGGTCGATGGCCTCGTGGACGACCTCGTCGACGGGCACGCAGCCGGGGGTGGGGATCGGCTCGCCGCCCTGGATGCGGGACAGGGTGATGAGGTCCTGGACGAGGTAGGTGAGCCTGGCGGCCTCGTGCTGCATGCGCCCGGCGAAGCGGTCGACCGCGACGGGGTCGTCGGAGGCGTCCTGGATGGTCTCGGCGAGCAGGCTGAGCGCGCCGACGGGGGTCTTGAGCTCGTGGCTGACGTTGGCGACGAAGTCGCGGCGCACGGCCTCGACGCGCCGCCGCTCGGTCTGGTCCTCGGCGAGCACCAGCACCTGGCCGTGGGTGCCGAGCGGGGCGACCCGCACGGCGAAGGTGGTGACCTCCATGCCGAACTTGTGGCGGGCCACCTCGAACTCGCTCTCGCGGATCTCGCCGTCCCTGCGCACCTGGCGGGCCAGGGCGAGCAGCTCGGCGGCCATCAGGTGATCGCCCTTGACCAGGCCGAAGGCCCGCGCGGCCGAGCTGGCGCGCAGCACGCGGTCGTCCCGGCCGAGCACGACGGCGGAGGAGGGCAGGACGGCGAGAACCGACGCCACTCCCTGCGGCAGGACGGTGTCGGGGTTGTCGACGGGATCAGGGAGATTCTTGTCCCGGGACCGCACCGCCATCATCGCGATCGCCCCGACGACAAAACCCGCCAAAGCGGCCAGGCTTGCCACGATCTCACTCACGCCTTCGATGGTAGGCGGCCTCCGCCGCTGGCCAGGCCCCTCATACCGCCTGTTTCCTGGAGAGTTCATCTCTTGGACGAAGTTCGTTCATGAACGCGCGCGTAGCGTGAACCGCATGCGCGACGCCTTCCACGAAGAACTCAACGCTCTCACCGACCGCCTGGTGCAGATGACGCATCTGGTCCGGTCGGCCATCTCCCGGGCCACGACGGCCCTGCTGGACGCCGACCTGCAGCTCGCCGAGAGCGTGATCTCCCAGGACGCCGAGGTCAACCGTCTCTACAAGGAGGTCGAAACCTCGATCTTCGAGCTCATGGCCACCCAGCAGCCGGTGGCCGTGGACCTGCGCACCGCCATCACGGCGCTGCGGATGGGCGGCGACCTCGAGCGCATGGGCGACCTGGCCGAGCACGTGGCGAAGATCGCGCGGATGCGTCACCCCGAGTCGGCGATCCCGGCCGAGGTGCGCGACACGATCCTGGAGATGGGGCAGATCGCCGAGCGCCTGGTCACCAAGACCGGCAGCTGCATCGCCACCCAGGACGTCGAGCTGGCCAAGGAGCTGGACGACGACGATGACGCGATGGACCGGCTGCACCGCAGGCTGTTCCGCGTGCTGCTGTCCAAGGACTGGGCGCACGGCATCGAGCCGGCGATCGACATCACCCTCACCGGCCGCTACTACGAGCGGTACGCCGACCACGCCGTGCGCGTCGCCCGCGACGTCGTCTACCTGGTGACCGGCGACCGGCCGGACAGCTCCTCGGCCTCCTGAGCACCCGGGCGCGCGGGCACCGCGCGCGTCAGCGTGTCCGGCGCCGTGTCCGGCGACCCGCGCCGCAGGCCGGCCTGATCGGCGCCGCGCCATGAGAACTGAACGCATGCGGGAACAGGGCGCATGCGAAAGCCCCGGGCCCTGGCTTGAGTTCTAGGGTCCGGGGCTTCACCATGATCGGGGACGGACGGCCGCGCCCGTCCCGGAGCTCGCTACTTGGCCTTGCCCTGGTTGGCCACGGCCTCGATGGCCGCCTTGGCCGCGTCGGGGTCGAGGTACTCCCCTCCGGGCTTGACCGGCCGGAAGTCCTCGTCCAGCTCATAGCGCAGCGGGATGCCGGTGGGGATGTTCAGTCCGGCGATCTCCTCGTCCCCGATGCCGTCAAGGTGCTTGACCAGGGCGCGCAGGGAGTTGCCGTGGGCGACGACGAGGGTGGTGCGCCCCGCCGCGAGGTCGGGGACGATGTTGTCGTACCAGTAGGGCAGCATCCGCTGGACGACGTCCTTCAGGCACTCGGTGCGCGGCAGCAGCTCCGAGGGCAGCGCGCCGTACCGGGCGTCGCCGGCCTGGGAGAACTCGTCGTCGTCGGCGATCGGCGGCGGCGGCACGTCGTAGGAGCGGCGCCAGAGCATGAACTGCTCGTCGCCGAACTCCTCGCGGGTCTGCGCCTTGTTCTTGCCCTGCAGCGCGCCGTAGTGGCGCTCGTTGAGCCGCCACGAGCGCGTCACCGGCAGCCAGAGCAGGTCGGCCGCGCCGAGCGCCAGGTTGGCGGTGTGGATGGCGCGGGTCAGCACCGAGGTGTGCACCACGTCCGGCCGCACCTGCGCCTCGACCAGCAGCCTGCCGCCGCGCCGCGCCTCTTCCTCGCCCACCGGCGAGAGGGACACGTCGACCCAGCCTGTGAACAGGCCCTTCGCGTTCCACTCGCTCTCGCCATGCCGCAATAGCACCAAAGTAGCCATGCGCCCAAGCTTAGGCCGTGCCCGCTTTACCCGGCGCCGCGCCGCCCCCTGGGCGGGGGCCCCTCCACCTGGGCTCGGCCGCCCCGGCGGCGGCCCCAGGGCGCGCCACCCGGGCTTCTCACCGGCCCCGGGGTTCTCGGCATGCTGCAGAGGCTCCTGTCAGCCCCCGGGGTTCTCACCGGCTTCGGGGTTCTCCCGCCGGCCGCGCTCGACGATGCCCTCGAAGGCGCGCAGGTTGGCGAGGGACTCCCCGCGCTTGACCCGCCAGTCCCACTCGCGGCGGATGGAGGAGGCGAACCCGAGCTCCAGCGCGCGGTCGAACCACTCGTCGGCGTAGGTGAGCACGCAGCCCAGCAGGCGGTCGATCTCCTGGTCCGACACCGCCGCGAGCGGCAGCCGCCCGACGAGGTGGACGTCCCCGACCTGGTCCAGGGCGAAGTGCACCCCGTACATGGAGCCGTTCTTGCCCAGCAGCCAGCGGTAGAACTCCAGATGGTTCTCGTCGGGGCGCCTGCAGAAGAACGCCTCGACGTGCAGCGCCTGGTCGGAGACGGTGAGCCAGGTCATGGTCGCCAGCTTGTGCTGGCCGGGCAGGCGCACCAGGAACGCCCCCGGCTGCGGCCGCTCGTAGGACACCTCGGCCGCCTTGAGCGCGGACTCGACGGCCGCCTCGTGATCTGTCACCGTGCACACTCCCGCGTTCGTCGTGCCGGGCGCCGGTCTCGCCGGTCGCGTACTGTCGCAAGGACAGTACTGCCCCGTCCGCGCTCAGAGGTGCACGCCGACGGGCGTTCGCCGCAACCGGGCCATCGCGCCCGAGTACACCTCCAGCAGGCGCGTGGCGGTGGCCGACCAGCCGAAGGCCGCCGCGTGCTCGGTGGCCCCGGCGGCGAGCGTGTCGCGCCACAGCGGGCGTTCGACGAACGCCCGCAGCGCCTTGGCCCAGGCGTGCGCCTCGTGCCCGTCGACCAGCAGCCCGGACACGCCGTCGCGGACGGCCGTGCGCAGGCCGCCCACCGCGGCGGCGGCCACGGGGGTGCCGCACGCCTGCGACTCCAGCGCGACCAGGCCGAACGACTCGTTGTGCGAGGGGACGACGGTGACGTCGGCGGCGCGGTACCAGTCGGCCAGCTCGGGTTGCGGCGCGGGCGGCGCGAGCCGCAGGACGTCGGAGATGCCCAAGTCGGCGGCCAGGTCGGTCAGGTAGGAGGGGCGGGCCAGGCCGTTGCCGCTCGGTCCGCCGACGCACGCGACGACCAGGCGCGCGCGCAGGGAGGGGTCGTCGGCGATCATCCGGGCGGCGGCCCTGAGCAGCACGTCGGGGGCCTTGAGCGGCTGGATGCGGCCGACGAAGAGCATGACGT
The DNA here is from genome assembly GCF_053602655.1 of Sphaerisporangium sp. NPDC004334. NCBI lineage: Bacteria > Bacillati > Actinomycetota > Actinomycetes > Streptosporangiales > Streptosporangiaceae > Sphaerisporangium > Sphaerisporangium sp. NPDC004334. The sequence continues at coordinate 57,467 of NZ_JBSGDZ010000031.1, forward strand.
GGGCGTCCTGCGGAAGCCCGAGCCGGTGCCGCGCCGCGCCCTTGGAGGCCGGCCGGAACACCTGGAGGTTGACCCCGGGGTTCACCACCGCGACGCGCTCCTTCGGCGCGTGGTACAGATCGATCAGCTCGCGGGCCTCGGCGGCGGTGTTGGCGACCAGGCGGTCGGCGACCTCCACGACCTGCTCCTCGCCGAGCACGCGGGCCACCGGCTCGGGCTTGTCGCCGTTGGCCAGCAGCAGGTTCTTGACCTTGGCCATGGTGTGCATGGTGTGCACGAGCGGCACGCCCCAGCGTTCCTTGGCCAGCCAGCCGACCTGGCCGGACAGCCAGTAGTGGGAGTGGATGACGTCGTAGTGCCCCGGCTCGAACATCGCCTCGGTGCGCAGCACGCCGGACAGGAAGGCGCAGAGCTGGCCGGGAAGGTCGCCCTTGTCCAGTTCCTCGTACGGCCCGGCGGTCACGTGCCGCACCGTCACGCCCGGCACGAGCTCGACGGCGGGAGGCAGGTCGCGGGCCGTCTGGCGCGTGAAGATCTCGACCTCGATCCCGAGGGCCGCGAGCCGTTTGGCGGCTTCGACGATGTAGACGTTCATGCCCCCCGCGTCGCCGGTGCCCGGCTGGTCAAGCGGGGACGTGTGCATGCTGATCGTCGCGACCCGGTTGATCCGGCGTGCGACCGGCACTCGCGGCACCGATACCACCTCCAGAAGATTACTAACTGTCGGAAAGTTCGCGAGATTCCCGGCGGCCTCGGTCCCGCGCGCGGCCTGCCCGGCTCGCGCTGGCAAGATGACGGACGGGCGGCGCGCGAACACCGCCGGACCGAGCGCGAGCCCGTCCGGGGCGCCGGGTATGGAGAAACCGAATCCGACCATGAGGACCGCATATGACGAGAACGGCTGTGGTGACGGGGGCGAGCAGCGGCATCGGGGAGGCGACCGCCCGCCGGCTGGCGGCGGAGGGCTACGACGTCGTGGCCGCCGCGCGGCGCCGTGACCGGCTGGACAAGCTGGCCGCCGAGGTGCCGGCCGTCCGCCCGGTGACGCTGGACGTGACCTCCGAGGAGTCGGTGGCGGAGCTGGCCGCCTCGCTGGACCGCTGCGACGTGCTGGTCAACAACGCCGGCGGGGCCGTCGGCCTGGAGCCGGTGGCGCAGGGGCTGGTGGACGACTGGCGCCAGATGTACGAGGTCAACGTGCTGGGCTCGCTGCGCGTGACCAAGGCCCTGCTGCCGAAACTCATCGAGTCGGGGGACGGCGTGCTGGTGATGCTGACCTCCACGGCCGGCTTCACCTCCTATGAGGGCGGCGGCGGGTACACCGCGGCCAAGCACGGCCAGACCGCCATGACCGAGACGCTGAGGCTCGAGCTGTGCGGCGAGCCGGTGCGCGTCGTCGAGATCGCTCCCGGCATGGTGCAGACCGAGGAGTTCGCGCTCACCCGGTTCCGCGGCGACGCCGAGCGGGCCCAGCAGGTCTACCAGGGAGTGCCGAACCCGTTGACGGCCGACGACGTGGCCGACGCGATCGCCTGGTGCGTCACCAGGCCCGCTCACGTGAACGTCGACCGGCTGGTCATCCGTCCGCGCGCGCAGGCAGCGCAGCACAAGGTGCACCGGGTCTCCTGAAAGTGACGATCCGCTGAGCATGGTGACATCCGCGTGCTTGCCTGCCATGCATGGACATGTCCGGATGCGGGGGCGTGCCTTCCCATGGACGCGATCCAACGCCCTCGCGTTCCCCATTGTGCCTGTCTTGAGCGTCACGTCCTACTTGCCTGCCTTGCCCACAATGTCGGTTACATCCCACGGGAGTTCCCTCGTCGCGGCTCCCATGGTTTCCGGGCCCGGCATCGCTCCGGTATCGTCCGCCTTGTCCGCACCTCCACCCCCAGGCCACGGCATGCCACCCCGTCCTGAGCACCACCCGTCCGCCTTCCCGCGCCCGGGGGGCGCCTCGTGAACGCCGGGCGTCCGCGAGGCGGCGGAACGGCGCCGGGCAGGCCGGTAGGCGAGATCACCCGGGGCACCACGGGACACAACCGCCTGCGCCGCGCCGACCGCTGGACCTGTGCCGTCTACGGCCGTCTGCTGGTCTCCGCGGACCGCCCGCTGGTGGTCGACCTCGGGTACGGGGCCTCGCACGTCACCACCTCCGAGCTGTTCACCCGCCTGCGCCGCGTCCGCCCCGACGTGCAAGTGGTGGGCATCGAGATCGACCCGGCCCGCGTCGCCGCGGCCAGACCGTTCGAACGGCCGGGGCTGAGCTTCGTCCGCGGCGGGTTCGAGCTCCCCGTCGAGCGGCGGCCGCTGATCGTCCGGGCGTTCAACGTGCTCAGGCAGTACGACGAGGCGCAGGCCTGGCAGGCGTGGGACCTGCTGCGCTCACGCCTGGCCGCCGATGGCGTGATCATCGAGGGCACCTGCTCGGAGATCGGCCACCGGGCCGCGTGGGTGGCGCTGGACGCGCGGGGGCCGCGGACGGTGACGCTCTCGGCCCGGCTCGCGGGCTTCGAGCGCCCCTCCGACCTGGCCGAGCGGCTGCCGAAGACGCTCATCCACCGCAACGTGCCCGGGGAGCGCGTCCACGCCTTCCTGCGCGACTTCGACCACGCGTGGGCCCTCGCGGCGCCGTACGGGGCCTACGGCGCCCGCCCTCGGTGGACGGCCGCGGTGGAACGGCTGGCCGAGACCTGGCCCGTGGCGACCACACCGCCGCTCGGCGGCAGGCGGCGCCGGCGACTGGGCGAGGTCACCCTCCCCTGGACGGCCCTGGCCCCGGACGCCCGCCCCTCGGCCTGACCCCGAGCCCGCGCGTCCTGACCTGGCCCGCGCGTCCTCACCGAGTCCACGCACACGCGCACCCGCTCGGGGGCGCCGCCGCGTGCTACGCGCGCAGCCCGGCGAGCGCCGTCTCGAACGCCGCGTACGCCGGGGCGCCGAACAGCACGAACCGCGCCTCCACCACCGAGGTGGACGCCCGCAGCACCGTGGACAGGGCGATGCGGGCGGCGTCGTCCATCGGCCAGCCGTAGATGCCCGCCGACACGGCGGGGAAGGCGACGGTCTCGGCCTCCAGCTCGTCGGCGACGCGCAGGGACTCGGCGTAGCAGGAGGCGAGCAGGTGGGAGCGGTCCTGCGACCTGGCGTACACCGGCCCCACCGTGTGGATCACCCACCGGGCCGGCAGCCTGCCCGCCGTGGTGGCCACCGCCTGCCCCGTCGGCAGGCCCTTCTCGTACCGGGACGCGCGCAGTGCGCGGCACTCGCGCAGGATGTCGGGGCCGCCGCGCCGGTGGATGGCGCCGTCCACCCCTCCCCCGCCGAGCAGCGAGGAGTTCGCGGCGTTGACGATCGCGTCCACGCTCTGCTCGGTGATGTCACCCTGGACGAGGGTCAGCTCCATGCGCCCGCCTTTCGTGATCGGGCCGAAGTCCTGGAGCCGGGATGCCTCGAAGGGGCTCCTCACCGGCGACGGACGGACCGACGGGCGATCATTGTCTCCTCTACGGTTTAGGTTAAACCCTAATGTCGATAGGGGAGGGTTGATGTTCAGCCTCGGGGAGCAGGGCCCGGACCACGAGCTCGGCGAGCGGTACGAGGGCACGCCCGCGCGACGCGCGCTGACCGGCGTCGCCCGCCTCGCCGCCGCCGCGGTGGCCGCGGGCGTGCTGGTCGCAGGCCTGGCGCTGCCCGTGGTGGGCGGCGGGGGCGCGGCCGTGGTGCAGGCGTCGGACGAGCTGAACCTCAAGCCGGCCGACCTGGTGGAGCCGCCGCTGGCGGAGAAGACCACCGTCCTGGACGCCAAGGGCAAGCCCTTCGCCCAGTTCTGGGACGTCTACCGCGAGGTCGTGTCGCTCGACGCGGTGGCCGAGGTGATGAAGACCGCGATCGTCTCCATCGAGGACTACCGCTTCTACCAGCACGGCGCCATCGACCTGGAGGGCACGGCCCGCGCCCTGGCCCGCAACCTGCAGTCGGGCGGAGTGAGCCAGGGCGGCTCGAGCATCACCCAGCAGTACGTCAAGCAGGTGCTGCTCAACGCGGCCGTCACCGACAAGGAGAAGAAGAAGGCGCTGGAGGCCAGCTACGCGCGCAAGCTGAACGAACTGCGGTTCGCCATGGCCGTCGAGCAGAAGTACACCAAGGACGAGATCCTCGAGAAGTACCTGAACATCGCCTACTTCGGGGCGGGCGCCAACGGGGTGGAGGCCGCGGCCAAGCGGTTCTTCGGCGTGCACGCCTCCCACCTCAACCTGTGGCAGGCGGCGACGCTGGCCGGCGCGGTGCAACTGCCCACCGCCACCGACCCCGAAGGCGGCAAGAAGAACCGGCAGAGGCTGCTCGAGCGGCGCAACACCGTGCTCGACCGCATGGCCCAGCTCGGCAAGATCACCCCGGCGCAGGCCGCCGAGGCCAAGTCCAAGAAGCTCGGGTACAAGGGCACCCCGCTGCCCGGCAACTGCACGGCCAGCCCCTACCCGTACTTCTGCGTGTACCTGCGCGAGGAGTTCCTGCGCAACCCGGCCTTCGGCAAGACCGAGGAGGACCGCGCCCGGCTGCTCTACCGCGGCGGCCTGACGATCAAGTCCACGCTCGACCCGCGCATGCAGGCGGCGGCCGAGAAGGCCATCGAGAAGCACGTCTACGCCACCGACGGCCCGGTCGCCTCCGAGGCCCTGCTCCAGCCGGGCACCGGAGCGATCAAGGCGATGGCGGCCAGCCGGCCGTACGGCACCTCGGCCCGCAAGGGCGAGATGTCGTACAACATCGTGGCGGACACGGCGCACGGCGGCATCGGAGGCCTCCAGGCGGGCTCGACCTTCAAGACCTTCACGCTGATCACGGCGCTGAAGCAGGGCATGAAGATCAACGACGGCTTCACCGTCGGCAGCGGCTTCCGCGCCGCGGGGTACTCCGACTTCAAGAACTGCGCCGGCGGCCGCATCGGCGACCCGACGCACACCATCACCAACGACGAGGGCGGCGGCGGCTTCAAGACGCTGCAGACCGGCACCTGGAACTCCGTCAACACCTTCTTCCTGGAGCTGGAGCGCCGGGTCGGCCTGTGCCCCACCGTCCAGACCGCCAAGTCGCTGGGCATCAAGCGCGCCGACGGGGCCCCGCTGAAGGAGTTCGAGACCTTCACCCTCGGCATCAACGAGATGGACCCGGTGACCGTCGCCAACGCCTACGCCGCGATCGCCGCCCACGGGAAGTACTGCGCTCCCATGGTGATCACGCAGGTCACCGACCAGGCCGGCAAGGTCACCGACCACTCCCCCCGGTGCCGCCAGGCGCTGGAGCCCGCGATCGCCGACGCCACGGCGCACATCCTGTCCGGGGTGCTGACCAAGGGGACGATGCGGGCCGTGGGCGGCATCGGCCGCGACGCCGCCGGCAAGACCGGTACCAACGACGACCAGGCGAGCGCCTGGTTCGCCGGCTTCACCCCCGACCTCGCCGCCGCGGTCAGCCTCGGCGACCCGCGGGGCGCGATCGCGCACAAGCTGAACGGGGTCACCATCGGCGGGCGGTACTTCGGCGCGGTGTTCGGGGCGACCATCCCCGGCCCGATCTGGAAGGACACCTTCCTGGCCGCGCTGAAGGGCGTGGACCCGACGCCGTTCGCGCCGCTCGACACCGACCGGTTCGGCGGCTGCGGCGCCGAGTGCCTGCCCGACCGGCCCACTCCGGACGACGACACCCCGCCGGGCGACGCCGTGGTCGTCACCCCTGGCGTGACCGAAAGCCGCTGACCCGGTGGGTAGGCCAGGCTCACCGTCCGGCCCTCTACGCGACGTAGTACTACTCGGGGTAGGCTTGTCCGCGTGAAGGGTCTCGGCGAGCTTGAACGCAGCATCATGGACATCCTGTGGGCGGAGGACGTCCCGTTGACCGCCAGGGAGGTCGGCCGTCTGATCGCCGACCGCGACCTCGCCCCCACGACCGTGATGACGGTGCTCGACCGGCTGACCCGCAAGGGCTTCCTCAACCGCACCCGCGACGGGCGCGCCTGGCGGTACGCTCCGGCGGCCGGCCGCGACGCGTACGTGGCGGAGCTTATGCTGGAAGCCCTCGACATGACCGGTGACCGCTCGGCGGCGCTCACGCGCTTCGCCCAGACGGTCTCGGGCTCCGAGGCCGACATCCTCCGCAGAGCACTCACGGAGCTGGAAGAGGAAGAGTGATCGCAGCCGCCGTCCTTGCCGCGCTCGCCACGGCGTGCGCGCTCGGGGCATGGCGGCTCACGTTCGCCCGGTGGCCGTGGCGGGCCCCCCGGTCGGCCATCCTGCTCTGGCAGTCACTCGGCGTGACGTGGGGTCTGGCCAGCGTCGGCGCGTTGCTGGCCTACGCGCTGGAGCCGTACGGCGCGGGGGTGCTGTACGGGCTGCACACCTTCGCCGACTCGGCGATCTCCCTCGGCATGGGCCACGGCCTGCTCCGCCCCGCGGACCTGCCGCGCCTGGCCGCGCTCGCCGCGGGCCTGAGCCTGCTGGCCGTGCTGGTCGTGGTGCTGCTCGCCGCCGGCGCCACGACGCTGCGCGCCCGCCGGCGCCACCGCGTGCTGCTCGCCCTCATCGCCCACGACGACCCGGGAGTGCCGGGCGTGCGCGTCGTCGACCACCCGGGCGCCGCCGCGTACTGCCTGCCGGGCCTGCGGTCGGAGGTCGTCGTCAGCGCGGGCACGCTGTCGCTGCTCAGCCAGGACGAGCTCACCGCCGTGCTGGCCCACGAGGCGGCCCACGTCCGCGAGCGGCACGACTTGGTCCTGCTGCCGTTCACCGCGCTGAGCTGGGCGCTGCCGTGGCTCGGCGTGGTCCGCAACGCGCACTCCTCGGTCGCCCTGCTGGTCGAGATGGCCGCCGACGACCGCGCCCGCCGCTACTGCTCGCCGCGCCGCCTGGCGACGGCGCTGCTGCGTTTCGGCACGGCCGGGGCGGTGCCGGCCCCCGACGGCGCCCTCGGCGCGGGCAGCGACCACGTGATGGCCCGGGTGAACCGGCTGGTCAAGCCGGGCGCCACGCTTCCCCGGCGGGTCCGCTACAGCCTGGTGACGTTCTCGGTGCTGTTGTCGGTCTCCGCTCCGCTGCTCTGGATGTATCCCGGCTGACCGCCGACGCGCTTGCTGGCGTTCGCCATAGTGTTTGCATTTGCAAGCAGCGCGACGCATACTGGAGGCATGGAACTACCGAAGGTCGGCTCGATCGGTGAGTACATCCGCGATCAGCGGACGCAGGCGAAGATCTCGCTGCGCCAGCTCGCCACGCAGGCGGGGGTGTCCAACCCCTACCTGAGCCAGATCGAACGCGGGCTGCGCAAGCCGAGCGCGGAGATCCTGAACCAGATCGCCAAGGGCCTGCGCATCTCTTCGCAGGCGCTGTACGTACAGGCCGGTCTCATCGAGGAACGCGAGCCGGACAGCGATGTGCTGGCCGCCATCCGCGTCGACCGCACTCTCACCGAGCGGCAACGCCAGGTGCTGACCGATATCTACGAGTCGTTCCGCAAGGAGAACCGAGCCGAGGCTCCGCCCGAAGACGAGCAGTCCGCCGAGACCGCCCGCTCCGAGCCGGAACCCCGAGAGGTCGACGCGGTTCCCGTGGAGGAGGCCACCACCTCCTCGCCGAACGGCCGCATCCAACCAGAACCCAAGGAAGGTTGACCCATGCCTCTCAACGACGAGGTCAAGAAGCTCGCCGAGTCCAAGCCGTTCTACGCCGTCGCCGGCGCGGGCGACTTCGCGGTCGAGAAGCTCCGTGAGCTGCCCGAGCAGCTCCACCGCCTGCAGTCGCGCCGGTCCGAGGTTGGCGCCGTCGCGCGCGACCTGCCCACCATGGCCAAGAAGTACGCCAGCGACGTGCAGGTCAAGGCCGAGGCCGTCGCCAAGGACTTCCCCGAGAAGGCCAAGGAGTACGCCGACACCATCAGCGCCAAGGCCGTGCTGCTCTACGACCAGTTCGCCGACCGCGGCCGCAAGGTCGTCAGCCGGGTGACCGGCGAGGCCGCCCTGGAGCTGGAGGAGGTCTCCACCTCCGCCGAGCCGGCGATCGCCTCCCGTCCGGCCGGTCCCCGCAGGACCACCCGCACCACCGGCTCCGGCACCAAGGCCTGAGCCACCCGCTTCCGCGCCCGTCCCGGAACTCCGGGGCGGGCTTGGTGCGTTCACGGGACGGGACGGCGTCCGCCAGGCCCCCGGCCGGGCTAGGCTGAAGCCGGCCGTTCATATGACCCCCTGGGAGAGGCGATGTTCGAGATTCACAGTTTCCTGGATCTCATTTTCTGGGTGCTCGCCATCGCGGCCTTCGGCATGTGCGGGTGGGCCCTCTTCCACGCCATCCGCACCCCCGCCCGCGCGTTCGCCATCGCCGGCAAGCTGAGCAAGAAGCTCTGGCTGCTGTTCCTGAGCCTGGCGACCCTGTTCACCTTCGCCGCCGTGGTCGGGTACGCCGGGCTGACGGCCATCAGCTTCTTCACGATCATCTCGGTCATCGCCTCAGGGGTGTACCTGGCCGACGTCAAGCCGGCCGTGGGCGAGATCGGCCGGGGCGGCCGCGGCGGCAACAACGGCCCGTACGGTCCCTGGTGACCGCGCCGCCCGGCCACCGAGGTTGTCCGGGTTTATTGGCCCTTGATCAGGCGTGGGCGTTCCCATAACGGCTGTCGGCGCCGACCGCTAGGCTGACGCCCCATGGTGGATCTCCTTCGTCGATGCGCGCTCGCGGCCACGCTGGGCCTGCTCGTGACCGCCCCGGCCGCCCACGCCGAGGCCGCGGACGGCGTGAGCAAGGCCGACGTCACCGTGGAGCTGCGGCCCGGCGGCGTCCTGCACGTCAAGGAGCAGATCACCTACACCGGCCAGGTCCGGCGCACGCTGCTCACCCACACCCGCTACGACGACGCCAACGACCGCGTCTACCGCGTCACCGGCTTCAAGGGCGAGGGCGCCCTCGCCGGGGACACCATCACCCTCGGCGGCAAGGGCACGGCCACCATCGAGTACGACGTGGCCGGCGCCGTCACCCCGGTCGGCGGCGGTGAGGAGCTGCGCTGGTACGCCGTCAACGGCTGGTCGGCCCCCGTCCAGCAGGCCCTGGTCCGGCTGAGCGGCCCCGCCCCCCTGCAGTCCCTCTCATGCTTCGCCGGCGACCTCACCGCGGCCACCGGCTGCACCGCCGCCTCCATGGACGAGAGCGGCACGCGCGCCGAGTTCGAGCAGCAGGGGCTCGGCCCTGACCAGGCGCTCACCGTGGTGGCCGGCTTCCCCGCGGGCGCCAGCGGGGGCAGGCCGATCCTCGAGCGGCGCTTCGAACTGTCCAACGCCTTCACCCTCAACCCGGTCACCGGCGGCGCGCTCGGCGGGCTGCTGGTGCTGCTGCTCGGCGGCGTCGCGCTGCTCTACTGGACCCGCGGCCGCGACGCCCGCGTCATCGACCACGAGGCCGGCGCCCCGGTCACCACGCTGCGCGACGGCCACTTCTCCCCGCCCGACGGCGTCCGTCCCGGGCAGGTCGGCACGCTGATCGACGAGCAGGCCGACGTGATCGACGTGACGGCCACCATCGTCGACCTCGCCGTCCGCGGCTACGTCCACATCGAGGAGCAGCCGCGCGGCGCCTACGACGCGCCCGACTGGCGGCTGGTCAAGGTAGCGGGCGCGCCCATGGACGACCTGCTCGACTACGAGCGGGCACTGCACATGGCGATCTTCGATGGTCGCGACGCGGTGCTGCTGTCGGAGCTGCACGGCTCGTTCACGGCGGGGCTCGGCAAGGTGCGCGACGCGCTCTACCGCGACGTCGTCGCCCAGGGCTGGTTCGCCCGGCGACCCGACTCCGTGCGCACCCGCTGGACCACCGTCGGGGTGGTGGTCACGGTGCTCGGCGTGCTGGCCACGGTGCTGCTGGCCTGGTTCACCACCTACGGCCTGATCGGCCTGGCCCTGATCATCGCCGGGGCGGCGCTGTCGGTGGGCGGGCAGTACATGCCGGCCAAGACCGCGCGCGGCTCCTCCGCCCTTGCTCACACCCTGGGCTTTCGCGACTACCTCGCCTCCGGCGAGATCGGCGAGGTGCCCCCGGCCCAGCGCATCGAGCTTTTCTCGCGCTACCTGCCCTACGCCGTGGTCTTCGACAACGTCGACCGCTGGGCGCGCGTGGTGGGCTCGCTGAACGGCAACGGCACGCGGGCCGACCACCTGTACTGGTACCACGGCCCGGCCGAGTGGGACCTGTCGAAGTTCGCCGACTCCATGCGCACGTTCACGCTGACCACCTCCGGCGCCATCTCCACCTCCCGCCAGTTCCGCCGCGCCATCTGACCTCCGCCCGGTGCGCACCGCCCGGTGCGCACCGCCCGGCGCGCACCGCCCGGCGCGCACCATCGCGGGCGAGGCCGTGCGGGCGGTCACACCGGGCCGCGGACGCGGACCTCGCCGACGGGGCGCCCGCCGCCGAACTGCGGCGGAGTGGCCAGCGTGGTCAGCTCCGCGGCCTCCAGACCGAGCCCCAGCGCACGCAGCGTGGCGACCGTCACCGGGACCCGGGCGCGCGCGTTGCCGTCTTCGATCTTGACGGTGGCCGCGTGGCCGTCGTCGAAGGCGAACGCGTCGAATCCCTCGGCGCCCGACTTGACCATGAGGCCGGGGACGGCCCGCATCAGCGTGGCCTCCGGGCGGGTGGTGCCCGAGGTCCATTCGGGGTGGGCGCGCATCGCGTCGGCGACGCGCCGCTCGTGGCTGCCCGGCTCGGCCAGCGCCAGGGCGCGGAACGCCCGGGCGATGCCGGCCATGGAGGAGAAGAACAGCGGCGCGCCGCAGCCGTCCACGCCGGTGGCGGCGACCCGCTCGCCGGTCAGCTCCTCGGCGGTGGCGCGGATGGCCCGCTGCAGCGGGTGGGCGGGGTGGAGGTAGTCGGAGGTGCGCCAGCCGTTCACCACGCAGGTGGCCAGCATGGCCGCGTGCTTGCCCGAGCAGTTCATGGTGAGCCTGGCCGGGCCGCCGCCCGCGCGGAGCACGCGGTGCGCGGTCGCGACGTCGAGCGGGAGGTCCTCGGGGCACTGCAGGGCCGTCTCGTCCAAGCCCGCGACGGCCAGGATCTTCAGCACGCCCTCCAGGTGGAAGTCCTCACCGGAGTGGCTGGAGCACGCCAGCGCCAGCAGCTCGCCGTCCAGCTCCAGCCCGGCGCGGAGCATGCCGACCGCCTGGATGGGCTTCATCGACGAGCGCGGCGAGGCCGCGGCGGCGACGTCGCCGTGGACGACGGCGGTCTTGCCCTCGGCGTCCACGGCGAACACCCAGGCCCGGTGGACCGACTCGACGAACCCCGAACGAACGACTTCCACGATCAACGGCGCAACGGACACGTCATCTCCTCTCGCACATGAGTCTACGGACGGACGATCAGTGCCGTTCATTCGGCGACCATTCGGCGCCGGCGCACGGACGGCTTGCCCGGCGTACCCACGATGTGGACCATGACGCGCGACGGGCGGGGCGGCTGACCGGCCCGCCGCACCCGGCCGAGAGCGCGGGTGACCGGCGGCCGCGCCTCGCCGAGGAGCGGGTCACCGGCCGGGCGCGCCTCGCCGAGGGTCTAGGTGACCGGCGCGCGCGCCTCACCGAGGGCGCGGCCGTGTTCGCGGGCGTCCACAAGCGGTGGAAGAATCGGGGACCATGCGCGCCGTTGTCCAGAGGGTCGGTTCCGCCTCCGTGGTCGTCGACGGGCGGACCGTCGGAGCCATCGACGAGCCCGGCCTGCTCGTGCTGGTCGGCGTGACCCACGACGACGGTCCCGCCCATGCGGCCAAGCTCGCCGCCAAGCTGTGGGGCCTGCGCATCCTGTCCGGCGAGAAGTCCTGCTCCGACATCGGCGCCCCCCTGCTGGTGGTCAGCCAGTTCACCCTCTACGGCGACGCACGCAAGGGCCGTCGGCCGACCTGGCAGGCGGCGGCGCCCGGGCCGGTCGCCGAGCCGCTGGTCGAGGCCGTCGTGGCCGAGTTGCGCGCGCTCGGCGCCCGGGTGGAGACCGGCGTGTTCGGCGCCGACATGAAGGTCGCGCTGGTCAACGACGGCCCCATCACGCTCGTCATCGACATCTGACACCGCCCACCCGCGGCGGGCCGGCGGAACCCCGGTCGGCCCGAGCATGCCATCCCGCCGCAGGCGAGATTCCGCCGAGGGCGGCGTCCGGCCGGGGCTTGAGGCGCCCCGGTAGCAATGAGGAAAAGGTCTCCTGGTCAGCCTGTGGTTTCTGTGAGACGAGCTTCACGGTCATGGGCGCTTCGCGGAGCGAACCGTCCCGTGGCGATCAGGATCACGACGAGCGTGAACGGCACGATCCACCCGCTCCAGCCGAGGATCGTCGCCTGCGTGGTGTCGACGTGCTCGCCGGCCTTGGCGAACAGGAGGTAGGCCCCGCCCGCCCCATTGAACGCGGCATGCGCGAGGGCCGAGGGCCACACCAACCCAGAACGCAGCCGCAGCCAGCCGAAGACCGCGCCGACCAGGACGCACATGCCGACCATCGCGGTCACGCCGAGCCAGCCCGGCGCATCCGGGTAGTTGTACCCGAGAAGAATGAGCGGAGCGTGCCAGAGGCCCCAGATCACGCCCGAGATCAGCAGGGCTGGGAGTGTACCGAGCGGCATCAGTTTCGGCAGCAGCCACCCTCGCCACCCGAGTTCCTCCCCCAGCGCCGGGATGAGGTTGATGAACGCCGCCAAGGGGAGTGTGGCGAGCTGGATGACGACGAGCGCGCCGATCGGTATCGGGATTTCAGCCACTCCCGCGGCGCCCGCCTGCTCGTCGAGGACCTGCTGGAAGGCGGAGAAGTGCACGAAATCGGCCGGGTAGACCCCCAGCAGCGCGCCGACCGGGAGCGCTACCAGGACGAGCGCGATGGACACGATGATCCCCAGCGCCGCGTAGCCGAGCAGGCTCCGGACCGGTCGCAACGGCCACAGTCCGAGCGTCCACGTCTTGTGCTGCGGCCGCTCGACGAAGAACACGACGACGAGGGCGGCGATCGCGGGGGTCATCATCGTGGCGGCGGCCACGAGGGTGAACCAGGGGGCGGCGAGTCCGTCACCGAACCAGAGCGGGAGCGCGAGGAGCCAGGCGAGCGCGAACGCCAGGGTGGTGAACACACCGATGGATCGCAGATCGCGGCCGCTCATGCGGCTCCGCCCCGGGGCGTGGCCGTCTTCGATCCGCCCGGAGATGCGATGGTCACGACGTCTGCCTCTCGAGGATGTGCAGACCGGCGATGGTGCGGTCGTCGCGGAACGCGATCCGTGCCGTGTAGTCGCCCGCCTCCAACGCGAGCGGCGTGTTCGTGATCGTCACGTCGCCGGCCCTGGTGACCTCAGGCTCTCCGAACCCCTCGAAAGCTCCCGACAGGCCGACGATCTGCGCCCACGCGGCCGCGAGCGCGTCCTCCGACAGGCCATCGCGCATGCTCGGGTCGAACTGCTCGGTGACACGCGTCCATTGCCCGGATGCGAGGTTCTCGATCACCGAGGCGGCCAGGTCGGCGACGCCGGGCAGGGGGGTGGTGCTCATGAATTCTCCTGTTCTTGGATCGATCGGTCTGCCGTAGCGCTGAAACGCCGCCTGCCGGCTCACGCCGAGCGCATCACCGATGACCTGCCACGTGGCGCCGTTCTGGCGCGCCTGCTGCACGACGGCACGCACGACGTCATCGGCGGCCGCCTGCATGCTCACGGCGCGCCCTATCGAGTCGGCCCAGTCGTCGCTCCTCGTCAGGACACGCGAGGCGAGGAACGCCTCCATGCGCGCTTTCAGGGCCCGCACCGCCTCTGTCAACATATCTTGCACTCGTAAACCATAGCTTTACAAATGGGCTGCGCGTCAAGAGAGGGTTGCTGGGGCCATCTGGCTGGAGTCGAACGCCGGCGAGCGTTTTCGCAGCTCAGAGCAGTGACCTTGCGATGCCCCGGTCCGCGGCGATTCCCGGGTTCACTGCGGACCGGGGCATCGGGTCCACGGCGCGTATGGCGTCGGCCGGGGTCGGCGCTCGCAGCGGCTTCCGACAAGCGCGCGCCCTTGACGAACCGGCCGGTGTGATCGGTGCCGGTCACGCGCCTGAACGCGAGCGGCACGGCGAACCGGTCCGACACCGATCCACCATGGTGATCGAACGGAGACGTCAGCCGGAGGATCTTCCGTTACCGCTGGTCAGACGCGACTTCGTTGAAAGGTGATTATTGCTACTGAGACCTCTTCAGCGGATGCGGCGGCGCAGGGCGGGGTCGATGGTGACGTTGCGCCCGGCGTCCGGCGGCACCACGACCTCCTGGGTGGCGGCGACCCCGCCGGCCAGCAGCGCGATGTCCACCGGCACGGTGCGCTTCACCACGGCCAGCGCGATGGGGCCGAGCTCGTGATGGCGGACGGCGGTGCCGACGAAGCCCACCTGCCCCGGCTCTGCGGCGCCCTCCACCGCGGCCTCCGGGTCGGCCTCGCGCGGCGAGCCGACGCCGAACGTCACCGGCGCCCCGTGCGGCGGCAGGGTGTCGACGCTGCCGTCCAGGTGCAGGAAGACCAGGCGGCGCGGCGGGTGGCCGAGGTTGTGCACCCGTGCGACGGTCTCCTGCCCGCGGTAGCACCCCTTGGACAGGTGGACGGCCGAGCCGATCCAGCCGACCTCGTGCGGGATCGTCTTGTGGTCGGTCTCGAAGCCCTCGCGGGGAAGGTGCGCCTCGACGCGCAGCGCCTCGTAGGCCCACAGGCCCGCCGGGCGCAGGCCGAGCTCGGCCGGGAGCCCGGCCAGCCGCTCGCGCGGGACCAGCAGGTCGCCGCCGATGGCGATCGCCCCATCGGGCGCGGACACGGCGGTGCCCTCGTCTCCCGCGCCCGGGGCCCGGACCGTGACGACCGCGTACGCGGAGGTCAGGTCGTCGACCTCGACGCGCATCATGAACCGCATCTTGAGCAGGAAGGCGATGAGCGCGGCCGAGGTGCCGGGCTCCACGTGGGCCCAGAGCGACTCGCCGTCGTCGACCAGGGTGAGATGGTGCTCCAGCCTGCCCTGCGGGTCGAGGAACAGCGTCTGCGACGGGGTGCCCGGCGGGAGCGTGTCGACCTTCTGCGAGGTGAGGCTGTTGATCCAGCCGAGCCGGTCGGGGCCGGAGATCCGCAGGACCTCGCGGTTGCCGCGGTCGACGAGGGCCCGCCCTTCGGCCAGCGCGCGTTGCTCGGCGTACGGCTCGCCGTAGTGGGCGGCCACGGCGTGGTCGGGAGACTCGGCGGCGACCGCGCCTGGCGTGTCAAGCAGAGGGCTACGCATGCCCCAAGGTTATTGCGCCGGGCAGGTCGCGGGGACCTTCAGGACCGGCAGTCGCGGCAGCGGCCGAAGACGGTCAGGTGGTGGACGTCGGTCTCGAAGCCGAGCTCGTCGTTGAGCGTGGTCACCAGACCGTCGACCATCTCGGGACGGACCTCGGTGATCTGGCCGCACCCCCGGCAGACCAGGTGGACGTGGTCGGCCTTGCTCGCCAGGTGGTAGGTGGGCGCACCGTGGCCGAGATGGGTGTGGGTGACCATGCCCAGCTCTTCGAGCAGTTCCAGCGTGCGGTAGACGGTGGAGATGTTGACGCCTCTCGCGGTCTCCTGCACCTGCCCGCAGATGTCCTCAGGAGTGGCGTGTCCGAGCCGGGTCACCGCCTCCAGCACCAACTGCCGTTGCGGAGTCACCCGGTATCCGCGCGCGCGCAACTCCTCGTGCCATGTCCCGGTCATGGAATGAGTCTACGAGCAGCGGAGGGAAGCAAGGCCGGTGTAACCGGTTGCGGCCCGCCGTAAATAATCGCTTGCCCCCGCGCCGGAGGCTCGCATAGCGTACGAAGCACGCAGAAGGGAGGTGGTCCAAACAATGGTTAGTCATTATTGGGCTAGCGAGGTGGCTGTCCGCTAGGACATCGCCCATCGGGACCTTCGTCCAGATGATGTCGTGCCCTCCCGGGCACCGGCGACGTCCGGCGAATCCAAGCAGACACCGGAACCCCGGGCAGCCGGCGGGGGGAGTTTTCTCCTCCCATGGTCCAGCCGGCCCGTCTCCCTCGGAGGCGGAGCGCGCCCGGGGTTTTCACGTTCTTCCGCCTCCTCCCCGCCGCGCCGGCGTCCCCGCCCGGGCCCGCGCGGGCCCGGAGGGGTCTCAGCCGACCTTCTTCAGCTCCGCCGACAGGTGCGAGGTCAGCGGCCGGCCCACGGCGGCCATGTCGTAGGCGTACATGAGGTTGCCGTTGACCAGGCCGTAGAGGCGGCGCCCCGCGGTGTACTCCTTGGCGGTGGCCGTGCGGGCCACGACGTCGGTCTGCAGCTCGATCTTGTGGAACACGACCTCGCCGACGTAGATCTCGACGATGCCCGTGGGGTGCGAGAGCAGCACCTCCACCTGCCGCTCGGGCAGCGAGCGCCAGTGCCCCGACTCGGTGGCCAGGGGCCTGACCATGGCGCCCTCGTCGTCCAGCAGCCAGGTCCTGCTCTGGTAGCTCAGGAACGGCTTGCCGTTGTGCTCGAAGACGATCTCCTGGCCGAAGCGGAAGCTCTCGATCGTCGGGTAGCCGCCCACCCCGGCCCCCTCCCACCTGCCCAGCAGGAAGGCGATCGGCTCGAGGTCCGGATGAATTGACTGGGAGTCCATGGCATCTGAGCCTAGATGCCCGCCCACGGGCCCGTGCCAGGACATCGGAACCGGGAATCGCCTGGTGAAGCGCCCGTGTCCGCGAATAGGCTCAGAGCCATGGCACGATCAATGGTGATAAAGGTGACGGCGGGCGCGGATGCCCCCGAGAGGTGCAACCAGGCGTTCACCGTCGCGGCGGCGGCCGTGGCGAGCGGCGTGCCGGTCTCGCTGTGGCTGACCGGCGAGTCCGCCTGGTACGGCCTGCCCGGCCGGGCCAAGGAGTTCGCCCTGCCGCACGCGACGCCCCTGGCCGACCTGCTCGACGTCGTGCTGGCCGGCGGGAAGGTCACCGTCTGCACGCAGTGCGCGGCGCGCCGGGACATCGGCCCGCAGGACCTCATCGAGGGCGTCCGCATCGCCGGCGCGTCGACCTTCGTCGAGGAGGCCCTCGCCGAGGACGCGCAGGCACTCGTCTACTGACCGCGCAGCGCTGCTGCGCCCCGGTCGCAACGGTCGCGCGGGCGAGGGCGGCGGCTCAGCCGGCCGTAGCACTCAAGGCGGACCGGATTCTTCGGTGTCGCAGGTCTTGACCCTGCCCCTGGGGCAGGGTCAGACGATGCTCCGCATGGACGACAACGCATTGCACACCGTCAAAGCCCAGATCCTCGAGCAGGCCGCCGCCTACTGCGAGTCTGGCGGCATCCCCGGCTTCGTCGCCGGCGTCCACCACGCCGGCGAGCAGATCGTCCTCGCCCACGGCGTCGCGAACCTCGCCACCGGCGCACCGATGCGCGAGGACACCGGGTTCCTCTTCGGCTCTGTCACCAAGGTCATGACCACCACGCTGGTCCTGCGGCAGGTCGACCTTGGACTGCTCGACCTCGACACGCCGGTGGTGAAGTACCTTCCCGAATTCGCGCTGGCCGCAAGGGGGGCGGCGGAGGGCATCCTGGTCCGGCACCTGATCTCCCACACCAACGGCATCGACGCGGACCTGTTCTTCCCCGACGCCAAGGGCCGCGACGCCCTGAAGACCTACCTCACCGGTGCGGCGAGCGACTGCGGCATCCTGTTCGGACCGGGCGAGCAGCTCAGCTACTCCAACGGCGGCATGATCGTCGCGGGCCGCCTGCTGGAGGTGGTGACCGGCACGGCGTTCCCCGACCTGCTCGAGCACGAGGTTTACGCGCCCGTCGGCATGAAGGACTCCGGCACCTCGGCCGAGCAGGCCATCCTGCGCAGCACGGCGGTCGGCCACTTCCTGAACCCCGAGACCATGGCGGCCGAACCCACGAACATGTTCATGCTGCCCGACACCTGGGGGCCGGCCGGGGGGACGCCGATCGGCACCATCGCCGACCTGCTCGCGTTCGGGCGCACCCACCTCGCCGGCGGTGTCTCCCCCACCGGCACTCGCGTCCTTTCGGCTCGGTCGACCGCGCTGATGCAGCAGGTCTGGCACGACATGGCGACTCCGAACGTCCCGCCGATGGGCCTGGGCTGGGTGCGATACCCGTTCGGCGACACGACCGTCCTCGCCATGTCCGGCGCGTCGCCCGGCGGCGTGGCCATCCTGTGCGTCGTGCCCGAACACGACCTGGTCTTCACCGCCTTCGGCAACACTTCAGGGGCGATCATGTTGCAGGACCAGATCCTGCGGTGGCTGCTGAGCGAGTATCTCGGTGTCCGGATCCCCCCTCTGATCCACGAAGTGGAGCAGGACGTCGATCTCATCCCGTACGCGGGCACCTACCGCTCCAACCAGCTCCGCATCGAGGTGGACATCGTCGAGGGAGGTCTCGAAGAGCGGACGACCTACGAACCAGCGGACGCGTCGCAAGAGCGGATCTTCACCGAGTTCGCCGGTGGCATGACCTCCGCCCCGCCGCGGCGCTACGTGCCGATCAGGCCCGGCCTGTTCGCGCCCGCCGGATACCCTCTGGAGACGTTCGACGGATACCTGCGACTGCTGCTGGTCTCCTACCATGACCTCCGCGACGGCCGTGCGCGCTTCCGCAACGGCGGCGGCCGCCTGACCAGGCGGGTGGAAGGACGGACTTCATGATCACCATCGGGCAGCTCGCGCACTACGCCGGGGTGACGATCAAAGCCATCCGCCACTATCACCAGCGCGGTCTGCTCGCCGAACCCGGCCGCGACTCCTCCGGCTACCGGCGCTACACCGCCCAGGACGTCATCGACCTCATCAAGATCAGGACTCTGGCGGACGCGGGCGTGCCGCTGGCCCGCGTCAAGGACCTGGTCGACGCCGACGCGGACACGCTCGCCAGAGCCATCGCCGAGATCGACCAGGAGCTCCACGCCCGCATCGCGCGGTTGCGGGCGGTCCACGACCAACTCGCCCAGCTGCGCGGCGGCGACCGGCTCTTCGTCTCCCCGGAGGTCGCCGACTATCTGGACGACCTGCGCCGGCTGGGAGTCAGCGAACGCCAGACACACCTGGAACGCGACGGCTGGATCCTCATGCGAACCGCCTCACCCGAGCAAGCCTCCCTGTGGATCGCCGAGAAGCGCGAGCTCATGGCCGATCCGGAGTTCCGAGCCCTCTACCTGGAGCACGACGCCGCCTACGACTGGTCGCCGGAGGATCCCCGCTTGCCCGCACTCGCGGATCGTACCCGGCGTTGGTTCACCGACCACGACAGCCACTCCGAGACGCGCCCTCTCCCGAACGCCGTCATCGCGCGGTTGGCCGCGCGTTCCCAGCCCGGAGCCTCATCTCCGGCCTGGGAACGCCTGGTGCGCCTCATGAAGGCGTAAGCCTCGAAGCGCGACCTTCAGCGGGGCAGGACGGCCCTGAGGCGCTCGTCGCGCAGGCGGTCGTACCAGGCGTCGTCGATCGGCGCCAGCGGCCCGGCCGCCCAGCTCAGGAACACATCGGCCAGCCAGGGGTTGCGCGCGAGCGCCGGGCCGTGCAGGTAGGTGCCCACGATCTTGCCCGCGTGGCAGCCCTCGGTGCCGTCGCCGTTGCCCGTGCCGACCACCGTGCGCGACAGGGGACGCACGCCCGGGCCGAGGCGCGTGACGCCCATGTGGTTCTCGAAGCCGGTCAGCATGTGACCGCCGAGCCCGGTGTCCACCTCGGCCGCCAGCTCGCCCACCGCGCGGGCCGGCCCGCGGGCGCTCTCGATGTCCAGCAGCCCGATGCCCGCCACCGGCTGGCCCTCCTCGCCGCCGAACACCGACCCCATGATCTGGTAGCCGGCGCAGACGGCCAGCAGCGACGCGCCCCGGTCGACCGCCCGGGGCAGGCCGCCGTCGCGGCGCAGCCGCTCGGCGGCCAAGATCTGCGGACGGTCCTCCCCGCCGCCGATCAGGTAGATGTCCCCCGAGTCGGGCACCGGATCGGCGGAGCGGACGTAGACGGTCTCGACGGGGATGCCCCGCTTGCGGGCCCGCTGCTCCAGGATCAGCACGTTGCCCTGGTCGCCGTAGGTGCTCAGCAGGTCGGGATAGATCCATACGATGCGCAGGGCGCTGTCAGAGGGCACGGCCGAACTCCGCTCGGATCTGCTGGAAGGCTGTGTAGTTGGCGATCACGTCCACCCTGCCCGGCGCCTGCCGGGTGACGGCCTCGGCGAAGCTCTCGCAGAGCTGGAAGGGCACCCCGGCGACGTCCAGGCGCAGCGCCAGGTCCAGGCGGCGTTCGCCGGTCACGTAGACCGGGCGGCCGCTGAGGATGCGGTAGTCGACGTCCCACAGCCACGAGGTGTCGCGGCCGTCGGGGCCCTGGGCGTTCACCGACAGGATGATCGGCAGGGCCGGGTCGGAGACCTCGAAGGCCTCCAGCCACCCGGCGGGGTTCTTGGCGAGCAGCAGCCGCATCGCGCGGCCGTCGCGCTCGACCATGGTGTAGCGCCCGGCGACCGAGGTCACCTCGCGCAGCCGCGGCAGGGCCTGCTGGACGGGCATGCCGAACAGTTCGGCGACGGCCAGGGCGATGGCGGCGTTGGCGCGGTTGGCCCGGCCGGGCAGGCTCAGGTCGAGCACCCAGCGCTGCCGGCGCGGGTCGATCACCGCGTCGTCGTCGAGCACCCACGCCGGCTCGGGGCGGCGGAAGGTGCACTCGCGGCAGGCCCAGTCGTCGCCCTTGCGGTCGAGGGGGCCGCCGCACTCGGGGCAGCACCAGGAGTCCTCCTTCCAGGGCTGCCCGCACGACACCCAGGTGACCCGGGCGGCCGTGGAGGCGCCCCAGGTGACCAGCGGGTCGTCGCAGTTGGCGACCACGTGGACGTCCTGGCCGGCCAGGGCGCGGCGCCATTTCTGGGCCAGCAGCCAGATCTCGGCCGCGCGGTCCATCTGGTCGCGGCTGAGGTTCATCAGGCAGACGACGCTCGCGCCGGTCGTGTCGAGCACCTCGGGGAGGTACTTCTCGTCGACCTCCAGCACGGCGAACGGCGCCTGCTTGGACTGCGACAGCGCCGACACGTGGCCGGCGGGCATGTTCGCGCCGAAGGCGTTGGTGGCCACCTCGCCGAGCTCCTGGAGCTCGGAGGTGATCAGACGGGTGGTGGTGGTCTTGCCGTTGGTGGCGCTGACCAGCACGAGCTTGCGGTCGGCGGCCAGCTTGCGCAGCAGGTCAGGCTCGAGGATCAGCCCGACGCGCCCGCCGATCACCGATCCGTCGCCGCGTCCGGTGACCCGGGAGAGGGTCGCTGCCGTACGCCCGAGGGCACTCGCGAGCTGAGCCCGCAGCGGTAGCTGGGTCATGCCCGAGATCCTAGTGCCGCCCGCGCGAAGAGTCCCTCACGAGCACCCAAAGCGCCCCTCTCGAGCGGGCCGCCGGTCAGTCCATGAAGGACAGCTCGGCCCGGTTCTCCGCGCCGCCCTCGAACGGCAGGACGAAGCGCCGCGGCCAGGACAGGACCGTCTCCAGCCAGGCCGCGCCCATCGTCTGGGCGACGTGCCGCAGCCGGTCGCGGGGCTCGACGCCGATGGCCACGGTGGCGAAGTCGCGCCCGACGCCCTCGTGCTCGTCGTCGCCGAGCAGCACCCGCCAGGCCAGCGCCCGGTTGCGGTCCATCTCCATGGACAGCGGGTGGTGGCGCAGCGCCTTGGCGCGGTGGCCGAGCAGTTCGGCGCGGGCCATGGCCTCCGCCCCCGCCGCCCCGCTCACCCCGAGGTGCGGGTACGGGCGGCCGGTGGGGTCGGTGCCGAACAGGGCGTACTCCATCGGGGGCGCGGGGCTGCGCAGGTCGGGCGCCGGGCGGCCGTAGGGGAAGAGCCGGTCGACCTCGTGCACCCAGCGCACCTGCGGGATCACCCACGCCGCGCCCGGCCGCTCACCGGCCGAGGGCTTGGCGTCCTGGGAGGGGTCCAGCAGGCCGGCCGCCACCTCGGCGGCCTTGACCGTGAGCAGCGTGGGGTCGTAGAAGGTGCGCAGCGACCAGGCCCGCCGGGCGACCGCGCGCTCGACGAGCGTCGCGAGCAGGCATTCGCGGCGCCGGGGCGGCAGCTCGGCCCAGATCTCGCGAAGGACGCGCGGCACGCCCGGCAGCGACCGGTTGGTGCAGAAGGCGAGGACCACCGTGTCGGTCCAGATGCGCAGCCACGCCCATTCGGGGGCGTCGGCGAGCAGGTCGGCCTCGCGCAGCTCGAACAGGGTGCACGCCTTGCCGCTGGTGCACTCGCGCCCGCAGGCGGCCGAGCGGCGGCCGCGGATCGGCGGGATGGGGCCGAGCACGGTGCGCTCGCGATCCTCGCCCAGCGGCACCTGGATGCGCAGCGGGCGGTCCATGCCGTCGGCGAAGACGGCGGCGATGCCGGGCTGGAGCGAGACGACCTGCCGCGACTGCTCCTCGCTGAGGTTGATCGCGGCGCCGACCAGCCGGCGGTCGTCCTCGGCGGGCAGGCGGTGCACGACCTTGAGCGCGGTGTTCTTGACCACGTCGGCGATGAGCTTGGTGGGGATCTGCTCGGCCACCACGATGCCCTCGCCGTAGGCGCGGATCTCGGCGAGCATGCCGGCGAGCAGCTCGACGGCGTGGGTGCTGGCGCGCTGGGAGCCGCGGTCGCGCAGCAGCCGGTGCGCCTCCTCGATCACGATGACGTGCTGGAGCCCTTTGGACTTCTCCTGGCGGGCGCGCATGCGCAGGTGCTCGACGATGCGGATGATCAGCGTGCCCATGAGGAACGCCTTGTCCTCGTCGTTGGCGACGTCCTCGATCGCGAACACGACGTTGCGCTGCAGCAGGCCGCCGATGTCGGCCGGGTGGCCGCCCTCGAAGAACCGGCCGGCGGAGCCGACGCGCAGGCTGCGCAGCCGCAGGCTGATGAAGCCCTCGACGTCGGCCTGCACCTCGTTGCCGTACCCGATCTCCTGGATGACCTCCAGCGCCTGCGCCTGTAACTGCTCCAGCGTCGGCACGGCCGGCTGGACCGCGGCGCCGGGGATGCCGCCGCCGGTGACGACGTCCCAGCCGTTGGCCTCGTAGACCCGCTGCAGGGCCAGCGACATGATCTGCGGGAAGGGCTCCTCGGCGTCGAAGGCCGCCATGAACAGCGCGCGGACCATGTCGATGTGCGCCTGCACCGGATAGCCGGGCTCGGGGGCCAGCGGGTTGACGCTGAACGGCACGTTGTCGGGCGCCGAGGGGTTGATCACGGTCAGCGGGGACAGGCGCTCGACCCGGCCCGCCATTGCCGCGTACTCGGACTTGGCGGGCTCGATGGCCAGCCACGGGATGCCGGCCTCGGTGAGCTGCTCCAGCAGGTGGCGGACGGTCTGCGACTTGCCCGAGCCGGTGGCCCCGGTGACGAAGGCGTGCCGGTTCAGCGTGGCGAGCGGCACCCGGAACGAGCCCACCGCGCGGTCCTGGCCGTCGATGATGGCGCCCAGGTCGAGCACCGGCTCGCCGGTGTTGCGCACGTCGGCCTCGCTGGTGACGTCGAAGAACCCGGCGTCCAGCACGCGCACGCCCGGCACCTCGCGGCGGGGCAGCCCGGCCAGCGCGGCCAGCGCCCCGGCGGTGGCGGCGAACGGCGCCGCCGCGCCGTCGGCAGGGTCCTGCAGGGTGACCCCGAGCGCCTCGGCGAACCCGTACAGCGGCTCGCCGGAGGTGGAACGGCCGAACCCGGCCAGGATGGGCAGCGACAGGGCGCTGCGCAGCCGGTAGGGGTGGTGGCTCATCTCGACCGACCCGACGAGCACCGGGGCGATCTGGCGCAGCTCGTCCGGGCCTGCCGCCCCGGCCAGCACGCGGACGTTCCACAGCCCGGCCTCGCGGAAGGCGTCCAGTTCCTGCATGCGCCGCTCGGCGCGCTCGGCGTCGAACCGGCTGCGCTCGGAGGCGTCGCCGTACTGGCGCAGCACGTTGAGCTGGGTGCGCAGGTGGGCCACCTCGGCGTCGAGCAGGTCGGTGGGCTCGGCCACCACCAGCCAGGCGAACGGGCGCGACATGAGCGTGACCAGCGTGGACTCGAACAGGGTGGGACGCAGCAGGTCGTCGGGGCCCGGCTCCCTGCGGCCGTTGAGCGGCGGCGCCTGGCGGCCGGGGCAGGGCGTCCAGGCGAGGTCGGCCAGGTCGGCGAGCCAGTCGTCGCCGATCTCGACGCCCCGCGCGCCGCCGGGGAACAGCAGCGGCTGGGGGCCGTGCGGCGGCTCCTCCACGGTGGCGCTGGACGCGCGGCGCGGCGGGCGCGGCGGGGTGAGCGGCCCGGCGTTGGTGATCAGTTCGAGCGGCGCGCCCGACCCGCGCGACAGCCAGCCGATGACGAACGGCCGGTTGCGCTGAGCGGCGGACAGCACGGCGGGCAGGACGGTGACGAAGTCCCACTCTGCCGACGAGCTACGCGAGGGGGCGGTGATCGCCTGAATGCGATACCACGGACCACTCAGCGGGAACGGCGCGCTAGGCGCTGCGGAGGACACGCTTGCCTGCATATCAAGCTCGGATCCTTATCGCCACCGGCGTTTGCCAGGGGATTACCACTTCAATGCCTTCTCCTCCCGTCCGGGCGCGGATCACTGGCCTCTCCGCCAGTCGAGCCGCTCCGGCGGGGGGCCGAGGTTGGGCGGGAACGGGTCGGGGTCGGGCTCGCCTTCGGGTTCGGCGGGGGTGAGCATGACCCGGCGGACCTCCTCGAACTCCCCCAAAGTGGTCTTGGGGAAGGTGAGGATGGCCGGGTTGGCGTCGGCGAGCCGCACCTGGCGTCCCTCGGCCGTCGCGTGGGTGACGATCACCGAGGTGGTGGGGAGCTGCTGGAGCTGGTGCGGCTCGACCAGGAACTCGCGGCTGCGGTGCAGCACGCGCTCCTCCCCCATCGCCTTGCTGGCCCTGCGGCCCCACTCGGTGGACTCGGTGATGCCCTCCTTGAGGTCCCCCTCGGCCTTGTCCTCCTCCTCGGGCCCGGCCCGGCCGGCCCCGTCGCCGACCGTCGAGGTGTAGGAGCCGTTCAGGCCGTCCACGCTGGTGCCGATGGTCTCGGTGAGCTGCGCCAGCTCCAGACGGTGCTCGGTGCCCATGTGCTCGCTGGCCACGCGGGCGTCCTCGGCGTTGCCGAGCCGCATGAAGGCGACGGCGGCGTGGCCGCGGCCCAGGCGCTCCCTGACCGTCGGGGTGAGCGCGCGGTAGGTGAGCACCAGGCCGGTCTGCGAGGTCTCGCAGGCGTCCATCAGCCGGTCGAGCACGTCCCCGCGCAGCTTGTCCGCGCCCGCGACGATGATCGTGTGGTACCAGGGCCGCTCGGAGGCCGGGGACTGGCGCAGGATGTGGGTCAGCGCCGTGGCGACGTAGGTGCCCAGCACGCGGTTGCCGAACACGCCGGCCTGGCGGTCCATGGAGACCACGCGCAGGCGCGCCGGCGGCAGCCGCACCGCCTCGGAGCCGAGCGTCTCGAGCTTGCGGAGCTGGGACTCAAGGGCCCAGGCGCGCTCGATGACCACCCGGTCGGTGACACCGCGGCCGAACAGGGTGCCGATGCGTTCGAGCTGGGTGGCGGTGAGCAGGCCGAACCGCAGGTCGTCGCGCGGGTCGCCAACCTGGGCCAGGGCGCGCAGCGCGGCGGTGACCTGGTTGATCGTGGCGTTCTCGCCCAGCACCTCCAGCACCCGTTCGAGGATCGCGTTGTCGAAGCTCAGGTCGCGGGTGGTGCGGTGCTCCTCGCTGACGCTGACGACGTGGGCGAGCACGTCGGCGAAGGCTTCGGGCGGCAGGGTGGCGCCGAGGTCGAGCCGGGGCAGGTCGGTGGGCAGCACCCACACCAGCGGGTCGTCGCCGCCGCGCCTGGCCAGCTCGATGAGGTCCTTGGCGATGGCGCCCTCGGACAGGTCGAGCACGGTGAGGTGGCCGCCGCTGTAGAGACGGGTGGCGCCGAGCAGGGTGATCAGCGCCGACCAGCCGGGCAGGGTGCCGCCGGCCACGTCGATGCGGTCGATCTCGTCGGGCACGGCGACGGCGTACCAGGTGAGCTGCTTGTCGTACTGCTCCTTCTTGGCGGCCCACTCGCGGTAGCGGGCGGCGTGCTCCTCCTGGGCCAGGAACAGCTCGTGTTCGCGCTGCTCGCGCTGCTTGCCCGCCCGCGTCTCCTGCTCGCGGATGCGTGAGCGCAGGGCGCGCTCGCCCTGGTGGACGGCATACCCGCAGATGGCGGCGATGCCGCCGGTGGCGACCAGCCCGATGACGACGAACGGCCAGCCCATGATCTCGGTGAGGCCGAGGGCGAGGATGAGCACCGCCAGCAGCGACATGAAGACACCGACGATCTTCACGGGGCGGTTGAGCAGGTCTTCCTGGAGACGTTCCCTGCGGACCCAGGTGGGGTCGACGGCGGCGGGCTCGGCGGGGGTCTCGGCCGGCGAAGGGCGCCTGGGAGGCGGGCCAGGGTCGGGGAACAGCATCGCGTACTGCCAGCCGAGGTAGATCCGGTCAGCCTGCAGCTGCGCATGCTCGGGGTGCACGTCCGCCACCGGACCTCCACCTGATCAAGGGTCGTGCCTGCCGGAAAGCTCGCCGGCGCTCTCGTGGTCCGCTCTCCGACTGTGACAGCGTATGAGGTGGGCCCCGCATTCGGGCACGGTTCTCGCCATTCGGACCAGATATCTGCCCTCTGCCCCTACCCATTGGGACGAACGAGGCGGACGGGACAGAGGGAGCGATTACGATCGTGTGGCATGACGTCGTCCCCCGTTCGTCGCGGCCGTCGTCGTCGACGCCCGATCCTGGTGCCGGCCGTGGTCCTGCTCGCCGCCGCCGGCCTCGGCGCCACCGCGGCCCTCGGCGGGCTGCGCGAGGCCCCCGCCGAGCAGCCTCCGCAGCGCAGGGCGGGCGAGGAGGTCGACCAGGACCTGTTCCGCACGAAGATCGAGGACGCGGTCGTGCGGTCGGCGCCCACCGGCACGGACGATCCCGACGCACCGAAGGAGCGGGTCCTGGAGCTCAGCCTGCGGGTCTACAACGACGCCCGCAACAGCGTGCCGCTGGAGGCCCTCGACGAGTCGCTGCTGCTCATCGCGCCGCCCGAGGGCGACCCGTTGAAAAGCCCCCAGGGCGGCCGGGACGTCGGCAAGTGGCGGTTCGGCGACTCGATCCCCGGCGAGGGCCTGCCCGGAAGGACACTTCCCCCGAAGCGGACCTCCCTGGTCGTCATGCGGTTCCACTCGAACGCCGGCGCCGACGAGCGGCCCCCCGCCTTCCCCGGCTCGCTGACCGTCGAGCTCGGCCGCTACGAGAACCACGAGGACGCCTTCACCGGACGCCACCGGGCCCGGTTGGTGACCGGCGACGATCTCAAGCCCGTGGTCGCCGCGCGGGTCACCGTCCCCGTGCGCGAGGAGGCGTGATGGTCCGGCCGGCCGTCGCGCCGCCCCCGGACGGCACCGACCATCGGACCGGGCGCCGCGCCGCCGGACCGGCCCCCGCCGCGTCGCGCGCCCGGCGAGCGGGGCGGCGTCTGGTCAACGGGACGGTCGCGCTGGCCATCGCCGCCGGGGCGGTGTACGCGCACACGTACGTCATGGACAAGGACGACCTGGACGCCCCGCTGACCACCCACGCGGCCGCCGGCGCGGTGGCCGCGAACGGGCGGTTCGGCATGCGGCTGGAACGCGTCGCCGTCACCCGGACGATCAGGCTGGCCACCCCGTCGAACGACCCGCGGACCGGGGCGGCGGTGATCAAGGAGACCGGGCACGTGGGCACCGGCGACGTGTTCGTGGTCGCCACGGTCCAGGCCACCTCCGCCGGCGACCCGCTGTGGCTCAAGGAGGCCTGGCTGCACACCCGCGACGGGCTGGACTACGCCGTCAGCGACCGGGTCTACGGCATCTACCGGCGCGCCGACCACCCCATCCAGCACGGCTGGTGGTCCGAGCTCGACTACGTCTTCGAGGTGCCGAAGGAGGCGCTGCCCGGGGCGTCCATCATGGTCACCGCCCCCTCCTCCAACGGCGTCAACGACGACATCTACCCCGGCCGGTACGACCAGCTCCTCCCGGAGGTCTCCCTGTCCCTCACCGCCGACGACGCCGCGACGCGGCGCCTGGTCTCCGAGATGGCCGAATCGGTGCGACTGATGGCGCGGCTGTGAGCCGGCCCCGCGGGCGCGACCAGGCGCCCAAGCCGGAGGAGGAGCCGTTCGACGCCTTCGCGCCGAACCCGCGCAACAGCCCTCCGCCGGGAGAGAGCGCGGTCACCTCGACCGGCTCGTGGGAGGCGTTCCCCACCACCTTCCCGATCCCGGTGGTCTCGCCGGACGACCCGCCTCCGTCGCCGCTCCCGCGCCGCACGCCGGGGAAGGCGCCGCATCCGGGCAAGAAACCGCGTCCAGGCGAAGCGCCGCATCCGGGCGGGAGCACCCCCAATCCGGCGGGGGCCACACCGGGGGCGCGGCCGGGCACCGCGGACGCCACGCCGACGGCGGCGCCGGGCACGCCAAGCGTTGGACTGAGCACGGCGGGCGCAGGGCTGAGCACGCCAGGCGTAGGACTGAGCACGCCAGGCGTAGGACTGAGCACGCCAGGCGTAGGACTGAGCACGCCAGGCGTAGGACTGAGCACGCCAGGCGTAGGACTGAGCACGGCGGGCGCCACGCCAGGTGCGGGGCCGAGCACGGCCGGCGCCACACCGGCATCGAGGCCGAGCACGGCGGGCGCCGTACCCGCCTCGGCACTCGGCTACTCGGGCACCGCCACCGGGCCGGTGGACACCGCGCCCGTCATCCCCGCGGCCGGCGCGCCGGAGGCCGCCCCGGAGACGGCGGCGGTCCCTCGCGGCAGCACACGTTCCGCCCGCCGGGAGCGCGGCCGGCTCGTCCGGGCGGTGCGCGGGGCCGGCCTGCTCGTCGCGGCGGCGGCGCTGGCCGCGGCCACCGTGGGCGCGCAGTGGTGGGACAAGTCGGCGTGGGTGGCCGAGCGGTACAGGCCCGAGACCGCCAAGGAGGTGGGGCACGGCCAAGAGGCCACCCTGCACGGCGTGAGCTGGCAGGTCAGCGTGACCTCCGGCCCTCCGGCCTCCGGCCAGGACGCGGGCACGGCGTCCCTGGTGGCGGACGTGCTGGTGACGCCCACCTCGGCCGCGGAGATCCAGAAGTCCTTCCCGCCGGACTTCAGCATGCGCGACCGGGCCGGGCACAGGTGGCTCGCCCAGGCCGAGCAGACGCTGATCCGCGACGATCTCAAGGTCGGGCGGCCTGTGCGCATGAAGGTGGTGGCGGTCGTGCCCGAACGGCTGCGCGACACCGCCGAGTTCGTGCTGAACTACGACACCGAGGCGCTGCGCTTCGCCCGCTGACGGGTCGCCGCGATGTCGAAGGTGGCGGCGAACAGGCACAGCGTCAGCGTGGTGAAGACCAGCCCGCGGGCGAAGTGCACCGGGATCTGGTAGACCTCCCAGTCGAGCTGCCGGTGCGCCGTGCCGATCAGGTAGTACGCGCCGCGTTCGGCGTAGTCCATGGCCACGGCGAGCAGCACGTAGCACAGGCACATGAGCGTGAACAGCGGCGCGCCGCCCCGCAGCGTGAGGCGCAGCGCGTGCAGCACGGGCGGCCACCGGTCCAGCCCGGCCCGCACGGCGACCAGGCCGGCGCCGCGCCGGGTGATCCGGTGGGCGCGCCGTCCCGCGCGGGTGGCGGCCTCCTCCAGCGGGGTGCCCCTGACCGCCTCCCGCCCGCTCTCCGCGTACGCGCCGTACACCAGGACGGCCAGGGTCAGCAGGATGAGCGGGGTGAGGATCGCGCCGCCGAGGTCCGGGCGGATTCCAGCGAGCCACTCCATCGCGGCGCGCCAGCCGGGCACCGCCCGCTCCAGCGCGGCCCAGTGCTCGTTCCACCAGGACACCACGACGCGCCGGCCCAGCCACTGCGACCGCTCGCCGACCAAGGCCACCACGAGAGCCGCTCCGTAGAAGGTGTAGGCCAGCTCGGAGAAGGCGACGCCGAAGGCGAGCCGCGACCCGCCCCGGCGGTCGTGCAGCGCCGACAGGACGTAGCGCAGCACGATCGCCACGCCGGTGAAGATCAGTGCGATCTTGATGTCGAGCAGGAGGTTGGTGCCGGCGTCGGGCGGCACGGGCTTCGCCGGTCGGGCGCCGCCGGTCGCGCCGAGGGCGCCCGAGAGCTCCGCGGCCACGAAATCGTCGTACTGCTCGGCGTAACGCTCCATGTCCGCGTCGGCGAACCTGCGCCAGTCGGCGACCTGCCATCCCCAGGCCAGGTAGATGGCGACGTAGGCGATGATCGCCCGGCCGAGCGCGGTGAACAGCGGCTCGTCCCCCTGCCCCTCGGCGCGCCTGGCGGCGGTCTCGGTCAGCGCCCCGCGCACGGTGTGCAGCATGCCGACGGTCACGATCATGCCGAGCATGACCATGACGACGAACAGGAACATGGTGCCGGCCAGGCGCCATTCGCGGTGGGAGCCGTGGGAGAACTCCGACCCGGCCACCAGCAGGCCGAACCGGCCCAGCTCGCCGGCGCCGAACCACAGCGTCATCGGCACCAGGCACCGCGCCCACAGCGCCAGCGCGTGCAGTGGCAGCCCGTACGGCGAGCGCCGCCACCAGCGGACGGCGTCGGACACGGGCCGTGACCCAGCCCCCAAGGTCAACGAATCGGACATCCTGGGCATGGTATCCACGGCGCCACAACCCTCGCAGGGCATCGCCATAATGCGGTGTCAGAACGACGCGCCGGAGCCGCGTGTCGCCCGGCCTCGCCGAACGCGCGGGGTGGCGGCCCGGTCACCCTCCGGGGATTTGCGGCTTATGTGGCCCTCTACAGGTGTCTGGTGTGTATCTATGAGACTAAGGACACGGATGGGGATCACGTAGCGACTACCATCCTGTGCCATGACGTCCACCCCTCCTCGCGGCGCCCGACGCAGACGGCCGGTGCTCATCCCGGCCGTCGCCGTCCTGGCGGCCGCGACCGCGGGAGTGAGCGCCGCGCTCGGCGGGCTGGCGCAGGCGCCTGACACCTCCGTCGAGAAGCTGGGCAAGGGCGCCGAAATCGACCAGGGGAAGATGCTCACGGTCGTCCAGGACGCCGTGGTGCGCTCCGGCGGCAAGTTCGAGATGGGCGTCCCCGGCAAGCGCTACCTCCAGATCGTCCTCAAGGTCACCAACGAGACCGACCGCACCATCCAGGCGCAGGAGATGGACCACGCGCTTCCCACCGTGCGCGCCGACTCGACCACGATCAAGCCGAAGCCCGGTGACACCGGCCCCTACATCAGGTCCATCTCCCAGGACCACCCGTACGCGCAACTGCATCCGGGCGTGCCGACGACCGTCATCATGTCGTTCGAGATGGAACCGGGCGACCCCGTCCCCAAAAGGTTGAGCGTCGACCTGGGCACCTTCGAGCTGCGCGAGGACTTCTTCAGCCGGCAGCGCGCGTGGTCGCAGATCTTCCAGGACACCGCGGTGACGCCGTCGCCCGCAGCGAGCGCGACGCCGGCCTCCTCGCCGTCCGGCACGGACTCTCCGCGGCTCGGCCTGGCGGAGCCGAAGACCCGCCTTCCGCCCGTGGTGGCCGCCCAGGTCGATCTCCCGGTCCGAGTGGAGACCTCGTGATGGCCGTCTCGTCCGACTTCGTACCCCATCCGGCGTCGGCGTCGCCGTCCCCCACGCAGCCGCCGCCTCCGCGACCGCCTGCCTGGCGCAGGATCGTCTCCGCCGTGGCAGGCGTCGCGCTGGCGATCGGCGCGGTGTACGCGCAGACCTACGTGATGACCGTCAACGACAAGACCGCCCCGCTCACCGTGTCGGGCGGCATGCGCGAGGAACTGCGGACCGACCACTTCTCCGCCCGGCTGGAACGCATCGAGTTCGCCCGTTCGATCCGGGTGAAGAAGGCCTACAGCACCGACGAGGCGAAGACCGACCAGATCTTCCTGGTCGTCAAGGTCGGCGCCACCTCCCCGCGCCGGCCGATCAAGCTCGTCCCCCACCTGGTCACGGCGGGCGGTCTGCGCTTCGCGGCCACCGACAAGGTGGACGAGAACGCGACGATCACCGCCAAGTGGATCCAGCCAGGATGGTGGCGCTCGGGGCTGTGCTTCTTCGAGATCCCGCCCGACGAGGTCGCCGGCGCCCGCGTGGTGGTGTCCGAGCCGGTCAACTCCCTGTACGACGACCAGTACATCCCCGAGGTCTCCATGGACCTCGGCCTGGACGAGGCGAAGGCCAGCGAGGCGATGAGCGCCGCCAAGGACGGCTACGAGGTGAGCGGCATATGAGCCAGAATCCCAACGACACCGGCGTGTGGCGTCCGCCCGCCGCCGAGCCGTCGTGGTTCACCCCCGCCCCGCGCCTGCCCCGGCCCGACGCCCGGGTCTGGCCCCCGCCCGCGCCGGAGCAGGAGGAGCCGCGCGGGTCCTCGACGGTTCCGATGCCGGCCGTGCAGGACGGACAGGCTCCCGGCCGCCGGGCCTGGCCGCCGCCGCCCCCGGTCCCCGCCGCGTCGCCGTCCCCCGGCCCCGCCGCGTCGCCGTTCCGTGGCGAGGCCCCGGCGGAGCGCGCCGCGTCCGCCCCGGCCCCCGCGCCCCCGATGTCCCTCTCGTCCTCTCCGTCCGCCGCGCCGCCCGCGCCCACGGCACCGCCGCCCGCCGATCGCGCCGCCTCCGCGGCCGCGCCCTCGGGCCGCCGCCGGATGCCGAGGCCGGCCAAGATCGGCCTGCAGCTTCTCGGCGCGGTCGCGCTCACGGCCGCGCTTCTCGGCGTCAAAGGATACGACCAGCTGACCCGGTTCGAGCGGGACAACCCCGCGGCCCAGGTGCGCCACGTCGCCTCCGGCCAGGCGGCCGACCTGGCCGACGCCCGCTGGCGGCTGCTCAAGATCGCACCCATGGCGCAGCAGCCGGACAACCTCGCACCCGGCACCGTCATGCTGCAGATCGACCTCGAAGGCACCCCGCTGAATCAGGACGGCACCCGCTTCACCACCACGCCGCCGTACTACTACATGGGAGACGCGGCGGGCCGCACCTGGATGGCGCTGTCGTGGAAGGCTCCCGAGCGGCTGACCCCGGGCGTGCCCGGCCGCTTCACCCTGATCAGCTCGGTCCCGAAGGACGTGGCCGGCCAGGTGGAGCTGCTGCTGTGGCCTAACTCGTATGTTGGAGAGCGGGAGTGGGGGCCCGCTCTGCGCTTCGCCCGCTGACGCCGGCGAGGGCCCGCCGCCGCTCGGCGCCGGCGGCGATGTCGAAGGTCGCCGCCAGCAGGCAGGTCGTCAGCACGGTCACGGCGAGGTCGATGACGAAGCGCACCGGAACGAGCAAGACGCTCAGGTAGAGCACCGGGTGGTCGCTGCCGAGCAGGTACACGATGCCGCGCGTGGCGTAGTCCGCCCCCACGCGCAGCCCGACGAAGCACAGGGCGAAGTACCCGAACAGCGGCGCGCCACCCCGGATCGTCAGGCGCAAGGTGTTCATCAGCGGCACCCAGTCGGCCCACCGGCCGAAGAAACGCAGCAGGGTGCGGCGGGTCAGCGAGTGCGTGTGGGCGGTGAGCATGGTGCCCGCCTGGGTGGCCACGCCCTCCAGCCGGGTGCCCCTGATCACGCCGCGGGCGTCCTCGGCGTAGGCGCCGTACATCAGGATCGCGACCGTCAGCCACGCGGCGGGCAGCACCAGCGCGTCCCACGCGTACGGCTTGACGGCGTCCAGGAGTTCGCCGAGCGTGGCCAGGCCCGGAATGTGCACCTGCAAACCGTCGAAAAGGTCCCCCACCCAGGACGCGGCCACCCGGCTGCCCAGCCAGCCGCCCACCACCTCACCTCGGGAGGCGACGATCTGCGCGCCGTAGTAGAAGAACGACAGCTCGCAGAAGGCCACGGCGAGCGCCGCCGTGCGGGCCTGGTCGCGCTCGTACCAGAGGGTGAAGAAGTAACGGGCGAGGAAGGCCACGGCCATGATGACCAGCGAGGCGGTGAAGTTCAGGCCGATCAGGATCTGCGCGGTGTCCGGGTGCTCTCCGGTCACCAGGTCGTAGAAGGCGCCGTTGGCGCCCTTGTCGTCGCTCTGGCGGGTGATGTCCATGGACAGGTAGTCGCGGACGTCGTCCAGATGCCACCCCCACGCCAGGTAGAGGGCGACGAACGGGATGATCACCCTGCTCAGGGTGGAGACGAACCCCTCGTCCTGGTCCCCGTCGGCCCGCCTGGCCCGCATCTCCCACAGCGCGCCGCGCAGTGAGGAGAACATGCCCACGCTGACCACCAGGCCCGCCATGACCATGATGATGAACACCAGCATGGTCAGCGCGTAGCGCAGGTCCTTCATCGAGCCGTGGCCCAGCTCGGTGCCGCCGACCATCAGCCCGAACCGCACGAGCTGCCCGGCCGAGTACCACATGACCAGCGGCAGAACGCACCGCCCCGCCAGCCGCAGCGTGTGCAGCGGGAGGGACCAGACTGACGGAGTACGGATGGATTCGGACATCCGGTGCATCCTATCGACGCGGCCCCATTCGCCGCAGCGGCATCGCCCGTTTCACCGCCCGCGCCATGCCCCGGGAGGACCCGCCCGGCGACCCCGCGAAGCCCGCCGCGGCGCCGGCGCCCCGCGCACTCCCCGCGAACGTGCGAGGGCCGGCGCCCCCTCGCGGGGAACGCCGGCCCTGGACGCGCGGAGCGCGAGTGTCAGACGGTGACCTGGAGCTGGGAGACCTCGCCGAGGCGGGCCTCCACCGCGATGTCCTTGGTGACGCCGCCGCCCGCGATGATGCGGACGGTCCAGGACCCCGGAGCGGCGAAGAAGCGGAAGATGCCCTCGTCGGACACGACCACCTCGCCGGTGAACTCGCCGGAGTGGTCGAGCAGGCGGGCGTACGCGGTGCCCGTGCCGGTGACCACGCCCTGGATGACGGCCTGCGTCGACAGGTCGATGCCCGCCGGCAGCGCGATGGTCTGTTCGGGTGCGGCGCACCCCTGGACGGTGGTCATCGGGCCTCCCCTAGCTCGATCGGCACGCCCACGAGCGAGCCGTACTCGGTCCACGAACCGTCGTAGTTCTTCACGTTCGCCTGCCCGAGGATCTCGTGCAGCACGAACCAGGTGTGCGCGGAGCGCTCACCGATGCGGCAGTAGGCGATGGTGTCCTTGTCGAAGTCGACGTCGGCCTCGCCGTAGAGCGTGCGCAGCTCGTCGTCGGAGCGGAAGGTGCCGTCGTCGTTGGCCGCCTTGGACCACGGGATGTTGCGCGCGGTCGGGATGTGGCCACCTCGCTGCGCGGCCTCCTGCGGCAGGTGGGCCGGAGCCAGGAGCTTGCCGGTGAACTCGTCGGGCGAGCGCACGTCGACCAGGTTGAGCTTGCCGATCGCGGCGACGACGTCGTCGCGGAAGGCGCGCAGCGTGAGGTCCTGGTCCTTCGCGGTGTACTGCGTCGCGGGACGCGCGGGCACGTCCTTGACCAGCTCGCGGGAGTCCAGCTCCCACTTCTTGCGGCCGCCGTCGAGCAGGCGGACGTTCTGGTGACCGTAGAGCTTGAAGTACCAGTACGCGTACGCGGCGAACCAGTTGTTGTTGCCACCGTAGAGGACCACGGTGTCGTCGTTGCCGATGCCCCGAGCCGACAGGAGGGCCTGGAAGCCCTCACGGTCCACGAAGTCGCGGCGGACCGGGTCCTGCAGGTCGTTCTTCCAGTCGATCTTCACGGCGCCACGGATGTGGCCCTTGTCATAGGCGCTGGCGTCCTCGTCGACTTCGACGAGCACGACGCCAGGAGTGTCGAGGTTGGCCTCGACCCAGTCGGCGTCCACCAGTACGGCGGAGCGGCTCATTAGGGAACCTCCCGTTTATCGGGTTGCGGCGGGCATTAGACGGCGGATGATCAAGTACATTTCGCAGCCCAGACAGAAGCCGAAGGCGGCGTTGAGGAAGGCGGCGAGCAGCGCCGCGGCGGTCGCGCCGAGCGCGAGCGCCGGGACCTGCGCGGCGAACCCGGCCAGCCCGGCGAGCGCGAAGACCAGCCCGACCCCCTGCGCGAAGCGGGGCGGGGCGGCATCTTCCATCTCCGCCGGCGGACCGAGCCTCGGCCGCACCAACCGTCTGAAGATCAGCCCGTACGGCGACACCCCGGCAAGGCCGAGAGCGAACAGCAGGCCCTGGACCAGCAGCAGCCACGCGTTGCCCGTGAGCAGGACCAGAGCCAGAACGACCGTCGTGACGGCCGCGGAGAACCGCGTGCTTCTGGGATCCACCTGCATGGCGAGACGCTCCTGAAGGATCGTGCCGGAGACGCTAAGATCGGGCACTGTTCAGATCGGTGCGGCGGAAGGCCGCGAGATCGCCCTCAGGCCATGCGACAGAGCGCGGTGGCGACGCGGCAGAAATCAACCGCGCGCCGCTTCGTCAGCAGCTCTGTCGTGGGTGTCATGTGCACGACAGTACTCGCCGTCTCGCCATCTGTCACGTCGCGTCCGTTTCATGAGACGCGGTGAAACCGAGGGCGGCGATCACGTCCACCTTGCGGGGTTGACCCGACGCCTTCTTGACCACCTTGCCCTCGTGATCGAGGACGAGCACCGTGGGGGTGCGCATGACGTCGAACCGGCGCACCAGGTCCAGCCGGGACTCGGCGTCGATCTCGACGTGCCGCACCCCTGGCACCATGCCGCAGACCTCCGACAGCACGCGCCGGGTGGCCCGGCAGGGCTGGCAGAAGGCGCTGGAGAACTGCACGAGCGTGGCGCGTTCGCCCAGCTCGGCGCCGAGGTCACCCGCCGCCACCACGTCCATGTCGCTCCTCACGGCGCGCACCACGCCACCGCGCCGCCGCATCGTCACCCCGACGATGAGACCGGCGGCGAGCGTCGCGCACAGCACCAGCAGACCTGTCATCGACGGTGCCAACATCGGCTCTCCGTGCGCCATTCCCGCCCCGGCGGCCCGCTCTCTCCGCGCGCCGGCCGCCCGTGCGGGACCGTGCGGCCGGCGCTGCGATCAGGGGGGACGCGGGTGGGCGGCGCAGGGGGTGGAGGTGCCGCCGGTCGGGGCGCCGCGCTCCGGGGCAGGGGGCGGCACCCCACCTCAGGGGGCCGTACGGGATGGACGGCGCCCCGTCCACAGAAGTAATGGACGCCCCTGAACCCGATCTCAACCGGCCCGCATCCGAGCGGGAGGCTAGGGAAGCGACAGCAGGCGCCTGCCGCTGGACTCACGGATCTCGAAGCCGCGGATGCGGTCCACGGTCAGCTCGGTGTGGCCGGTGAAGGTGGCCGGCCCGCCCTGGTAGTCGGCCTGGCCGATGGTCCAGCTCCCCGCCGGGGAGACGGTGCCGTCGGACCCGAGGGCGCTGACCCGGCAGGAGGTGCCGTCCGGCACGCCGGTGATGGACACCTCGACCGTCGTCCCCTCCCTGCCCTGGGGGATCATCAGGATCTTCGCGTGCACCTGGTCCGTGCCACCCTCCATGGGGACGCCGACGCGCGCGCTCTCCGTGTCCGGGGCGGCGGGGGTGGCCGGGGCGTCCTTGAGCATGGGTTGCTCGGCCGCGGAGGGGACGGGCGTGGCGGCGAACATGCGACCGGCGCCGTCCTGCTGCCCGCGCCTGGCGGGGTCCGGGGCCGGCCGGCTCACACTGGGGGCGCTCGCGGCGGTCATGGTCCCTTCGTGAGACTGGCCGACGACGACCCAGGCCGTGCCGCCGGCGACGACCGCGACCAGCGACGCGGCCAGGCCGAGCAGCAGCCGGTGGGCGCGGCGGCGCCGCGCGGAGGCGGCGACCAGGCGGTCGAGGACGGCCTGGGGCGGGCTGGCCGCCTGCTCGATGTCCTGCTCCGAGACGCGGGCGAGCATCGCGGTGACCCCGCTCAGCTCGTCGAACTCCGCGCGACATTCGGGGCATGTCACCAGATGGGCCTCGACGAGCACGGCCTCGTCCGGCTCCAGCCCGCCCAGCATGTGGGCGGCCAGCGACATCCTCACGTCCTCACAGGCGCTCATGGCGCGAGCCCCCGTTCTTCGAGCGCGAGCTTCAGGGCGCGCAGCGCGTAGTACGTGCGCGACTTGACGGTGCCGGGCGGGATGCCCAGCGCCTCGGCGGCCTCCTTGACCGACCGCCCGCGGTAGTAGGTCTCCAGCAGCACCTCGCGGTGCTCGGGCCGCAGGGTCGCGATGGCGTCGGCCACCCCCCACGACTCCACGGCGCGTTCCAGCTCGTCGTCGGCCGGCAGGACGGCGAGGGCCTCGTCGCCGGTCTCCTGCGGCCGGGACCGGCGGGCGCGCGCGTGGTCGACGACCAGGTTGCGGGCGACGGTGAACAGCCACGCCCGTACGGGGCGGTCGGCCAGCACGTCAGGGTGCTTCCACGCCCGCAAAAGCGTCTCCTGTACCACGTCCTCCGCCTTGCCCGGATCGCCCGTCAGCCGCAACACGTAACCGTAGAGTGACCCGGCGTGCTCGTCGAAAAGCGTTCGAATCAGCTGCTCGTCGGCGGTTCCGGCGGGACTCACATCCTCATGACGTACGGCGGCCCGCTGTGGTTCAGCCACGCAACGGCACGTCCGTCGCCGTGCCCTCGACCGCGAGACCCTCGGGCGTCGAGCGCACCTTCTCGATCTTCAGGTTGAGCGGCAGGTTCTTGACGGGCACGGTGAAGCTGAGCAGGCGGCTGGCGTTCGGCACCTGGATGCCGTTGACGTTCTCCGGGGTGAGCCGGACGCCGCCCTGGACCACCTCGATCTTCATCTTGGCCGTGACCGGGATGGCGATGCCCGCGACGGTGACCTTGCCGGTGACCTGGAGGCTGTCGTCGCCGTTGCCGGCCACGCGCAGCCCGCGCGGCGCCCGCTCGTCCAGGGTCTGCCGGGCGATCACCACGGTGCCGGTGACCTTGTCGGCCGTCACGCTCGCCGTGGCGGAGTTCTGGATGAGGTCCATCAGGGGGGCGCGGACGTCGTGCAGGACGGCGTCGATGCGCGCGATGCGCGCCCCGTCGGGCAGGGTCATCTTGCCGATCGAGACGGTGACCTCCTCGTACCGGCCGGCGACGGCCTGGGTGAGGAAGGGGATGCCGTTCACCTTGACGGCCGGGGGCTGGGCGAGGTCGTACTTCGCCGCCACCTGGCGGGCCACCTCGCTCTCGACGCCGGCGACCGCGACACGGTCGAGCACGGCGAGCAGGACCCCCAGGAAGATGAGGAAAACGATCAGCTTGCGCATCCGGCTCCTTCGGGGTCAATCTGCACCAGACTATCTGCGCGCCGCCCTCATTCCCCCGCCTTCACCGGCGAAACGGCCCACCGCCACGACCGGCCGCCCCCACAGCGCGGCCGGCATGAGGCCGGTCGCCGTCGGCGGGCGTCGGTGACGGTGGGTGACCGGCCGGGCGGCCATCCGCGCGCGAACCCCGGAATCGGCCCGGGGCCGCTCTCGCGGCTACCCGCCGGCGAACGGCGGCAGGACCTCCACGGTCGCGCCATCGGGGAGCTCGACCACGTGCGGGTCGCGGGTGCCCGCCGGAGCGCCGTCGACGAGGAACGACGAGCGGCCGAGCACGCGCGTTAGGTCGGGATTTTCATGTTTTGATGTGATTTGCACCACCAAGTCGCCAAGCGTTACCGCCTCGAACGGCTCCTCCGCCACCCCGGCGGCCTCCTTCGCCGCGGCCCAGTAACGCACCAATCCTCGTGCCATCAGCGCCCTCTCCCCTGCTCACCACTTCGCACCGCCGATGCTTCGATCACTCACCGCGAGGGAATGGTTACGGTTATTTCCCGCGTGATGGATCGTTCACCAGATGGACCGCCCTATGGACGCTCCTTTCCTGTGGGCTATCCTCACGTACTGACGGGACCTGGGCGACGTAGCCCCCGGGTCCTTTACGTGTTTGTACGGCTACCGCCGTTACAACGCGGGGAGGAGGCGAACGCGGTGAGTGAGCGAAGCCGTGCCGCCCGGCCCCCGATCAGCCTCTGGATTAGGAGGTGCTGTGAGTAACCTGCTCCTGCTCACGAACGCTCTGGAACCCTCGGCGGAGGTCCTGCCCGCGCTGGGGTTGCTGCTCCACTCGGTGCGGGTCGCCCCCGCAGAGGCGTCCGCCCTGATCGACGCCCCGCCCGCCGACGCCGTGCTGGTCGACGCGCGCAGGGAACTCGTGCACGCCAAGAGCCTGTGCCGTCTCCTGCGCACGACCGGCATCGACTGCCCGCTCATGGTGATCGTCACCGAGGGCGGCCTGGCCGCGATGACCGCCGAATGGGGCGCCGACGACGTCCTGCTGGACACGGCCGGTCCCGCAGAGGTCGAGGCCCGCCTCAGGCTGGCCGTCGGCCGGCTCTCGATCGCCGCCACCGACGAGGTGCCCGACGAGATCCGCAGCGGCGACCTGTCGATCGACGAGGCCACCTACACCGCGCGGCTGCGCAGCCGTGCGCTGGACCTCACCTTCAAGGAGTTCGAGCTCCTGAAGTACCTCGCCCAGCACCCCGGCCGGGTGTTCACCCGCGCCCAACTGCTGCAGGAGGTCTGGGGGTATGACTACTTCGGCGGCACCCGCACGGTGGACGTCCACGTCCGGCGCCTGCGCGCCAAGCTCGGCGCCGAGTACGAGTCGCTGATCGGCACCGTCCGCAACGTCGGCTACCGCTTCGTGCCCGACCGCGGCGGCGAGCAGGCCGACGACCGCGAGCCCGCGCCCGCGCACCACTGACGCCGCTCCCGCGACGGGCCGCCGACGACGCCGGCCCCGCGCCGGCACGCGCCGCAGCCCGTGTTCGTCACGCCGTCCACCGGCCTGGCGCCTGATCAATGGCGTGACAGCTTGGGTGACGCCTGATCAGCGGGGTGTCACGCCTGTTCCGCCTCTTCACGCCCGAGGGGCACGTCCCCGGGGCGGACCCGCGGGGACGTGCCCGGTCACCAGAGGCTCAGCCGGCGACCGTGATGCGGTTGAGCGCCGGCGGGGCGATCGGCGAGTGCGCGCCCAGGTAGGCCACGAACGCGTCGATGTCCAGCGGGCCGCTCCACAGGTCGGTGCCGTCCTTGAAGACCGAGAACCCGTCACCGCCGCCGACCAGGAAGTTGTTGGCCGCGACCCTGATCGTCTGGGTGTCCGTCACCGGCGTACCGTTGATCTTGATGTCCGACACCCGCGAGCCGATCGGCTGCGAGAGGTTCATCGTGTAGGTCAGGGACGCCGACGGCTGCAGGATGCGCACCGTCGCCCCGCCGCTCTGCCACTGCTGCTCCAGCAACGCGTCCAGCTTGGCCCCGGTCAGCGTCACGACCTGCATGAGGTTGTTGAACGGCTGCACGGTGAACGCCTCGCCGTAGGTCACCACGCCGTTGCCCTCGGACCCGCTCTGGGCATAGGTCAGGTCGGCGCGCACGCCGCCCGGGTTCATCAGCGCGATCTCGGCGTTGCCGCCCGTCTTGGTCGCCTCGAGCTGGGCGTCGGCGATGACGTCGCCGAGCGCGGTCTCACCGGACGGGCCGGCGGCGCGGGTGAGGTCGGCGGTGATGCCGCCGACCGCCTTGTTCGCGACCGTGGACACCCGGTCCTTCCAGGTCTGCACGAACTGCGAGATCTCGGGGTCGGCGGTGACGTCCCGGGTGACGACGTGGTTGTCGGCGACCACGGAGGAGCGCACGACGTCGCCGGTCTTCTTGTCCACACTGAAGTCGATCGTGGTCAGCACGCGGCCGAACGACGAGCCCTGGGTGTAGAACCGGTCGTTGCCGGCCGGGTCCTTGGTCTTGCAGATGTACGCCTGGTGCGAGTGGCCCATGACCACCAGGTCGACGTCCGCGCTGAGGCCCTGGGCGATGCGGGTGCCGGCGCCCGGGGTGACCGGGCAGGAGTCCGGGCTCTGGTTCGGGGCGATCGAGTCGCCCTCGTGGACCAGCGCCACGATGGCCTTCACGCCGGCCCGCTTGAGCAGCGCGGCCGCGCGGTTGCCGGAGGCGACCTCCTCGTCGAACTTCAGGCCCGCGATGCCCGAGGCGGTGACGATCGACGGCGTGGTCTGGGTGACCAGGCCGATGAAGCCGACCTTGACGCCGTTGATCTTCTTGACGGCGACCGGCGGCAGGGCGTACCGGTCGTTGGCCTGCTTCAGGACGTTGGCCGCGAGGTACTCGTACTTGGCGCCCTTCCACCTGCCGGCCGGGGAGCAGCCGTCGGTGGGGTGGCAGCCGCCGTTCTGGATGCGCTTGAGCTCGGTGATGCCCTCGTCGAACTCGTGGTTGCCGACGGAGGAGACCTTCAGGCCGAGCTTGCCGAGCAGTTCGACGGTCGGCTCGTCGTGGTAGGCGGCGGAGATCAGCGGCGAGGCGCCGATCAGGTCGCCGGCGGCGACGACCGTGGAGTGGTCGTTGACCAGCGACTTGAGGTGGGTCGCCAGGTAGGCGGCACCGCCCGCCGGGACCGAGACCCCGCTCTCGTTGACGATGGCGCCGCCGGAGCCGGTCGGGGGCTCCATGTTGCCGTGGAAGTCGTTGATCGAGATGAGCCGGACGGGAACCGTGACCGGGGGCTTCGGGGGCTTGGGGTGCGCCGAGGCGGGGCCGGCGGCGAACGCGAGACCGGTGGCCGCGAGGATGCCGGCGACCGCGATCCGCGTGAACGATCGTGAGCTCATAAGTCACGAGGTTAGAGAGGCAACCTCAGCGCGAAACGACGCCGAGGTAACGATTCACCCCACGACTTCGTGACATGTCCCCCCCGTTTAAAGTCGGTACATGAATGCGCGCGTGGACATCCGGGAGCGGCTCGGCGAGCAGGAGGTGGCCGCGGTGGTCGCCCTGGTCGACGCCGCCACCGACGCCGACTCCGTCCGTCCTCTCAACGAACACGTCATGCTCCACCTGCGCTACGGCGGTGATCCGGGCGCCAAGGCGGTGCTCCTGTACGACGGGGACACGCTGGCCGGCTTCGCCCACATCGATCCGACCGACCCCGTCGAGGGGCCGAGCGGCGAGCTGGTCGTCCACCCCGCCCACCGGCGCAAGGGCCTCGGACGGCGGCTGACCGAGGTCGCCCTGGCCCAGAGCGACGGCCGGCTGCGCCTGTGGGCCCACGGTGACCAGCCCGAGGCCGAACGGCTGGCCACCTCCCTCGGCTTCACCCGGGTGCGTTCGCTGTGGCAGATGCGCCGTTCGCTGTTCGCGCCGCTCCCCGGCGCCGACCTGCCCCCGGGGGTGCGGCTGCGCACGTTCGAGCCCGGCTCGGACGAGAAGGCGTGGCTGGAGGTCAACGCGCGCGCCTTCGCCCACCACCCCGAGCAGGGATCGTGGACGATCGAGGACCTGCGGCGCCGCGAGCAGGAGCCGTGGTTCGACCCGGCCGGCTTCTTCCTCGCCGTTCGCGACGCGGCGGACGACGGAAAGGACGCGGCGGACGACCGGCAGGACGGGGTGAACGGCCGGCGGGACGCGGCGGACGGCCGGCAGGGCGCGGGGGACGGCGCGCCCGTGACGGGGGACGGATCGCGGCTGGTCGGGTTCCACTGGACCAAGGTGCACGGCGACGACGACCACGACGCGCCGCACGGCCACAACGCCATCGGCGAGGTGTACGTCGTCGGAGTCGACCCCTCCGAGCAGGGTGGCGGCCTCGGCCGCACGCTCACCCTGGCCGGCCTCACCCACCTGCGCTCGCGCGGGCTCCCCCAGGTGATGCTCTACGTCGACGAGGACAACACCTCCGCCATCCGCCTGTACGAGTCCCTCGGCTTCACCCGGTGGGACGTCGACGTCATGTACCGCCACATCTGACCTCCGCCGGGCCGGTGGCGTGTCCGAACGTGGTCACCGGCCCGCGGAACATCCCGTGAGGTGTCATTTGACACACCTCGCGGCCGAGCCGACAGTCACGCTTGAAGGCGCGCGCACACCCCCGGCGCGTGCCCGCCCCGCCGCCGACAAGCACAGCGAGGCAACGACGTGAACAGTCTCAGCTCCGGAGGGCCCGGCACGTTCTGGTCCCTGCTCGGCCGCATCGAGCGCGAATCCCTCCACGCCATCGGCTGGGTCAGGGAACTGGCCGCCCGCGAGACCCTCGGCGACCGCGACGCCCTGCCCGACAGCGTCACCGTCCTGCTCGACGGCTACGCCAAGGAGCTGTACGGCTCCGCCGACGGCGACGAGGCCATCATCGAGATCTTCGGCCCCGGCCACCTGGAGGGCGAGCTGGCCCTGTGGGACTGGCCCCACCGCGGCCGCATCGAGACCCTGACCGCCGTGCGCGCGCTGCACGTGCCCAAGGACAAGTTCGTCAACTTCCTGGCCGAGGAGCTGTCCGCGGGGGCGGCGCTGATGAAGAGCCTCGGCCACCGCCGCGTCCTGGCCGCCCGGCGCCGGGCCCCGGGCGCCGCCGTGCGCGCACCCGCCAAGATCGCCCTGCACCTCATCGAGCTGGCGCTGCGCTTCGGGCGGCCGGTCGGAGCGGGCCTCGCCATCGGGCCGCCGCTCACCCAGTCCGACCTGGCCAGCTTCGCCGGCGTCGACCGCATCGCCGTCGCCCGCGCCTTCCACGTGTGGCGGCCCAAGGGCGCCCGCGCCACCTGCGCCCACCCGCACGCCGACATCATCGAACAGCACGGGTCCACGATCACCGTCAAGGACATGGACGCCCTGCGCGGCGCGGCCGGCGCCTGGGCCGCCGAGTGGGACTCCCCCCTGGCCTCCCCCGGCGGCCTCACCGGCCGCGCGGCGTCCAAGCGGCGGCTTCCCGCGCTGCGCATCCCGGCGACCGGCAGCGGCCCTGCGCAGCTCCCGCCGGAGGTGCCCTGCTTCACCGGCAGGGAGACCGCGCTGAAGTTCCTCCACACGCTGGTCGCCGAGGCCAACCGCCCGCGGGCGGTCATCGTCGAGGGCATGGCGGGGGTCGGCAAGTCCGCCCTGGCCACCTCGT
Organism: Sphaerisporangium sp. NPDC004334; assembly: GCF_053602655.1. Classification (NCBI taxonomy): domain Bacteria; kingdom Bacillati; phylum Actinomycetota; class Actinomycetes; order Streptosporangiales; family Streptosporangiaceae; genus Sphaerisporangium; species Sphaerisporangium sp. NPDC004334. The sequence continues at coordinate 102,419 of NZ_JBSGDZ010000031.1, forward strand.
GGGGCCACTCGGTCAAAGACGAGCACTTCAGCGGCGGGCAGCTGTACCTGGACCTGCACGGCACCGCCACGCGGCCGCTCACCGTCGCCGAGGCCGCCGGGCAGCTCCTGCGCGGCCTCGGCCTCGGTGGCCGCCAGATGCCCGTGGAGGAGACCGAACTGCTGGCCGCCTACCACCGGCGCCTGGCCGACCGGCGGCTGCTGATCGTCCTGGACAACGCCGGCGAGGACTCCGAGGTGGTGCGCGCGCTCATCCCGCCCTCCAACCGCTGCCTCATGCTCGTCACCACCCAGGCCGGGCTCGCCGGCCGTCCCGGCCTCACCCCCGCCGACGGCGTCGAGCCGCTCCAGCTGGACGTCCTGCCCGAGGACGAGGCGATCCAGCTCGTCGCCGCCGTCCTCGGCCCCGGCGACTCCCGGGTCCGCGAGAACCCCTCCGACGCCACCCGGCTCGTCCGGCAGTGCGCCATGCTCCCCCTCGCGCTGCGCATCACCGCCGCCAAGCTGGTGGAGAACCCCCGGGAGCAGATCGCCGACACCGTCCGCGACCTGGACGGGCAGGACCGGCTGTCCAAGCTGGCCCGCGAGGACGAGCCGCGCGCCGCCGTGCGGCCGGCCTTCGAGGTGTCCTACCGGGCGCTCTCCCCCGAACTGCGGCGCACCTTCCGCTACCTGGGCCTGATGTCCGGCCCGGACGTCGGCGCCGAGGCCTGCGCCTCCCTGCTGGACGACGCGGTGCCCGACACCCGGCGCCGCCTGAGGGCTCTCACCCGCCTCCACCTGATCACCGCGACCGGCGCCGAGCGCCCGGGCGGCGAGCGGTTCGTCGTCCACGAGCTGCTGCGGGCCTTCGCGAGGGAACGCGTCCTGCTGGAGGACGGCGAGACCGAACGCGCCGGCGCCGTCCGGCGGCTGCTCACCCACTACCTCGCCTCCGCCATGCGCGCCGGAGACGCGCTCGGCCGGCCGCGGCGCGTCCTGCACGACCGCGCCGTCCCGCCCCCGGCCACCTCCGACACCGAACGCGAGCCGCACCTGCGCTGGTTCGAGATCGAGCGCTCCAACCTCGTCGCCGCCGTCCACCAGGCCGTCAAGCACGGCCTGCATTCCTACGCCTTCAACCTCGCCGACGCGGTGTTCGACTTCATGACCTCGCGCGGCTACGTCCGCGACCTCATCGACGTGCACAAGGCCGGGCTCGCCTCGGCCCAGGCCGTGGACGAGTGGCCCGCGACCGCCCAGATGCTCCACCACCTGGCCATCGCCCACCGCACCATCGGCCAGAACGTCAAGGCGCTCAGCTACGGCGAGGACGCGCGGTGGGGGTTCAGACGGCTCGGCGACAGCCTCGGCGAGGCGAACGCCCTGGACAACCTCGCCGACGTGCGCGGCGTGCTCGGCCGCTACCGCCTGGCCATCGAGCACTCCGAGGAAGCCCTGCGCCTGCACCGCGTCGCCGACAACAGCGGCGGCGAGGCCGAGGCGCTGGACACCATCTCGCAGAACCTGCGCCGCCTCGGCGAGTACGCCGGCGCCGAGGAGTACGCGCTGCGCGCCCTGGCCATCAGGAAGGCCATCGAGGACCGGGCCGGCGAGGCCGAGACGCTGCTCAACCTGGCCCGCCTGTACTACTACTGGGGCGCGCCGCGCCAGGCCGCCCTCCACGGCCTTGAGTCCCTGGCCCTGCGCGTCGACCTGGGCGACGAGCCGCAGTGCGCCGACGCCTACCGCGAGCTGGCCCGCATCCACCGCCAGCTCGGCCTGCGCGGCATCGCCCGCCACGACGCCGCCCAGGCCCTGCGCATCTGCCGGGCCAGCGGCGACCGCCACGGCGAGGGCGAGGCGCTCATCGTCCTGGGCAAGCTCCTGCGCGACGAGGGCGCCCACGCCGAGGCGCTGTCGCGCCTCTGGTACGCCGTGCGGCTCGCCCAGGAGATCGGCCACCGGCGCGGCGAGGCCGAGGCCCGGGCCGCCATCGGGCTGGTGTACTTCAAGCTCGGCCGCTACGCCGAATCACGCGAGCACCTCAACCTCGCCCTGGAGATCCGCAGGGAGATCGCCGACCGCGCCGGAGAGGCGCAGGACCTGGAGAACCTCAACCGCACCCTGCGCAGGCTGGCCCGGTACGAGGACGCCGTGCAGAACGGCCTGCACGCGCTGCACCTGTGGCGCGAACTCGACGTCCGCACGGGCGAGGCGCGCGCGCTCGGCGGCCTGGCGCGCACCTACGTCCGGCTCGGCCGCTCCCAGGAGGCGCTGCGGACCGCTGAGGCGTCGCTGTCCATCCGCCAGCGCGACGGGAACGGCATGGGGCTCGGCCTGGACACCATGGCCCGCGTCCTGCTGCGCACCGGCCAGCCCGAGCAGGCTCTGGACAAGGCCGTGCGGGCCATCAGGGAGATCCGCGAGACCGGCGACCGGCAGTACGAGGGGGGCGCGGTCAACAACCTGGCGCGCGTCTTCCTCGCCCTGGGCCGGGCCGACGAGGCCGAGACCTACGCCAGGCAGGCGCTCGACATCGTCAAGGAGGTGGGAGACCTGTGGGAACAGGCCGCCTGCCGGCACACCCTCGGACTGGTCGCGCAGCGCCGCGGCGACCACGCCGAGGCCCTGCGCGACCTCGCGGAGAACCTGCGCCTGCACCGCGAGACCGGCAACCACTCGGGCCAGGTGGAGGCCCTGCGCGCGCTGCGCCTGTCCCACCAGGCCATCGGCAACGTCCGCGAGGTGGAGGAGTGCGACCACCGCATCCAGAACATCCAGCGCTGGCTCGGCGGCGCGTGATCCACGCCCGTCCCCGTCCGCGCTACTCGACGACCCAGTGGAGGAGGAAGTACGACAACGCGGCCACGAACGCGGCGGCGGGGATCGTCAGCACCCACGCCGTGACGATGTTGCCGGCGACGCCCCACCGCACGGCCGACAGGCGCTTGGTCGCGCCGACGCCCATGATGGCGCTGGTGATCGTGTGGGTGGTGGAGATGGGCGCCTTGGCGGCGATGGCCATCGTGTAGAGCACGACCGAGGCCGCGGACTCGGCCGCGAACCCCTGCGCCGGGGTCAGGTGGATGATGCGGCGGCCCAGCGTCCGCATGATGCGCCAGCCGCCCGAGTAGGTGCCGAGCGAGATCGCGGCGGCGGCCGCGAGGATCACCCACTGCGGGATCGGGTCGTTGATCGCCAGGAAACCGCCGGTGTAGAGGGCGAGGAAGATGACGCCCATCGTCTTCTGCGCGTCCTGAAGGCCGTGGCCGAGCGCCATGGCTGCCGCCGAGACCGTCTGGGCGTACCGGAACCCCTTGCTCGTCCGATGCGGGTTGGACCGGCGGAAGATCCATAGGATGGCGATCATGATGATCGCGCCCAGGAGGAACCCGACGAACGGCGACAGGATCATCGGGATGACGACCTTCTGCACCACGCCGTCCCAGTGGACCACGCTGGAGGCCGCGAGCGCCGAGCCCACCAGCCCGCCGATCAGGCCGTGGCTGCTCGACGAGGGCAGGCCGAAGTACCAGGTGATGAGGTTCCAGGTGATCGCGCCGATCAGGCCGGCGCCGACGACGACCAGACCGTGCGTCCCCGACGGCGGCTCGATGATGCCCGTCCCGACGGTTCTCGCCACTTCCGTACTGATGTGGGCGCCGACGAAGTTCATGGCGGCGGCCATGAACAGCGCGGCCCGGGGGGTCAGAGCGCGCGTCGAGACCGAGGTCGCGATCGCGTTCGCGGCGTCATGAAAACCGTTGGTGTAGTCGAACACCAGCGCGATGACGATGACGCCGATGACAAGTGCTAGCTCCACTTAGCTTTCCTTGACCGCGATCGACTCGATCGTGTTCGCCACGTGCTCGAAGGCGTCGGCGGCCATTTCCAACTGGTCGATGACCTCCTTCATCTTCATGACGGTGAGCGCGTCGTACTCACCGCCGAAGAGCTTGGCGAGCAGGCGTCGATAGACCTGGTCCGCCTGGTTCTCCAGCCGGTTGATCTCGATCCAGTACTCGTTGAGGTTGTTCATGCCGCGCAGGCGGGGCATGGCCTCGGCGGTCAGCTCGGCCGCGCGTTCGAGCACCTCGACCTGGCGGACGACCTCCTTGGGCAGGTGGTCGATCTGGTAGAGGCCGATCAGATCGGCGGCGGCCTCCATGTAGTCCATCACGTCGTCGAGATTCGACGCGAGACGATAGATGTCCTCGCGGTCGAACGGCGTGATGAAGCTCTCGTTGAGACGGTTCATGATCGCGTGAGTACGCTCGTCGCCCGCGTGCTCGCAGGCACGCATCTTCTCGGCCAGGGTCTCCCGGTCCGAGCCGTCGCTGATGATCTCCACCAGCAGACGGGATGCGGTGACGAGATTGTTCGCCGAGTCGGCGAACAAGTCGTAGTAGCTGTCCTCACGAGGCGTGAGACGCAGGCGCACGTCGTTCTCCAGATGTGCGGGGACGGTCCGCAGAGAAGAGTAAGGGGTACCGGCTGAAATGCGAAGTTCGTGACATGCACTCCCTGTTGTAACCTTCCCTTCCCCTGGGCGTTGCCCTGCGTTCGCCCGTTCACACCGATAGATCGCAACTTCCCCCCAAGACGTTCCACCGGCCCCCGCCTTCCCCTGCGCGAAAGACCGATCACGCCTTCTCCGTGAAAGATCGATCACACCTTCCGTCCGGGCCCGGCGAGGATTTCATCAGCCCCCCGCCCACCGGGAAGGGTCCGATCACACCCTCGTCCGGTGGAAGTTCATGAACGACCTGCTCGGCGTCGGGCCCCGCTGCCCCTGATAGCGCGACCCGTACTTGGCGCTGCCGTACGGGTGCTCCGCCGGCGAGCTGAGCCGGAACATGCACAGCTGACCGATCTTCATCCCCGGCCACAGCTTGATCGGCAGCGTGGCCACGTTCGACAGCTCCAAGGTGACATGCCCCTCGAACCCCGGGTCGATGAACCCCGCCGTCGAGTGCGTCAACAGCCCAAGGCGCCCCAGACTCGACTTCCCCTCCAGCCGGCTCGCGATGTCGTCCGGCAGGCCGATCACCTCGTAGGTCGACGCCAGGACGAACTCCCCCGGATGCAGGATGAACGGCTCCTCCCCGTCCGGCTCCACGAGCCGCGTCAGCTCCGGCTGCTCGACCGCGGGATCGATATGGGGATAACGGTGGTTCTCGAACACCCGGAAGTATCGATCGAGGCGCACGTCGATGCTCGACGGCTGGATCATCACCATGTCCAGCGGATCGATCTTGACCCGCCCCGACTCGATCTCGCCCCGGATATCACGATCGGATAGCAGCACCTCAGCAACCTACCAACCCACCCGCCACCCCCAAGGCCCCTCCACACCAACTCACCCCACACGAGGGGAGGTGGCACGCCGCAAGTTCCGCTAGAGTTAGGTCCGTCGTCAGCTACTGATCGACGCGGGTGTAGTTCAATGGCAGAACATCAGCTTCCCAAGCTGACAGCGCGGGTTCGATTCCCGTCACCCGCTCCACATGCGAAAGCCCAGGTAGACCAAGGGATTCGGTACCTGGGCTTTGATCGCAGGACTTTCCCTACGTGGCCAGAGGATCCACCGCGCCCGCGTAGACCCCAGCTAGCAGAGCACGGTGGCCAACTCCTCGTATGTCGGGGCAAGCTGCCGCAGCGTCTCAGCAGCGGACGTCCTGAGCCCGGCTACGAGGTCGTACTGGAGGCTACCCACTAGCCGCGCCTGTCGGGTGGCCACGGCGGCGGCCTGGTCGTGGCCCAGGTTTGCGAAGGAGGTCGCGGCGTCCGTGAGCCGTCGAGCACCGACCCGGATCGCGAAGTGGACGAGGTGATCGTGCACCTTGGGATCCAGCCCGCCGGTAATCATGTCGGCGAGCCGGTTGACCCCGGCGGCGCCTCCCAGCGTGCCTGGCGGCACCGTGAGGTCATCGCGTCCGCGCAGCCAGGCGACCGCACCGGGCAAGGCCGTGTGTAGCGCCGCCTCGGCGGTGACCTCTCGGACCCGCTGGAATTCACTGCGCATGGTGTAGGGCGTGGTTCGGTAAGCGATGGTGTCGGCGCGCCACGCGGCGAGGAAATCCCCGGTTGGCAGGGTCGCGTAGGGGTGTCCATGTGGGTCGTGGAATCGGATGAGCTTGTCGTCGGCCTCCAGCACCGTGACGAAGTGGTCCGACTCGATCGGCCCACTCATCTCTGGCACGTGATACAGCAGGCCCATCTCCACGGGCCCCGCCAGGATCGGGCCGGCCTTGACCGCGTCGCGCAGCATCGCAAGGGCTTGCTCATCGTCGTCCGCATCCAGGCGTCGGCAGGTCCAACCCAGGAGCGAGATCGCGTCATCGAGGCCGCGATCAGGGTCCCAGCCGTACGGGTCGAACAGCGGCAGCCGCTCGGCCAGCAACTCGAAGCCGAACGGCGAACCGGTCAGCACCTCGATCACCGACGGCGAGGGCGCAGTGGAGCCGAGCACCATCGCCAGTGAGTTGGCGTAGCAGTAAGGTCCGGAACCAATGTAGGGATGCATCGCTCAACTTTCTTCACTAGGTACGACGGGATAGGTGACGTCGAGGACCGCGCCATCGCTGCCGGGCCAGACCTCGACCGGGCTGCCGACGCAGACCAGCCGATGCGCGTCGATCCAGCCTTCCAACACGCCGTAGACGTACAAGATCATGGGGAAGTCGGCCTCCGCCTTGGCGACCGGCAGTACGGCATCGGTGCCGGCTGGCGAAAGTCTGACCTGCAGATCATCGACGGGTTCCACCGAGCCGGTAAACGGCACCGCGACCTCCACTGGCCCGTCGCTGTCCCGGGTCACGAATCCGTGGAAGTGCACCAACGTCGGTCCGTCGTCGGACAATCCGACAGCCCGCAACCGGGCACGGATGTGCTCCTGCGCGTCGGCTATGAAGGCCTCCAACTCGTCGATGCGGACACGTCGTTCCCGGCACAGCAGTTTGCGTTGCGGCCGACTTCGGAGCGTCGGGGTAGCGGCAGTTGCACAGCTCGTGCAATCGAGGGCCTCAACCAACTCACGCCGCTGCTGGAGCTTGATCTCCTGAGCGACCAGCCAGGCGCGCAGCTCGGCTTGGCGGGCTTGCGAGTTGAGTGGAAGCAGCGCGGCTATGCGGGCCAGTGGCAGGTCCAGCATGCGCAACCATCCGATCAGCCGACCGAGTGGGATCTGGTCGCGGTGATAACGGCGATACCCGCTGCTGGTGTCGGTGCAGACCGGCACCAGCAGGCCCTGCGCCGCGTAGAGCCGCAGCGCCTTCGGCGACAGCCGGGTGGCAGCACCGAACTCGCCAGGCAGCATGAGATCCGCGTCGTTCACCCGCCTAGCCTGGACCATGCCCCTGGGGCGAGGTCAAAGCCGCGCAGCCGCCGGCCTCCATACAGCCGGACAGGGAAGCGTCGTGCCGTAGTGCATGCCAAGGGGGCCGATCACCAGCATGGTCATCTGGACTGACGTAACACCCGATACGATCCCCGCGCTGAAGCCCGCATGATCCACGTGCCAGATCCGTGCCAGAACGGACGGGTAGCCGAGGTAATTCACGGATGATCACGGCCACTCGACCCGGCGCGACATGCACCTCCGTTTTCCCAGGTCAAAGAAGCGAGATCAGTAGCCGGTTCCCAAGCTGACAGCGCGGGTTCGATTCCCGTCACCCGCTCCACAGCCAAAGGCCCAGGTCAGGGAGTGATTCCCAACCCGGGCCTTCATTGTTCTCACGACTGTTCGATCTTCACGGGCCATTCGCGGGCCATACGTCCGTGATCACCCCGCAGGGGCCATCGCCCCGGCCGTTCCGTCACCCTCGTCGGCCTTTCTCTCGTCGAGCTGCCGGCCGATCGCATCCGTGATCGCCTTGTCCGCCCCACGCACGGCATGCTGATAGATCATGGCCGCTCGGACGTTGTCATGGCCCATGCGCGCCATCAGATCCTTGAGACCCGCACCCGACTCCGCCGCGAGCATGTTGCCCGTGTGCCGAAGGTCGTGGAAATGCAGGCCGGGCAGACCCATCTCCTTGACCACATCCACCCACCGCGTACGGGTGTTGAAGCCGCTACGACGAATCGGGCCACCTTTGACGCCCGGGAACACGAGCGCATCGGGTTCGTCCTTGACGTAGACCCCGAGGTGCTCCCGCAGGGCGGCGACGATCGGCCCGGGGATGCCGACGACGCGACGGCCGGCCTTGGACTTCGGCGGCCCGAGCACCAGTCCGCCGGTCGACCGTTCGATGAAGGCCGCTCGCACCCGCACCGTGCCCGCGTCCAGGTCGACATCCATACGACGAAGCGCGCTCACCTCTCCCCATTGCAGACTCGCGAAGGTGGCGAGGAGCACCAGGGCGCGGAACCGTCGATCCTGCGTGCAGTCGGCCCGGCCGTCCATGCCCATCTTCCACAGCGCGCCATCGGCCGCGCCCCGTGTGGCGAAGGTCTCAGGGTGCGTGCGCATCTGCCCGTTCCGCTGGTATCGAAGCCGATATGAACCGGTGTTGAGCTTCCGCACGTTGCCGATGGGACGGCGGCCCACACGATCGGCGAGATCGAAGACCTGGTCAACCGTGAGCACCGGGCGCTCTCCGGCGTGTTCGTCGCCGGCCCCGCGGATCCGGCACGGGTTACGCGGGATGATGTGGTCTTCCTCGACGGCTGTCATGAGCACCGCGCGAAGCAGGCGGTACGCACGTTGGCATCCCCGTTAGGGACGGGGCGCCAGACGGCGGCGGGACACCAGGCCGGGCACCGCAAGCCAGCACCGCGGCGCGGACCGAACGCTCCTGCTCGGGTTGCCGCGCCGCCGCACAGATGCGGCCCTTACGATCGCCACGATGTGGCTGGCCAACGTGCATGGCTGGGGCGATCGACGATCCAGGGTTCGTTCCTCACCCTGGCTCACTGAGCAACGTGGCTGACCTCTGATTAGACAGGCGCAGGCATGCGGCGGAATGCGCGATGCCGGGCCATGTTCATGACCCTTGACTGAGAGAGTCCACCGGGCGCTCGGGGCATTCCAGGCAGACGAACAGGTAGAGCGATCCAGCGTCCTGGATCATGAGATCCGTGGGCTCCTGTATTCCCAGAGGGGCGTGCGGAGCGAGCAGAGAACGCTCTTCGATGGGAGCCCAACGCTTCCCAGTCTCGATGTCGAACTCCCGAGTAGCAATCGTCAGCAGATGCGCCATCTCGTGGCCTTCACTGCATTCGACTTGCTCAGGATCCTGGATCCAGCGCACCCAGCCTCCAACCTTGCTGCCTGGAGCACTCGAGAGGTGCGAGAAATAACTCCAGTCATCGGGATGCGGGAATTCATCTTCCCATGCCCAGATCCGCTCTCTGAGCTCAGCGGGCAGTCCCCAGCCAACCGGATATTCCTCCACCCGCTCCGGCGACAGCACGCAAGCCATAGGGAGATACGAGTCGTCGCTGTCAGGATCTGGCGCGGGGGCCTCGATGAGGAGACTGCCGACCGCTTCCGCCCTCCGCCAGCGCACAATCGTGTGCGGCTGGAAGTACGGCTCGTGATCGAGCGGGCACCACAGCACTTGGAGGGTGTCGGCGTCATCGGGGAAGGGCAGCTCGGGAACATCTCGAGCGAAGAGCTGCATAATGGGGACCAGCGGAAGCGGATCCCACCCTTCCGAAGGGTCATGAGTCTGCGGCACGGGGCAGACAGGCCAGGGCTCATCCGCAGGCCACAACAACGCCCCACCTACGGAGCTATCCATGATGGACGGCCTTCCTCGACGCGGATGTAGCCGAACTGTGGTCTTGCGTTGACCTGCCAGTTCAGGAAAGACAGCCGCTACATCGAACGGCTCCGAGGGCGTCGTCAACCCCATGCTCATCACTCCGATCACAACAGACAACGTTGTAACGGCACACCGTAGAGCAGAGGACTGACAGAACGGAGCCCTGGTCTAGGTTGAGATCGTCGTGCCATTAACCGGGGTAACGAGGGGTCAACCACGGTCACTCACGACCGGTCCCAGCCGCAGGTCAACGCCTCTACGAGCCAAGATCCCTGCAATTCCAAGCTGACAGCGCGGGTTCGATTCCCGTCACCTGCTCTCACCACGAAAAGCCAGGTCAGGGATGACTTCCCGACCTGGCTTTGATCGTTTCTGCGAAGGTTTCCGATCTTCCGTGCCCGTTACGTGCCCGATGCGTCGTGATCTTCGCTCGGGAACGCCTCTGCGACGAGCTTCCCCATGCTGTCCGCGATCACCCGGTCCCGCTCGCTCTCCGCATGCAGATAGATCAACGCGGCCAACCCCAGCGACACGCCGCCGCCTCAGCGCTTCACCTCCATTTGATACCCCTAAATGACGTCGGCCGCATGCTCACGCCTTGGGTAGCCACCAGAGATCGTCGAAGTCACCGAGCCTCTTACGGAGCACATGAGCGTCCTTCGCGGGCAGGACATGAACCACGGCGTCCAGGAGCGCGCGCAGCTCCACCGGATCGGGACAGCACAACATCTCTCCACAGGAGCGCGTCGGATCGAGAAGCCGATGCCAGGGATTCCGTAAGAGCAGCGACCAGGCGTGTAACGCCTCCTCCACCGCACCGGGCCAATAGCGCTCGTACTGCAGACGAGCGACTGCGATACGGCCTCGACACGACAGGCCTGGAATTGCGGGAATTTCCACGATGGTTGTCCGCGAACGCCATAGGACATCAGCGCGGACCTGAGCCGGACGTCTACGCGCCATAGCCCTTTCGTATGATCGACATAGCGCCATCCTGCCACAGGCTGCCCTTCAGACAAGATGCCCAGAGCGGTACCACCCTCACGATCGCCAGGCGGTGGCTGGTCTCTGTACAGGGTGGGGAGCGATCGACGGTCCGGGGTTTCGTTTCTCAACCCCAGCCCACCGAGCACCAGGGCGACGAAGGTGCAGAGGTCCCCATGCCCCGCGCGTTCCCGTTGCGTGCCCGTCAGGAGGGTGATCAAGGGGGACTCACGGGGATCACGGTAACTCACCCCGATCCCCCGCAGGTCAACGTCTTCCCAGCTCAGCGACCAAGCGCGATAGAGACTTCCCAAGCTGACAGCGCGGGTTCGATTCTCGTCACCCGCTCCACGCACTGAGGCCTAGGTCAGGGGAGTGATTCCCAACCCGGGCCTTCATTGTTCTCACGACTGTTCGATCTTCACGGGCCATTCGCGGGCTATAAGCCCGTGATCACCCCGCAGGGGCCATCGCCCCGGCCGTTCCGTCACCCTTGTCAGCCTTCCTCTCGTCGAGTTGCCGGCCAATCGCATCCGTGATCGCCTTGTCCGCCCCACGCACAACACACAGCCACCTTTGAGAACCGTTGCTGAATTGTGCTTATGAGGGTCAAGCGGCGCCGCGCCGCCGTATTCGGCCCTCTGCCGCCTGCCGGTCGGGCGTGCGGCGTGGGCGCCGGTCCCTGCCGGCGGCGTCCCGGGCCGTAGCTGCACCGCCGACCGCCGTACCCAAACAACTCACCGACCACCGGCACGCCACCCATAATTCGACCGTGAGACTGCGAATCGACCCGGACCGCAACATCCAAACCGGCACCTGCGACTGCTGTCAGACACCCTTCGAACGCATCACCGGCTTCATCAAAACGACGACGGCTCCTACGCGATCTACTACGCATCGTGCTACCACCACGACGGTATCCATGAAGCATGGATCGACGTCATCATCGACGACGCCTG
>NZ_JBSGDZ010000032.1:0-107685 GCF_053602655.1 Sphaerisporangium sp. NPDC004334
CACGGAAGACGGGAAAATGCATAATCATGCACTGGCTTTTAACACACTGTTGAGTTCTCAAGAAACGGACGCGTACACCACCGGAAACCAGACCCCCAAGGACCCGACCCCCGACTGGGGCGTTCATCTCGTGTTCTTAAACTTTACCAGTTTCCGACGATCTCCGTCAAATCAACCGATCTGCCGTCAATCATCGAAACCTGCTAAAATTCGCCACCCCGTTCCCAGGGCAACCCCTCGAGTTTACCAGGCCAACCGGACAGATGCAACTTCCAGGCATCAACCGGGAGGAACCGGACAGCAAGAGGATTGCGGGCACAGCCAGTCATCCGGAAGATTTTTTGGATCTCTCGGGGCCTGATCGCCGCCCAACGAGGGGAAACTCTAGCAGCATCCCAGGAGTGCCCGAGGCCACTTTGATAGTCGGTAAACCTTTCCCGCCTCTCAGCCATCCCAAACAGCGAGCGATTCGCGCCGGGGCAACCCGTCGGCAAGTCATCCGCAATCGCCACACGTTACGAAGAGGGTGCGGGACTCCCTCGGCGCCACCCCGGCGCCCGGGACCCCGCCCGTGGAGGTGGTCATCATGACGCGGTCGGAGTTCGACGACATCCGTGCTCACATCGCGGCCGAGAAGGGCGGCTCCGACGATCTCCTGCAGATCGCCGGCACCCTGCTCGACGACTTGGAGCAGGCGCGACTGCGCGAGGCGACGCTTCGCGCCCACTACCTTGGCCTGCTGACGGCCGCTCGGGCGACCGTCGCCGCGGAGGCGATCGGGGACGCCGACCCGTTGACATTCCTGCGGCACGAGTTGGGCAAGAAGGGACAGCTTCCCGACGGCGACGAGGAGGTCCTGCGCATCCTGTCGGACGTCCGGTCGGCGGAGGCCCTGCTCGCCAACCTTGAGCAGCGGCCGGCGAGCCGCCCCCGGGCGAGCGCTCGGATGCGCCGGTGCGGGGGCACCGCCCGCAGGCTGCCTCGCTGATCGATATTCCACGCCAAATCGGCACAGCAAGCTCACGTGTCGAGATGACTGGCTTTGCCGTGACATGAGAGTCGCCCTGGGAGACTTCCCCCATGTTGATGCGGGGGCTGAACTGGGCGGCTGTCACCTTGGTAGCGGTGTTCGGCATGCTCTGGCTGGGCGTGGTGGTCTTCGCCGCCACGGCCACGCCCGGGTGGCTGCGTGCCATCCAGATCGTCTTCAGCGTCTGCCTGCTCGGCTGGGCGGGTCGCAAGTCGTTGTCGCTGATCAGGGCCACCGCGTGGGCCGAGCGCGAGCGGGCGTGAGCTATTTGGCGTCGGCGTAGCAGGAGACCGCTACGGCCTCCATTGGAATGCGCACGGGCGTCTGGCCGAACAGCAGCCGGGTGGCCTCCTCCGCCGCCCGGCTCACCGCCGCCGACACCTCCTGCACGACCTCTTCGGGGCAGTGGACCATCACCTCGTCGTGCTGGAAGAACACCAGCCTCGCGGGGGACGGCAGCAGCCCCCGCAGCAACGCCATCAGCGTGAGGGCCCACTCGGCCGCTGTCGCCTGCACGACGAAGTTGCGGGTGAAGCGCCCGCGGTCGCGGGCCGCGCGGCCGCCCTCGGGCCCGGAGACCAGGTTCAGCCAGTGCGCCGACGGCGGCGGGCACGTGCGCCCGAGCCAGGACCGCACCAGCCGGCCGTCCTCCCCGGCCTTGGCGGCCTCCTCGACGAAGGCGTAGGCGAGCGGGAACCGCTGCCGCATGATGGGCAACAGCTTCGCGGCGTCGCCGCTGGTGCCCCCGTACATCGCGGACAGCATGGCGATCTTGGCGTTGTCGCGGGCTCCGCCGAACGCCTGCGCGAGGGCCGCGTACAGGTCGATCTCGCCGGCCGCGCGGGCCAGACCGCGATCACCGGCCATCGCCGCCAGCACCCGGGGCTCGAGCTGCGCCGCGTCGGCCACGACCAGCCTCCACCCCTCGTCGGCGACCACCACCCGGCGCATCACCTTGGGGATCTGCAACGCCCCGCCGCCGCTGGTCGCCCAGCGGCCCGAGACCACCCCCGCGACGACGTACTCGGGATGGAGCCGGTGGCGGCGGACCCATTGGTGGGCCCATGTCCAGCCGTGGGCGCTGTGCAGCCGCGCGAGTTCCTTGTAGGCGAGCAGGGGCGCGACCGCCGGGTGGTCGACCTGCTTGAGCACATGGGACCTGGTCGAGGCGACGCTGAGGCCGGCCGACTTGAACGCCTTGACGATCTGCTGCGGCGAGTCGGGGTTGACCGTCTGCCCGAAAGCCGCGCTCACCTGGTCGGCGAGGGCCTGGAGCTTGGCCGGGCGCATGCCGTGCACGGGCTTCGGGCCGAGCAGTTCGCTCAGCAGCTCATCGTGCAGGTCTTCGCGCCAGGGCATGCCGTCGTGGCTCATCTCGGCCGCGATCAGCGCCCCGGCGGACTCGGCGGCGACGAGCAGGCGGAACCGGCCTGGATGCTCGGCGGCCTCGATGCGCCTGAGCTGGTCGGCGTACACCTCGCTCACGTCGACCTCGGCCGGCTCGGGCTCGAAGAGCGTGTCCTGGACGGCGTGCGGACCGGCCTCGTCCACGGGCACCGGCAGGCCGCGCAGCCGCGCGTAGGCGGCCTGCGCCGACCTGGGCTCGCCGTACCTGCCCTCGTGGGCGAGCAGTAGTGACTCGGTGAGGGTGACGTCGTGGCAGCGCGCCACCCGGACCCCCTTGGCGATCAGCGGAGGGTACAGGGCGCGCGTGTCGGCCCAGACCCACCGGGGGCGCGCGGAGCGCTCGAGATCGCCGACGGCCCGTGCGAGATCGCCCACCCGCCTGGCATGCTCCCCCGAGGGCCGCAGCGTGCCGCCCTCCGCGTCCGCCGTCACCGCGATCCGCATAGCGGCAGACTATCCGAGAGGGCCGACAGCGTTCGATCACAGGTTCGATTGCGCCGTTCGCGCCGCGGAAGCGGCGTGGGCGGCGGGGAAGCAGGGAGATCACATGCTCGCGCTGATCCGGGCCAGCCATCCGGGGCCCACCGTGGTCGTCACGGCGATGGGCTCGGCCCTCGCGGCCGGCGTCGGCAGGGGCGCCGGCGGCACCCTGCTCGCCGGTGCGGCGGTGCTCAGCGGTCAGCTGTCGATCGGCTGGAGCAACGACTGGATCGACCGGAGGCGCGACCAGGCCATCGGCCGGGCCGACAAGCCGCTCGCCGCCGGGCCCGGCACTCCGGACGGGACAGGCGGGGGCCTGGCGCCGCGTACCGTCGCCCGCGCCGCGTTCGTGGCCCTGGCGGCGTGCGTGCCGCTGTCGCTGGCGAACGGCCTCGCGGCCGGGCTCGTACACCTGGCCGCCGTGGCGTGTGGCTGGCTGTACAACCTGCGGCTCAAGGCCACGGCGGCCTCGCCGCTCCCCTTCGCCGCCGCCTTCGGGCTGCTCCCGGCGTTCATCACCCTCGGGCTGCCCGGGCACCCGTGGCCGGCCGCGTGGGCCATGGCGGCCGGGGCGCTGCTCGGCATGGGCGCCCACTTCGCCAACGTGATCCCCGACCTGCCGGACGACCTCGCCCTCGGCGTGCGCGGTCTGCCGCAGCGCCTCGGGGCCACCGGCGCCCGCGTCGGCGCCGCCGTCCTGCTCGTGGCCGCGTCGGTCGTCATCGCCCTCGGTCCGGGCGGACATGCCGGCGCGCCCGCCGTGGCGGGGCTGGCCGCCGTCGTGCTGGCCCTGGGAGGCGGCCTGGCGGCCGCGCGGGGGAACCTGCGACGGGCGGCCTTCGCGGTGACCGTCGTGGTGGCGGTGATCGATGTGGCGATGTTCGCCGCGCAGGGCGCCCGGCTGGTGTGAAAGCCCGCGCAGGGCGCCCGGCTGGTGTGAAAGCCGCCGCCGCGGGGAGCCGGTGAGGCCGGGAAACGGGAAAGGCCCTGGTCACATCTCTGTGACCAGGGCCTTCGTGGTAGCGGGGGTAGGATTTGAACCTACGACCTCTGGGTTATGAGCCCAGCGAGCTACCGAGCTGCTCCACCCCGCGTCGGCTTGCATTGAAGAGACTATCGGCCGTGAAGAGCACTGGCAAATCGTCGCGCCTCGCCGGTCTCGGGCCGGGAGCCTCGCGGCCCCCGGCCCGAGAGCGGGCTACGAACTCGGCGCGGGTGAGGCGCTCGGTGTCGGCGTGGCCGAGACCGACGCGGGGTTGGGTGTGGTGGTCGCCGACGGGGACGCGGACGGAGAGGCCGCCGGCGTGGCGGCCTTCTGCTTGTCCAGTGCCGACTGCAGCTGCTTCAGTGCGTCGGCGAGCCGCTTCTGCGCCTCGCCGTACGCCGCGAAGTCGCCGCTCTTGATGGCCTTCTGGCCGTCGTCGTAGGCCTTCTGGGCGTTGTTGTAGGCGGTGGCGAGGTCGGTCGTGACCACGCTCGTCTGCGGCTCGCCGGGCGTCGTCGGGTTGGACGGCGTCTGCGCGCTCTGCCCGAAGACCTGGTCCAGCGCGTCCTTGAGCGTGTTGCCGACGCCGACGTCGTTGCCGAACATCACCAGCACGCGGAACAGGGTCGGGTAGCGCGCGGAGTTCTGCACCTTCGGCTGGACGTAGACCGGCTGGACGTACAGCAGGCCACCGCCGAACGGCAGCGTGAGCAGGTTGCCGTTCAGCGTCTCGGTGGTGCCGCCGATGCGCAGATCGTTGAGGACGCTCGCAGCCTTGGTGTCGAAGGCGTTCTGCGCCTGTTTGGGACCGCGGATCGTCGTCTCACTGGGGAGTTGCAGGATGCGGATCTTGGTGTCCGCACCGCCCGTCGCGTCCACCGACATGAACGCCGCCAGGTTGTCCCGGTTGTTGGGCACCATGGTGGTGGTCAGCGAGAACTTCGGATCGGTCTCGTTCGGCATCCGCATCGTCACGTAGTACGGCGGCTGCTTGGTCTTGGAACTGGCCGGGTCCTCGGGGACCTTCCAGAAGTCCTGGCCGCCGTAGAAGGCGTCGGGGTTGGTCACGTGGTACTGGCCGAGGACGTCGCGCTGCACCTTGAAGAGGTCTTCCGGGTAGCGCAGGTGGTCCATCAGCTCCGGAGGGATCTTCGACTTGGGCTGGATGACGCCGCCGAAGGCCTTCTCCCAGGTCCTGAGCAGCGGGTCGTTGTCGTCCCAGCTGTACAGCGTGACGGTGCCGTCGTAGGCGTCCACCGTCGCCTTGACCGAGTTGCGGATGTAGTTGATCTGGTCGCGGGGCTGCTGCGGCGTCAGGAACCGGTCGGTGGAGGTGTCGCGGGTCATGTCGCCGAAGCTGCGGCGCTGGGAGTAGGGGTAGTCCTCCGACATGGTGTACCCGTCGATGATCCACTGGACGCGGTTGTTGACGATCGCGGGGTACGGGTCGCCGTCCAGGGTGAGGAACGGGGCGACCTGCTGGACCCGCGACCTCGGGTCGCGGTTGTACAGGATGCGGGACTGGTCGTTGATGCTGGACGACAGGAGCATGTTGGTCTCGCCGTACTTGGCGGCGTAGAGCATGCGGGTGAAGAAGTTGCCGATGGGCACGCCGCCCTTGCCGCGGTAGGTGGTGTTCACCTGGCCGCTGCCCTGGCCGTTGCCGCTCTGCTCGGGATAGTCGAGCTCGATGTTCTTGCCGCCGCCGACGATCGAGTAGTCGGGAGAGTGCTCGCCGAAGTAGATGCGCGGCTCGAACGAGCCGAGGCCGTTGGTCGGCGGGATGTCCTTGACCAGGAAGTCGGGGTTGCCCTGCGGGTCGGTCTTGCTGCCAGGGCTGGCGACGAAGCCGAAGCCGTGGGTGTAGACCAGGTGGTCGTTGATCCAGTTGCGGTCGGGCGGCCGGCCGATCTCGCGCACCGCGACGACCGTGTCGCGCGACACCCCGTCGATGGTGTACCGGTCGACGTCGAGCGACTCGGGGAACTGGTAGTAGCCCTTGATCTGCTGGAGCTGCTCGTAGGTCGCGGGCAGCACCGTCGGGTCGAGCAGGCGGACGCCCGGGATCGTGGAGGCCTCGCTCGCGATCTCCTGCTGGCTGCCCTGCGTCTTGGCGCTGTACGGCGTGACCTCGGTGGAGGCCACGCCGTAGGCATCTCGGGTGGCCCTGATGTTGCTGTCGATGAACTGCCGCTCTTTGCTCTGCTGGTTCGGCTTGACCTGGAACTGCTCGACCAGGACCGGGTAGACACCGCCGACCAGGACGGCCGACAGCACCAGGAGGCCGAGGCCGACGCCCGGCAGCATGCCGCCGGGGCGGATGACGCCGGCGAAGAAGAGCACGGCGCAGATCAGCGCGATGATCGCCAGGATGCTCTTGGCGGGGAGCACGGCGTTCACGTCGGTGTAGGAGGCGCCGAACACCTTGCCGCGGTCGGAGAAGACCAGCCCGTAACGGTCGACCCAGTAGGCCACGGCCTTCAGCAGCACGAACAGGCCGACCAGCACCGAGAGGTGGACACGGGCGGCGCGCGTGGCGTGCAGGCCGGGCGAGTTGAGCCGGAAGCCGCCGTACAGGTAGTGGACGATCGCCGCGGCGATGATCGAGATGATCACCGCCGTGAACAGGAAGTTCAGCACCATCCGGATGAACGGATAGGTGAACATGAAGAACGAGACGTCCATCTTGAACAGCGGGTCGACCTTGTCGAA
This sequence comes from Sphaerisporangium sp. NPDC004334, assembly GCF_053602655.1. NCBI lineage: Bacteria > Bacillati > Actinomycetota > Actinomycetes > Streptosporangiales > Streptosporangiaceae > Sphaerisporangium > Sphaerisporangium sp. NPDC004334. The sequence continues at coordinate 6,615 of NZ_JBSGDZ010000032.1, forward strand.
CGGCGTCCCGTTGATGAACAGGAGCCAGGTCTTCCACTGGCCGGCGGTGGAGGACCCGGTGAACAGGCCCAGGACCGCCAGCCCGACGATGAAGATCATCTTGCGGTGCGGGTCGAGCGCCGCGCGGTAGCGGTCGGCACCCTGCGCGGAGCCGCCGAACATGCCGATGCCGAACAGCGGCCGCGACCGGAAGGCGATGAGGATGTTCCCGCCGACAATGCCGCCCATCAGCAGTGCGCCGAAGACGAACAGCAGCAACTGGGTCACCAGCATCGTCGAGAACACCGTGGTGTAGCCGACCGAGTCGAACCACAGCCAGTCGGTGAAGATGCCGGCGAAGACGAAGAAGAAGATGACGATCGCGACCAGAGTGATCGCGACGGGCACGAGAAGCCGCGGCCGGCGGGGCAAACGCATCGCCCGACCCGCGCCGGGGTTCCGGAAGGTCAAGGCCCACCCCTAGATTTCACGAGTAACGGTCCGTGTCTTGGCAACCTACACCGGTGATGGCGCGGTCACGCTCTGAGCCCTGGGCACCGCCGGGGCACAACGTGCGCCGGGTTCGCCGGCGGACGCCCCACATCGAAGGCCGCCCGCGGGCAGGGTCGGAGATCGTGCGGCGCCGCTGGATGAGACGCGCGTGTCCACGTGACCCAACGCCCCGGACGGGCGGCGGGTTCCCCGCGGCGCGGTCGCGTGCGGCGATCACGTCGGCCACGGCGTCATCGGGACGAGCACCTCGGCACCGGCCCGGAACCCGTGCGCAACGCCTCGATCGCCTGGACGGCCTCGTGCATGGTGGAGACCTTGACCAGGCGCAGACCCTTGGGCACGGCGGGAACGGCGTCGTCGCAGTTGTCGGCGGGGGTCAGGAAGACCGTCGCGCCGGCGTCGCGGGCGCCGACCATCTTCTGCTGGATGCCCCCGATCGGGCCGACCTTGCCGTCCGGCGTGATCGTGCCGGTGCCGGCGATCGACTTGCCGCCGGTGAGCTCGCCGGGCGTGAGCTTGTCGTAGATGCCGAGCGAGAACATCAGCCCGGCGCTCGGCCCGCCGACGTCGCCGACGTTGACGGTGACCTCGAACGGGAACTTGTAGCGCGTGCCGCCCATCATCACCCCGACGATGGGGCCGTCCTTGCCTGCGACGGTGCCGACCTGGACGTTCATCGGCTTGCCGTCGCGCACGATGCCGAAGTCGACCTGCTCGCCCGTCTTGTGCTTGCGGACCAGCGCCCCGACCTCGTCGACGGTGCGCACCGGAGTGCCGTCGACCGTCGCTATGCCGTCCCCCGCGCGCAGCTTGCCGTCGGCGGGCCTGCCCTTCTGGGCGCTGGCCACGGCCACGAGGTAGCCGACCGGGATCTTCAGCTCGTTCAGCGCCGCCGCGGTGGCGTCCTGCTGGGAGCTGCTCATCTCCTGGGTGTTCTGCTGCTCGACCTCTTTGACCGACACCGTCTTGGGGAAGATCGTCTCTTCCGGGACGACGGCGACCGTCGGGTCCATCCAGCCGCGCAGGGCCGTGAGCAGGTCGATGTGCGCGTCGGGACCGCCCTGGTAGGCGACGGTGACCAGGCTGAGCTTGCCCGAGGTCGGGTAGGTCTGGTGGCCCGAGATGCTGATGACCGGCTTGCCCTTCACGTCGCCGAGGGTGTTCTCGGTCGGGCCCGGGCTCAGCGCGACGTACGGCACCGGAAGCAGCGCGCCCGCCCCACCCAGCACGAGCGTGAGGACGCCCGCCATCATCAACGTCAGACGTCGTCGGGACATGGTGGCAACTCTATGCGCTTACCACGTCCGTGGTTACGCGGACACACACAGGGCGGACATCCAGGTCAATCGCAGCTTCCCGGCGGGGCGGATCACCCGCCGGCGCCGACCCACTCGGTGGAGCCGTCGGTGAACACCTGGTGCTTCCAGATCGGGACCTCGCTCTTCAGGTCGTCGATCAGGCGGCGGGATGCCTCGAACGCCTCGCCCCGATGCGCGGCGGCCACCGCGACGATCACCGCGGCGTCGCCGAGCTTGAGCTCGCCGACCCGGTGGACGGCCGCGAGCGCCGTGACCGGGAAGTCCGCGGCGACCTTCTCCGCCACGCGGCGCAGCTCGGCCTCGGCCGTCGGATGCGCCGAGTACGACAGCAGGGTCACCGGCTTGCCGTTGTCATGATCGCGCACGGTGCCGACGAAGAGCGTCGTCCCCCCGGCCCCGTGGTCGCCGACGGCGGCGAGCACCTCTTCCACCGACAGCGGAGTGTCCCGAATGCCCAGCAAACGAATGGCGGTCACCCCTCGAAGCCTACTGTGTCGCCCCCCACATCCGGTCTCTCCCGCCCCCGCCGCGCCCCGAGCCCGCCGAGTGCGGCGAGCCACGCAAGCACGGTCAGATGCGACGGCGCCTGCGGGCCCGGCGGACGATGGCGGCGGTGCCGATGACCGCGACGGTGGCCCCGGCGGCGGTCAGGGTGGCCTCCTTGCCCGGCAGGCGGCGGCCGACGACCGCGTGGCGGCCCTCGCGCAGCTCCAGGAGCTGCTGGAACGCCGCTTCGTTGGTCCAGGCGGGCTTCCACCCGGCCGCGCGCAGGGAGGCGCAGTCGACCACCCACGGGTAGACGACGTAGTGCAGGTCGGTCGCGGGAGCCGGGGTGATGCCGAGCCGGTGCAGGCGCTGGGCGGTGCCGAAGGTGAGCCCGGCGGGCAGCTCGAAACGCCGCAGGCCCGACAGCTCCTCGACCTGCTCCATCTCCAGCCATCCGTCGCTGCCCACGGTGACCACCCCCGAGACCTGGCCGAGCGCCGCGAGCTCCAGCGCCGAGACCAGGTCTTCGACGTGGCAGAACTGCCAGCGCGGGGCCGAGCCCTTGACCGTGAGCAGGCGGGGGGCCTCGAAGTGGCGGGTGACCACGGTGTCCACACCGGCGCCGACGACGGCGGCCGGCCGCAGCACCGTGACCTCCAGGCCCGGGTGGCTGCGCAGGGCGCGGCGCACGAGCGCCTCGATCTCCAGGTGGTCGCCGACGACGCCGGAGTCGGGCTCGGCGGCGACCGGCGCGTCCTCGGGCAGCGGGACGTGGTTGTCCGGCGCCGCCCCGTAGACCATGGCGCTGGTCACGACGACCACCCGCCGGACGCGCGCGGCGGCCGAGGCGGTGAGCACCGTCTGGGCGGCCCGCAGGTTGTACCCGCGGCGCTCGCCCGGGTCGGAGTCGAGCCGGTAATCGGCGGCCAGGTGCACCAGCACGTCCACGTCGGAGATGCGGTTCGCCAAGAGCGGATCTCGGACGTCGATCACCCGCCAGGTGACGTCCGCGACGTCCCCCCGCTGATCGTCGATCGCCACGACGCGGCGGAAATCCGCAGACGAGGCGACCCGGGAGAGGAACTCCCTCCCCAGACCGGATGCCGCGCCCGTGACGGCGACGACCGGCGGGCGGAGGCGTTTCGAGGTAGTCACGAGGTCCTCACTTTGCACTGATCCGCCCTGCGACGGATAACGTGGCGGATGTGGACTCCTCCATCCTGCACGAGGTAGAGCGGTGACTGACCTGCCAGGTCGCGAAAACGACCCCAACGAGAATCCGTTCGCGATGTTCGGCGATCCGGAGCAGATGGCCGCGGCCATGCGCCAGTTCGCCGACATGCTCTCGGCTCCGGCGGGCTCCGGTCCCGTCAACTGGGACATGGCCAAGAACATCGCCCGCCACGCCGTGGTCGCCGAAGGCGATCCGAGCGTCATGGAGGGGGAGCGCCGCCAGATCGTCGACGCGCTCCGCCTCGCCGACCTCTGGCTGAACGAGGTGACCGAGCTGCCGAGCGGGCTGACCGCGCCCGAGGCGTGGAGCCGCTCGGAGTGGATCGAGAAAACCGTCCCGGTGTGGAAGCAGCTGTGCGACCCGATCGCCGAGCGCATGGTCGACACCATGGGCGGCGCTCTGGGCGGCGCCGGGCTCGGCGGGCTCGGCGGCGACCAGGCGATGGCCGCGCAGCTTGGGCCGCTGATGGGCATGATGCGCCAGATGGGCGGCATGATGGTCGGCAGCCAGATCGGCCAGGCCCTCGGCGCGCTGGCCCCCGAGGTCATCGGCTCCTCCGACATCGGGCTGCCGTTGTCGGACACCGCCGCGCTGCTGCCGGGCGGCATCGCCGCCTTCAGCCACGGCCTGGAGATCCCCTCCGAGGAGATCCGCCTCTATCTGGCGCTCAGGGAGGCCGCGCACCATCGGCTGTTCCAGCACGTCCCGTGGTTGCGCACCCAGCTGTTCGGCGCCGTCGAGGAGTACGCCAAGGGCATCACCGTGGACACCTCCGCCCTGGAGGAGCAGATCCGCGGGCTCGACATCAGCAACCCCGAGCAGATCCAGGAGGCTCTGAGCGGCGGCGCGCTGCTCAAGCCCGAGGAGACCGAGCGTCAGAAGGTCGCGCTGTCGCGGCTGGAGACCATCCTCGCCCTGGTCGAGGGCTGGGTCGGCACGGTGGTCGACGCCGCCGCCGAAGGCAAGCTGCCCTCGGCCGCCGCCCTGTCGGAGACCATGCGCCGCCGCCGGGCGACCGGTGGGCCCGCCGAGCGCACCTTCGCCACGCTCGTGGGTCTTGAGCTGCGTCCACGCCGGCTGCGCGAGGCCGCCGCGCTGTGGCAGGCCCTGGCCGCCGCCCGCGGCGTCGACGGGCGCGACGCGGTGTGGTCCCACCCCGATCTGATGCCGGCCGCCGCAGACCTGGACGACCCCGAGGCGTTCGTCCGCGGCGGCACCAAGCTCGACCTGTCGGCGTTCGAGGAGGACCAGGCGCCGCAGGACGGTCCGGGCGGGGAAGAGCCCGGCGAGGCCGGTCCTGAACGCGGGTCCGCGGGGCCCGGCGAGGGATGACGCTCCACGAGCGGGCGCTGGCCGCGCTGTCCGGCTGGTCCGCGCCGACCGCCGGCGAGGAGTCGCTCCGCGAGGAGTTCCTCTCGCACCTGGGCCGGTACGACGACGCCATGTGGCGCTCGTGCGCGCCGGGCCACCTGACGGCCACCACCGCGGTGCTCTCGCACGACGGGTGCAAGGTGCTGCTCACCTTGCACCCGAAGGCCGGGATGTGGCTGCCCATGGGCGGGCACTGCGAGCCGGCCGACCTGTCGCTGGAGGAAGCCGCGCTGCGCGAGGCGACGGAGGAGTCCGGCATCGCGGGCCTGCGGCTCCTGCCCGGCCCGCTCGCGCTCGACCGGCACCGGGTGTGGTGCCATCCCCCGCACAGCTGGCACCTGGACGTCGAGTACGGCGCCGTGGCGCCGCCGGGCGCCGAGTTCGTGATCAGCGAGGAGTCGCTGGAGCTTCGCTGGGTGCCCGTCGAGGACATCCCCGAGCCGACGGACGAGGCGACCCGCCGGCTCGCGCGCCGCGCCCGCGCGCTGCTGCTGGACGCGAGCCCGCAGCGGCCCGTCTGAGATCTCTGCCTCTCCGGTGACACGAGGTCCGCGCGCCGCGTCTTCACGCGGGTCATACACAGGCTGGATAGGCTCTAGAAGTACTGCCGAAGCATGCCCGGGGGACTGGTGAACATCACGACCGACACACCGGTGGGGGGCGTGATCGTGACCCCGTCCCGGCGCCTCCGCGTTTCCGGGAAGCTCGCCTGGCTCGCGGTGACCCCGTTCGCCGCCTGGGCCGTGTGGCGGCTCGGCGGCCTGGAGCGTGGATCGTTCCCGGCGCAGATCATGACCGCGACTCCGTACGCCGCGGCGGGCTCGCTCCTGCCGGTCCTGCTCGGGGTCCTGTCGCGCAGGAAGGCCGTGACCGCGGTGGCTCTGGCGACGACCGCCGCGCTCGGCGTCAGCGTGCTGCCTCGCGCGTTCGGGGACGCGCCGGTCGCGCAGGCGTCCTCCGGGGTGCCGTTCACGATCATGACGTCGAACCTGTTCTTCGGCCACGGCGACGCCCGGACCGTCGTGGACCTGGTGCGCCGCCACCGCCCCGACGTCCTGAACACCCAGGAGCTCACTCCGGGGGCCGTGGAGGCCCTGGACGCGGCGGGGCTGAAGGACCTCATGCCCTATCGCTACCTGCAGGACGAGTGGAGCGCGGCGGGCAGCGGCATCTTCTCCCGCCATCCGATCACCCGCCTGGACGGTCTGTTCCAGGTCATCGGGCACAACATGCCGGCGGCCAAGCTCACCCTGCCGGGCGGCGCGCAGGTCCAGATCGTCGACGTGCACACTCTGCCGCCGCTGGGTCCGCAGGTCACCGAGTGGACCGAGGGGCTGCGCGCGCTGCCGGCGGGGCCGGCGTCGGGGCCGTTCCGCATCCTGGCGGGCGACTTCAACGCCAGCCTCGACCACGCCGAGATGCGCAAGGTGGTCGCGCGCGGGTACCGCGACGCGGGCGACACCGCCGGGGGCGGCCTGACTCCGACCTGGCCGGCGAACAAGAAGCTGCCGCCGCTGATCACGATCGACCACGTGCTCGCCGACCGGCGCATCTCGGTGCTCGGCTACCACGTGTACACCGTCCCGCGCACCGATCACCGCGCGGTCATCACCGAGCTGTCCCTGCCGGCCGCCGGCTGACCGCCTGCCGGCCCGGCGGCCCTCACCGCTGGGGTGCTTGGGGGGCCGTCATCGGCCGGTGAGCAGGGCCCGGGTGTTGTCCCAGCCTTCCAGGCCCGGGTCCAGCCGGGCGACGTCCGCGGGGACGCGCAGCCGGTGCCAGCCGGGGCCGGTGGCGACCATCCGCCTGCCGGGCGCCTGCGCGCGCAGCCGCGCGACCACGTCGTCCTCCTCCAGCCCGGCCTTCGCCCAGTCGGGGAACGGCAGCCGGGCCGCCATCGCCACGGCCCCGCCGCCCTCGGCCGGGCAGACCGCGATGGGCGCGCGGCCGAGTTCGCGGAACAGCTTGCCGATCAGCAGCGGGGGCAGGTCGGGGGCGTCGCCGCTGATCACGACGGCCTCCTCGCCGTACGGCGCGAGCGCGGCGAACGCCTCGGCGACGCCGCCGGAGTCGGGCAGCGCGATCACCCGCGTGCCGGGCCAGGCGAGGTCCTCGAGCCCGTCGACGCCGGCGGCCAGGATGACGGGCTCGACCAGGTCGAGCCCGGCGACGATCTCGTAGGTGTCCTCGGCCAGTGCCAGCAGGAACTCGCCGGAGTCCACGCCGGGCGGGGCGCCCTTGCCCATGGCCGGAGTGACCAGGACCGCGGCCTGCCTCATCGGGCTCCAGCGGTGGCCGCCACCCCTGTGGAGGAACGGCCGTCGCGCGGGTTCAGCATTCCTCGACCGTACCGTTCGCCGCCATGGAGTACCCCTCCAGGAACCCGCGTGCCCGTTCGGCCCTTGGATAGCGCTCGACGAGGGCCCAGAACCGGGGACCGTGGCTGGGCACCAGCAGGTGGACCAGCTCGTGCATGATGACGTAGTCGACGACCCAGGCGGGCATGCCGCGCAGGCGCGTCGACAGCCGGATGGTGCCGTGGTCGGGGGTGCACGACCCCCAGCGGTGCCGCTGGTTCTCCGCCCACCGCACGCTCGAGGGCACCGCCTTGCCGTCCAGGTAGCGCACGGCGAGATCGCGGGCCCGTTCGAGCAGGTCGTCGTCGCTCGGGCGCCTGCGCTGCTCTTTGGCGGCGAGGCGATCGAGCATGCGCCGGACCCATTGTTCCTCGTCGGTGCGGCTCAGACCGGCAGGCAGCAACACGATGGTCTTGTCTCCATCGCGATATGCGGATACGGTCCGCCGGCGGCGTGCACTCCGGCGGACCTCGACTGTCTCGGGGGGCACATATGCACGGTAGCCGACAGTGCCGTATTTCCACAGGGGGTGAACAACGTTTTCCCTGGTCAATCAACGTTCGCCCGATGTTCAGTCAACTCAGCGCCCTCATGTGTCCCACATGCCGCCGCCGACCACGGTGAATCCGCGCCGAACTTATCCACAGGTGGGGACAACGGCCGCCGGGCGGGGCGGTGTCCGTGGCAGGCTGCGCGATCGTGACCTCCTCTCCGCGGTTCCCCGCCGCTCCCCCTCCCCCGTCCCGCCGGCGGCCGCCCGCGCCACCCGTCCGGCCTCGGCTCAAGCCCGCCCTGCGCCGTCTTCACCGTGACGACCGCACCCTCCAGCTGGGCGTCCATCCGTCGCGCGCGGTGGTGCTCACCGATCTGGAGCCGCGCGTGCGCCGCTTCGTCGAGGGCCTCGACGGCACGCGCACGCTGGAGGAGCTGATCGCCCGCGGCGACCTCGACGAGGCCACCGTCCGGCGGGTCGTGGCCCTGCTGTCCGAGCACGGCGTGCTGGACGACGCCGCCACGCGGCCCGCGCCGCTGCGCGACCTGACCTCCGGCGAACGCGCGCGGCTCGGGCCCGACCTCGACGCGCTGTCGCTGTCACCCGCCGACGCGGGCGACGGCGGGCTGTCGGCGTTCGGACGCCGCCGCGCGGCGCACGTCCGCGTGTACGGCGCCGGGCGGGTCGGCGCCCAGATCGCCGTGCTGCTGGCCGCCTCGGGCGTCGGGCACCTGTGCGTGGTCGATCCGGGCACGGCCCGGCACGAGGACGTCGTCCCCGGCGGGCTGTCGTTCGCCGACGCCGGCCACCGCAGGGAGGACGGCGCGGTGGCCGCCGCGCGCCGGGTGGCGCCGGGCGTCAACGCCTGGACCGGCGGCACCGCCTCCCAGCTCTCCGACGGCGCCAGCCGTCCCGACCTGGTCGTCCTGGCGCCGGTGGGCCCGCTGGACGGCCTCATAGCGCACGAGCTGGTCGCGCTGGGCATCCCGCACCTGCTGGCCACCGCCGCGGAGGGCGTCGGCTCGGTCGGCCCGCTGGTGATCCCCGGAGTCACCTCGTGCCTGCGCTGCCTGGAGCTGATCCGCCGCGACCGCGACCCGTCGTGGCCCATGATCGGCGCCCGGCTGGGCGGGTTCCCGGCCGGTGAGATCGCCTGCGACACGGTGCTGTCAACGCTGGTCGCGGCGCATGCGGCCGGTCACGCACTGGGTTGTGTCGACGGCGCGGAGCCCACTGTGACGAACTGCACAGTCGACGTAATGCCTGATTGGGGTTGGAAAAAACGGTCGTGGGAGGCCCATCCGCAATGTCGTTGTAGTCGAAAGCACTTCGGTCCGCTAACAATGGTCGCGTGAGCGACTTCCCCCAACACGCAGTGACGCGTTCGGCCAAGCTGGCGACGCTCCCCTTGGGGTTCGCCGGCCGCACCGCCTTGGGCCTGGGCAAGCGCATCGGCGGGAAGTCCGCCGAGATCGTGGCGCAGGAGATTCAGCAACGCACCTCCGAACAGATCTTCCGCGTCCTCGGCGAGCTCAAGGGCGGGGCCATGAAGCTCGGCCAAGCCCTTTCCATCTTCGAGGCGGCGCTGCCGCCCGAGATCGCCGGGCCCTACCGTGCCACGCTCACCAAGCTGCAGGACGCCGCGCCGCCCCTGCCGGCCGCGACGGTGCACGCCGTCCTCGCCGAACAGCTCGGCGACGACTGGCGGCGGCACTTTCAGAGCTTCGATGACGCTCCCACGGCCGCCGCCTCCATCGGCCAGGTGCACAAGGCCGTCTGGGAGGACGGGCGCGAGGTCGCCGTCAAGATCCAGTATCCGGGCGCAGGCAAGGCCCTGCTGTCCGACTTCAACCAGCTTGCCCGGTTGGGCAAGCTGTTCGGGGTTCTGCTTCCGGGGCTGGACATCAAAGCCGTACTCGGCGAGCTGAGAGAGCGGGTGACCGAGGAGCTCGACTACCTGCGCGAGGCGGAGGCCCAGCACGGCTTCGCCACCGCCTACCACGGCGACCCCGATTTCTTCGTGCCGGATGTCATCGCCGCGAACGAGCAGATCATCGTCACCGAGTGGCTGGACGGCACCCCGCTGTCGAAGATCATCACCGATGGCACCAAGGAGCAGCGCGACCGCGCCGGGCTGCTGTTCGTGCGGTTCCTGTTCAGCTCCCCCGCCCGCGCGGGCATGCTGCACGCCGACCCGCACCCGGGCAACTTCCGCGTCCTGCCGGACGGCCGGCTGGGCGTGCTCGACTTCGGAGCGGTCAACCGCATGCCCGACGGCTATCCGGAGGTCTTCGGCACGCTCACCCGCATCTTCAACCAGGGCGACATGCGCGCCGTCGTCCAGGGGCTGCGCGACGAGGGGTTCATTCGCCCCCACATCGAGGTCGACGTCGAGGCCCTGCGGGCCTTCCTCGCCCCCTACGTCGAGCCGACCCGAGTGGAGGAGTTCACCTTCAGCCGCGAGTGGCTGCAGCGGCAGGTCGCGACGGTCACCGACCTGCGGCCGAACAACGTGGTGCGCCAGCTCAACCTGCCCCCCTCCTACGTACTGATCAACCGGGTGCACGCGGCCGGCATCGGTGTGCTGTGCCAGCTCGGCGCCACGGCCCGCTTCCGCGACGAGGTCGTCCGCTGGGTCCCCGGCTTCGCCGACGGCCCTCCCGCCTCCGCCTAAGGCCGTGCCGATCCGAGGCGCGCAGCGGCCTTCATGCTGGAGGCTCTCGTCCACTGCCCTGACAACGGCCCTCCCGCCTCCCGCCTAGAGCCGTATCGATCCGAGGTGCGCGGCAGCCTCCGTGCTGGAAGCTCTGGTCCAGTGGGCTGACGACGGTCATCGTGCCGGGCACTGCCCGTTCCCTCTCCCTACTCTCTCCTCCTACGCTGTGCGTGTGACGACTGAACGCACACCCGATGACGTGTCGCGACCGGGCCCGCCGGTCGGCGGTCGGCCGCGGAAGATCGGATGGGGGGCGCTCGCGCTGTTCCTGGCGGCGTTCGCGGTCTTCGAGAGCGTCAAGTACGGCCTGCCCACCACCGCGGCCGCGCTGTTGTTCTTCGTGCTGTGCGACCTGGCTCGGCTCGCGGGGGTTCGTCCGCCCGGCATGCTCTACCAGGCCGTGCACCGCGTGTGGATCCCGCTCGTGGTGCTGATCGCCTACTCCCTCGGGCCGGTCGCGTGGCCGCCGTTGTTCACCGCGGCCCTCGGGTGGCTTACCCGCATCGCCGTCGAACGAGCCTTCGGTCGCGGATTCCCCCTCACCGATGGCTCGTGAGGTTCCTCCGATGCCGGCACCCCACCAACGGCGTCCGTACCACCCGACCTCACCCGCCGAGCCCGCCCCTCACAGCCGGTTCGGCCACGAGAGGGCGAGACGGGTGTGAGTCTTGTCGATGACCGTTCGGCCGTCCAGGGCGGCGTCCGAGGTGTCCCTCGGGTGGGCGTCCAGGCGGAGGTCGGCGGTCGCCGGACGTCCCGCGGCGTCCCACTCGCGGACGTGCGCGGCGAGGCGTTCGGCCGGCTCGGCGAGGGCGGGCCCGTAGCCGTCGACGACCAGGGCGAAGCAGGAGTCGGCTCCCTCGCCGCGCCGCAGCACCGCGAGGCCGTCGTCGCCGAGGACGCCGTAGGTCAGCGTGTACCCCTCCATCGCCAGCGGCGCCCGTTCGAGCAGGCCGGAGGCGCCGCTCTCGGCCAGCGAGAACCAGCGCGGCTCGTGGACCGCCAGCCACAGGTTGAACCCGGCGCAGACCTCCGCCGTGCCCGCCGTCACACCGGTCTCGCGTCCGGCGGCGGGGCCGGCCAGCAGGGCCCGGGTCGCGGCGGCGTCGAGGTCACCTCCGGCCGGCGACTCCAGAATGAGCTGGGCGTCCCGGTCCAGCATGTACGTCCGCTCGGGACCGGCGGCCGGGCCGCGCATGCGCATGAAGCCGCAGGGCTGGATCGAGCGGCTGGTCCAGTGGCCCTCCGCACGCTCCAGGGCCACCGAGCACTGGACCCCGCGCAGGTCGAGCGGGACGACGACGCGCCCGCCGGAAGCGATCTGGTCCAGCCACGCGGGTTCGAGGTCCCACACCCCCACCGTGGCGATGACCCGGTCGTAGGGAGCTTGCGCGGCGAACCCCCGCGCTCCGTCCCCGCACACCACGCGCACGCCTGGGTGGCCGGCCGCCGTCAGGTGTGCTCGCGCGGCGTCGGCGACGTCCCGGTCGATGTCCACGCTCACCACCGCACCGCCGGGGCCGGCGAGGTGGGCGATGAGCGCCGCGTTGTACCCGGTGCCCGCGCCGATCTCCAGCACCCGGTGGCCGGGCTCGACCCCGAGCTGGTCCAGCATGATCGCCATGATGGTCGGCTGGGAGGAGGAGCTGATCGGCCGGCCGTCGGCGTCCCGCTTGGTGACGATGGGCAGGTCGCGGTAGGCGGCCTCCGGCGGCGTGCCCGGCACGAACAGGTGCCGCGGCACCGACCGCAGCGCGGCCGCCACCGGCTCGCTGAGCACCCCGCCGCGCTCGCGCACCCGCTCGACGAGCCTACGCCGCAGCCCGGCGAGGTCGGCGAGGTCGGCGCCGTCCGTGGCGGGACCTTCCTGGCGGACCATGGCGTTCTTCCCTCCGCTTGCGGGCGTACCCATCATCCCCGCGAACGGCGAAAGGAGCGAACCTGGCCGTCATCCGGAGAACACCGAAAGGGGCGGACCCGGCCGTGCGGGCCGGTCCGCCCCTGGGTCACCCGGTCGGGTGACGCGGCCACTCGGCGGGAGGCGAGTGGCCGGGCGGGGGTGGGAGGTGAGAGCCCACCCCCGGAAGGGGCGGCCGCCCGGTGAGAGAGGAGCGGCCGCCCGAGGATTGTGCCGGTGATGAAGGTCACCAGGTCGGGCGTCGTAGCCGGCGTCGCCGTATCACGGCGCGCCGACCCGGTGACGACGGAGTGAGGAGCCGCGCCCGGTGAACGTGTGCGGTCACCGCGCTAGGCCATGCGGGCCAAGGCGTTCCTAAGCCGCAGGGAGGCGCGTTCGGCCTGCTTGCGGGCCCGGCGGATACGCTGGAGGCGAAGGACGAGACGTTGCTGCTCGGCCTCGTTGTGCAGGGCCTGTATTCGGTCCCGTACCAGTTCCTGGCGGATATACGGGATCTCGCTGCTCCAGGTAGGCAGGAAGCTCATCGTGGTGGCCTTTCGGGTCATGAAGTCTGGTGTGGAAGATCTGTGCTGGTGGGTCAGGCTGCGACCGGGGTCTTGCGGGGGCGGCCCCGCGGCCTCTTCCTCGGAACGACGGCTCCGCGAAGGACGAGCTCTCCGCCCCAGACGCCCCACGGCTCCTCGCGCTCCAGCGCGCGGGCGAGGCAGGCCTTCTGGATCGGGCACCCTCCGCAGAGGGCCTTGGCGAACTCGACGTCCTCAGGGGACTCGGCGAACCACAGGTCGGGGTCGGTACGACACGGGATATCGGCTTCGTCGACCAGGTCCATGGTCGTCCAAACCGCCATCTGCGTCACCTCTCTGTTTGCTGGTTGATCTGGTCGTTTACCTCTTGGGGTGTCGGATCTGGCGGCTTGGAAAACAAGAAGGCCGCGGATCCTGGGTACGGATCCGCGGCCTGGAGGCGCTTTTTGTTCCCGGTCAGGTTATGACCGGGTGCCTCCAGGGTGGCGGACCCTGCACCCCACCATTGGCGGTGCTGCTGGTCTGCTCGTCGCCGAACGGACGCCCGAGGGCGGCCGCGTGCTCGGCGATCACGACGGTGGTGCCATAGGCGAAGGCGGCCGCATCGGCCAGGATGCGGGCGGTCTTCTCCTGTCGGAGTTTCGCCGGGCCTGCGACCGTGAGAACGGCGGCCGGCGTGGCGACGGGGGCGGTGAAGCGGGCGGCGCCCATGACCGGGGCGGCACCGCGCATGGCACTGCCACGCGGGGAAGCGAGCCACGGCGTGGCGCAAGTCGGAATGAGAATCTGCTTCACGAGGCTCACCTCCCAGGTGATTGCGGGGTTGGACGGGGATCGTCCGACCGGCTTGTGCATGACTCTAAACGCGGACCCAGGGGCCCGGCAACTTATTTTCTACCTGCTATTTCACGGATTTGCTACACGGATCATGCACTCTTGGACGACCGACACGGCGAGGTCTCCGGAGGCGGTGAACATCTGCCCCTGGGCGAGGCCGCGGGCGTTGCCCGACCACGGCGACTCCTGGGCGTAGAGCACCCAGTCGTCGACCTTGAGCGGCCGGTGGAACCACATGGCGTGGTCGAGGGACGCACCGGTGAGGTTGGAGGCGCCCCAGGCGAGCCCGTGCGTGAGCAGCACCGTGTCGACCAGCGTGTAGTCGGAGGCGTAGGCGGCCAGCACGACGTGCAGGAGCGGGTCGTCCGGCAGGTCGGCGTCGTACCGGAACCACACCTGCGTCTCTGAGCCGCGCAGGGAGGGGTCGCGGTAGGCCTCCCAGGTGAGCGGCGTGACATAGCGGGCGTCGACCGGGCGCGGCTTGGCCAGCCAGCTCCGCCACGGCTCGGTGTCGCCGACGAGGTCGAGCATGCGGTCTTGGAACAGCGGCAGCGTCTCGGGGTCGGGCACCGACGGCATGGACGCCGCCTGGTGGCCGATGCCCTCCTCCAGGACGTGGAAGGACGCCGACATGGTGAAGATGGCCTTGCCGTGCTGGATGGCGACGACCCGCCTGGTGGTGAACGAGCGGCCGTCGCGCACCCGCTCGACGTTGAAGACGATCGGGACCGCCGGGTCGCCGGGCCGGATGAAGTAGGCGTGCAGGGAGTGCACGGTGCGGTCGCCCGGCACGGTGCGTCCGGCCGCGACCAGTGCCTGCGCCGCCACCTGCCCGCCGAAGACGCGCTGGATGCGCTCTTCCGGGCTTCTGCCCCGGAAGATGTCCTGCTCGATCTGCTCCAGGTCGAGCAGGTCGAGGACCTCCTTGAGCGCCTCGTTCACGTCACTTCCCCTCCGCGGCAGATGTCCAGGACGGCCTGGCCGTAACGCTCGAGCTTGACGCGTCCGATGCCGGCGATCGAGAGCAGGTCCTCCTCGGTGGTGGGGACCCGCTCGGCCAGTGCCTGGAGCGTAACGTCCGTGAATACGACGTACGTCGGCACCTTGGCCTCTTTCGCCGCATTCGTACGCCAGAGCTTAAGCCGCTCGAGGAGCTCCTGGTCATAGTCGGCGGGACAGGTGGCGCAGCGGCCGAGCTTCTGCTCGGCGGCCACGGTGAGGGTCTTGCCGCAGACGCGGCAGGAGATCGGCACGGCGACGCGGGCCTGCGCGGCGCGGCGCTCACGCGGGCCGGACCGGGCCGGGCCGGGCGCGGCGGAGGCGGCCGTGCCGGTGAGGCCGTCGAGGAAGCGGGACGCGCGCCGCGCCTTGCGGCCGCCCGCCGACCGGGCCAGGGCCCAGGACAGGTGCAGATGGGCCCGGGCGCGGGTGACGCCGACGTAGAGCAGGCGCCGCTCCTCCTCGATCTGCTCGGGGGTCTCGGCGTAGACGATCGGCAGCATGCCGTCGGTGAGGCCGATCAGGAAGACCGCGTCCCACTCGAGGCCCTTGGCGGCGTGCAGGGAGGCGAGCGTCACCCCCTCGATCGGCGGGGCGTGCTGCTCAGTGGCGCGGCGCTCGAGCTCGGCGACGAAGCGCGCGAGGTCGCCGCCCTCGGCCGCCATGTCCTCGGCCAGCTCGGCGAGCGCGTTCAGCGACTCCCACCGCTCGCGGGCGGAGCCGCCGCCGGGGGCCTCGGCCGTGAGCCCGATGCCGCCGAGGATGTCGTGGACGGCCTGCGCGAGGGGCTGCTCGTCGTTGGCCGAGCGGGCGGCGCCCCGGAGCAGCACGACGGCCTGCCGGACCTCGGGCCGCTCGAAGAAGCGCTCGGCGCCGCGCAGGAGATAGGGGACGCCGGCGTCGGTGAACGCCTGCTCGTACAGCTCGGACTGGGCGTTGACCCGGAAGAGCACGGCGATCTCGCGCGTGGGCACGCCCTGGGCGATGAGCTCTTTGACCCGCGCGGCGACCGCCGCGGCCTCGGCGGGCTCGTCGTCGCACTGGGCGAACACCGGCCGCGGCCCGTCGGGCCGCTGCGCGACCAGTTCGAGCCGGTGCGGCGTCCGCGCCTTGGCCAGCAGGCTGTTGGCCAGCCCGACGACCTGCGGCGTGGAGCGGTAGTCGCGCACGAGCTTGACCACCGTGGCAGAGGGGTGCTCGACGGCGAAGTTGGTCAGATAGCGCGGGGTGGCGCCGCTGAAGGAGTAGATGGTCTGGTTGGGGTCGCCGACCACGCAGATGTCGTCGCGGCCGCCCAGCCAGGTGTCGAGCAGGAGCTTCTGCAGCGGGTTGACGTCCTGGTACTCGTCGACCACGAAGTAGCGGTACTGACGGCGGATCTCGGCGGCGACCTCCTCGTGCTCGGTCATCACCGCCGCGGTGAGCTCGAGGATGGTCTCGAAGTCGACCAGGTGGCGCTGGCGCCGGAGCGTCTCGTACGCCTCGTAGAGATGGGCGACCTCCTGGGCGGGGATCGGCGGCGTGCGGCCGGCCTTGGCGGCGAGGGCGGCGTACTCCTCGGGGGTCGCCTGGGTGACCTTGGCCCACTCGATCTCGGCCGCGACATCGCGCAGCTCGCCGCGGTCGGGGGTGCGCCGCGCCACCCGGCACGCCTCGACCAGCAGAGGCAGCTTGGACTCCACGACCCTCGGCGGCTCGCCGCCGATCACGCGTGGCCAGAAATAGGTGAGCTGGCGCAGCGCGGCGGCGTGGAAGGTGCGCGCCTGGACGCCGGTCGCGCCGAGTGCGCGCAGGCGCTGCTTGAGCTCGCCCGCGGCGCGCGTGGTGAAGGTCACAGCGAGCACGCTCTGTGCGTCGACGACGCCGGAGCGGACGGCGTGGGCGATGCGGTGGGTGATCGCCCTGGTCTTGCCGGTGCCGGCGCCCGCGAGCACGCACACCGGCCCCCGCACCGCCTCGGCCACCTCGCGCTGCTCCGGGTCGAGCCCGGCGAGGGCGTCTTCGCGCTCCAAACTGGGCCTCCTAACGTGCGATGCGGACGGTGTGCTGGCATCATCCTTCCAGCAGCCGGCCGCCCGCGCGGCCTGCATGTGGACAACCTGAAAACGCTCCCAGGTTGGTGCCCTACGCTCTCGGCTGTGCGCGTTCGGGGCTCTCGTACGTGCGCGAGTGCGAGGTTTGCTCCACAATGGGAGCCGATGATTTCGGGGAAGGAAGACGTCCAGTGAGAAGCGCGGTAACGGTGGGATCGCTCGCTCTGGCCACCGTACTCCTCGCGCCGGCGGCCGCGTCGCCCGCCGGCGCGACCACCACGCCGACACCGTCCCCCAGCACCACCCAGGCTCCCGGCGAAGACGTGCTGGCCTCGACCATCGTGCGCACCTACTCCTACGGCCGCCAGTCGGCCCGCCAGCGCATGGACGTGTGGTGGGATCCGCACGCCGGCCGCAGGCCGGGCGTGTTCGTCATCCACGGCGGCTGGTGGAACAGCGGCGACAAGAAGTACATGACCGAGGTCACCCGCTCGTACGCCGCGATGGGTTACACCGTCTTCAACCTCAACTACCGGCTGTCGCAGGAGGCCGCCTGGCCGGCGCAGCGCACCGACACGCTGGCCGCCATCGCCACCGCCCGCCGGCACGCCGACTTCTTCTCCTTCGACCCCGACCGCTATGTCGTCATCGGGTTCTCGGCGGGCGGCCACCTCGCCACCGCGGTCGGCACCTACAAGGACGGCCTGCCCGGGCTGCGCGGCGTCGTCGGCATCTCGCCGGTGATCTCCCCGCTCACCGCCTACTCCGACGGCGACGAGGGCGCGGACTTCGACCAGCGCAAGCTCCGCCAGAGCGCCATCGCGCTGGCCGGCGGCTGCCGTCCCACCGGCGCCTGCGCAAAGGTCTGGTCCAGCATGGAGGTGCCCTGGCACGCCAGCGCGCACGACGCCCCCGTCCTCACGGTCCACTCCTCGGACGAGTTCGTGCCCGCCTACCAGAGCGAGCTGCTGAAGGAGCAGCTCAACCAGGTGGGCGTGGCGATGAACATCCGCGTCGTGCCGGGGTACTTCCACAGCGCGCCGCTCTACCGCGAGCCCGGCGTCGCCGAGGGGATCCGCGAGTGGGTCGCCGGCAAACTGGCCGCGCCCGCCGCGCCGGGGCCGACGAGCAGCCCCAAGTCGGTCGCGTCCGGACACCTGCCTTCGCTGCGCCGGGTCGGCGCGCACTGACGCGGCGTCGGACGCCGGGAACACCAGCGGGAGCGGCGGTGTTGCCAGGTGATGCCGACGATGAAGGGATAAATCAGGCTATGGCGCTCAAGGTGTACACCACCAGCTGGTGCGGTCCCTGCAAGAGACTCAAAGGCCAGCTCATGCGCGAGGGCATCTCCTTCCAGGAGATCGACATCGAGGCCAACCCGGACGCGGCCAAGTTCGTGGAGAGCGTCAACAACGGCAACCAGGTCGTGCCCACGGTGGTGCTCGAAGACGGCACCGCCCTGACCAACCCCTCGGTCATCCAGCTCAAGGGGCTGCTCGCGCGGGCGAAGGCCTGACGCGACCCCCTCGGCGCCCGCCGGCGACAGGCTCGGCCCGCTCGCCGGCGTCTCGCTGCGAGTGCCCGTCCCGCTGACGGTTGCCCTGTCTCGCCGAGGGGTTGCCGGTCTGATCGGGGTTACCCCGTCTCGTTACGGGCCTCTGCCCCACTGACGGGTTGCCCATCTCATCGCGGGTTGCCCGTTTCGCTGCGGGGCCTCCGTCCCGGTGATGGTTTGCCATGTTCCGCCGCCGGGCGCCCCCGTCCGGCCGCCGCAACCGGGCGTTTCCTCCTCGGCTACCAGTCGCCCGGGAGGTAGGAGCCGTACCACGTCTCGATGAGGCGGCGGGCGATGGAGACCCCCGGCGGCAGCCGGATGTCACCGTTCTCCACGGCCGCGCCCAGCTCGGCGCGCGTGAGCCAGAGCGCCTCGGCGATCTCTTCGGGGTCGCGGGTGATCTCGGTGGTCGTGGCTCTGGCGAAGAAGCCGAGCATGAGGCTGCGCGGGAACGGCCACGGCTGGCTGCCCAGATAACGGGGCTCGGCGACGGTGACGCCGACCTCCTCGAACACCTCGCGCGCGACGGCCTGCTCGAGCGACTCGCCGGGCTCGACGAAGCCGGCCAGCACCGAGAAGCGGCCCTCGGGCCACTGCGGGCCGCGGGCCAGCAGGCAGCGGTCGTCGCCGTCGTGGACGAGCATGATGACCGCCGGGTCGACGCGGGGGAAGTGCTGGCTGCCGTCGTTCGGGCAGACCCGCATGTGGCCGCCGTTGATGATGTTCGTGCGGCCACCACACCTCGGGCAGTGCTCGTGGGTGGCGTGCCAGGCCTCCAGCGCGACGGCGTTGACCAGCAGGCCGGCGTCGCGGTCGCCGAGCGCGGCCCCCGCCTTGCGCAGCCCCTCGGTGGCGACGTCGGCCCAGTCGGGCACGTCCTGGATCGCCTCGGCGACCTCGGTGCCCTCGGGCAGCGGCGCGGAGGGGGGAAGCGGCAGCTCGCCCTCCACCGCGACGGCGAAGTAGGCGACGCCGCCGGGGTCGACGCCGAGCAGGTAACGCTCGCCGGGCGGCGCCTGGTGCGGGGACACGAACACCAGGTTCGCCGTGCCGTTGTCGCGGCGGATCAGCGTGTTGCCGTCGCTGATGAGCAGGACGCGCGTCGCGGGGTCGGCCCACGCGGTCTTCAACCAGGCCTCGTCGTTGCGGTGCAGGGCGGACCTGTCGACGCCTCCTCGCGCCAGAAGCAGGGGACCGAGCAGCCGCCGGCCTTGCGACATCTCTCCCACGTGCGTCTCCCTCCCAGCAGGTTGTCCATCCTATGCCGCTGAAGATGGCGGACCGAAATGCCCAGTGGGCGGTCACAACACGGACATTCGGCGTGATTAGCATGTCCAGCAGCGAGTGATATCGCGGTGAGGCTAGGATTCACCCGGTCAAGTTAGGTAAGGCTTACCTGATTCCGGGGGGTGCTCTGCGTGCGGCTGTACCTCACCGCGCTGAACCCGACCGACTCGGTCACCGATGGATTCCTGCCGGCCGCCCGCGCGCTCGGCTGTGAGGTGACGCTGCTCACCGACCGGCCCGAGCGGTACACCGGGGTGGAGGCCCTGCGCACCGACGTGCGCGACGCGCGCGCGGTCATCGACGCGATCGCCCGCCACCGCCGGCCCGACGCGATCTTCTCCGACTCCGACCACATCCAGCCCGAGACCGCGCTGGCCGCCGACTACTTCGGGCTGCCGGCCAAAGACTGGCGCGCCTGCCTGACCGCAAAGAACAAGGCGCTCATGCGGCGCCGGCTCGCCGCCGCGGGGGTGGAGCAGGTGTGGTCCGCGCAGGTGGCACCCGGCGAGCCGGTGCCGGATCCGCCGGCGTACCCGGTCGTGGTCAAGCCGCGCGAGGGGGTCGCCAGCGAGGACGTCGTGCTGGCCGCCGGCGCGGAGGAGCTGGCCGCGACGGTCGCGGGCATCCGCGCGCGGCGCCCGGGGGCCGCGCTCGTGATCGAGGAGTACCTGGAGGGCCCCCTGCACACCCTGGAGACCCTCGGCGACGGGCGCGCGCTCCACGTCCTCGGCGGCTTCCACACCACCCTCGGCCCCCTCCCGCACTTCGTGGAAGAGCGCCTCGACTGGGACCCGCGAGCGCTCCCTGGCCGGCCCGCCCCGCACGCCCCTGACGCGGGCCCAGGCCACCACGTCCCCACCGCCCTTGACCCGCCCCGGGGACCGTCCGTCCCGAACGCCCCTGACGCGGGCTCGGGCCACCGCGTCCCACCCACCCTTGACGCGCCGCGGGGACGGTCCGTCGCGGAAGGGGTCGAGGCGGGGCCGCGCGAGCATGTCGTGCGGGCGCTCGCCGCCATCGGCGCCGGGTTCGGCGCCTGCCACACCGAGTACGTCATCACCGCCCGCGGTCCGCGGATCGTGGAGGTCAACTACCGGCTCATCGGCGACACCTGCGGCTTCCTGCTCGCCGACCTGCTCGGGGTGCCGCTGTTCGAGCACATCCTGCGGGTGCACCTCGGCGAGCCCGCACAGACCCCGCCGCCGGTCTCCGGTCACGGCGCGGCGCTGAGCCTGGTCGCGGAGCGGGCAGGGGTCGTCAAGGCGGGGCCGGGCGACGTGGCCGAGACCATCGGCGGCGTGCGCCTGCGCCACCGCGCGTTGCGCGCGCCCGGGGACGTCGTGGAGCCGACCCACACCAACCGGGACTACCTCGGCATACTCCGCGCTGTCGGGTCCGGCAGGCAGGCTGTCGACC
This sequence comes from Sphaerisporangium sp. NPDC004334, assembly GCF_053602655.1. NCBI lineage: Bacteria > Bacillati > Actinomycetota > Actinomycetes > Streptosporangiales > Streptosporangiaceae > Sphaerisporangium > Sphaerisporangium sp. NPDC004334. Next base: position 27,652 of record NZ_JBSGDZ010000032.1, read on the forward strand.
GCGCCATCGAGGCCTTCCGCGCCCGCGCCCCGTGGGTGGTCGAGTGACCCGGGCCACCGCCGAGCGCGAGGAGACCTCCTCCGGCCTCCGTCCCGGCGAGCCTTCCCGTGACCATCGCGCCCCGCACGGCCATGGCGGCCATGGCGGCCATGGCGGCCAGGACGGCCAGGACGGCCAGGACGGGGCGGGTGCGCCGGATGGCACGGACGGTCCCGGCGGTGCGCGGGACGCGGGGCCGCGCGAGCCGTATCTGGCCGCCCGGGTGCTGGACGCGCTGGTCCGCGAGGACTACGGCGGCCTGGCCTCCCGGATGACCCGCACCAAGGACGGCGTCCAGCTCGTGCTGCCCTCCGGGCGGCGGGTGCGCCTGACACCGGGCCATCTGTACCAGGACTTCAAGGTCGCCCGCGGGCAGTCGCTGACCCTGGCCGAGGTGCTCGACGCGCTCGTCCAGAGCGCCGCGCCCGGGGACGCGGAGGGCGTGGCCGCCTTCGCCGCGGAGTGCCGCGCGGCGCTGCGCGCGTACGAGCTGCACGACCCTCGCCGGGACGAGATCCTGGCCCGCCTGCGCTCCGTTCTGCCGGCCTCCGCCCACGCCGGCGATGAGGCGTCTTTCAGCCGGACGGTCGCTTACGAGACGCTCGCCGCGTTCGCCGACCATCCGGTCTACCCCACCTCGCGCGCCCGCCTCGGCCTCGCCGACGACGAGGTCGCCGCCTACGCCCCCGAGTTCGCGCCGATTTTCCCGCTGCGCTGGGCGGTCGTGCCGGTCGAGCGGGTGACCAGGCCGGCGGCCATGGGCGCGCTTCCCGCGTGGTGGCCCGCGCACGACGCCGAGCACCTGCGCTTCCCGGTGCACCCGCTGACCGTGGCCGCCGTCCGCGCGATGCCCGGTGTGCTGCTCCTGGACGAGCCGTACCTGGCGGTGCGTCCCACGCTGTCGATGCGCACCGTGGAGGTGGACCCGCGCACGCACCTCAAGCTGCCCCTGACGACGAGCACGCTGGGCGCGCGCAACCGGCGGTCCATCAAACCGGGCACGCTGGAGGACGGCGCGCGGGCGGAGCTGCTGCTGCGCGAGATCCTGCGCCGCGAGGACGGCCTGGACGTGCTGGTCGCCGACGAGCAGACCTATGCGCACGCGGGGCACGACCACCTCGGCTGGATGCTGCGCAGGCTGCCCCCCGGCGAGATCGTCCCGGTCGCCGCCCTGACCGCGCCGTTTCCCGGCGGCGGCCGGGTGATCGACCAACTGGCCGCCCGTTACAGGGGCGGCGAGGTGGCCGCGTTGCTGGCCGACTACCTGCGCGTGCTGTTCACCTGGAATGTCCGCCTATTCGTCACCTATGGCGTCGCGCTGGAGGCGCACCAGCAGAACCTCGCCCTGGTCTTCGACGAGGACGCGGGGCCCGGCGCGGCGATGCGGTTGCTGGTCAAGGACGACGACGGGTTGCTCGCCTCCCCGGAACGGCTGCTCGCGGCGGGGCTGGAGGTCCCCGCGTTCGCCGACCCGCGCATGCTCAACGGCGACCCGCACGCGCTCGCGGACGTGTTCGTCACGATCACCCTGCACCTGGCCGCCGCCGCGGTGGCGTTCGGCGCGGGCCACGGCGAGCTGGTCGCGCCGGCGCTGGAGAGCGCGCTGGCCGAGTACGGCGGCGACCCGGTGGCGCGGCTGCTGCGCGCCCGCACGCTGGACGCCGCCCGCCTGGTCGGCAAGTCCATGGTCAGCGCCGGAACCCTGGTGGCCCGATCGCGCATCGTCTCGGCCGACATCAACAAGCACTACGGCGCCAGCGGGCCGAACTACCTGCGCCACCACCTCCGGCGAGAGGCCGACCATTGAACGGCGTCGTATGCGACTCCGCCCTCGGCCCGGACGCCGGCGACGCGACAGGCATGAAGCACGTAGAAGGCGCAGAAGGCGTAAGGAACGCGAACCCGGCGAATGACTCAGGGCACACGGATCCGGCGAAAGGCCCAAGGCGCACGGATCCGGCCGAGGGCGCAGGGAACGCGGGCCACGCGACTTACAGGAAGGGAACAGGCAACGCGGGCGAGACGGAGGGCGCGGGGAACACGGACCACGCGGAAGGCGCAGGGAAGGCCGAGGGTGCCGAGCCGGCGTGGCGGCGCGCCGCGGAGCGGGCGACGCTGGCGGCGCTGCTGCGGTGCTGCGTGCGGGAGGTCGCCGGACCGCGCGGACAGGTCTGGGCCGCCGCGCCGTACCTGCTGCTGCGGCTGGCGGGCACCCTCATCCGCGTGCCGGCCTCCGGAGGGATCGCACTGCGCTTCGACGGCGACGCCGAACGGCTGTGGCACGGCGCCTGGCGCCCGCTGTCGGCCGACCACCTCGTCCGCCTGGTCGAGGCCGAACTCGGCGAGATCCCCCCGGTCGACGTCGAACGGGACGAGCTCCGCACGGTCGACGCCGAAGCCGAGGAGATCCGCCCGGTCGAGGCCGAACCAGGCGAGGCCCGTCCAGGTGGGACTGAGCCGGGCAAGGTGCAGTCGGTCGGGGGCGAACCCGAGGAGATGCGCGCGGTCGAGGGCGAGGTGGGCACGGCTTCGGGGGACGGTGGGGCGGGCGACTTCGGGGCCGGTCGGGGGGAGGACTCCGCCGCCGGTCGGGGGGAGGGCTGCGTCGCGGCTCGGCCCGTGCTCCGGCGTAACGAGGAGTTCGCCGGGCAGGTCGCCGCGAGCCGTGCGGCCATCGCGGTCATGCTGCGCGAGCGGGCCGGCGCGAAGCCTCCCCGAGATCCGTGGCTGGCCTCGGAGCAGGCGCTGGTGCTCGGGCACCCGTTCCACCCCTCCCCCAAGTCCAGAGGCGGCGCGGGGTGGGCCCGGTACGCGCCGGAGGCGCACGCCGCGTTCCCGCTGCGGCTGCTGGGCGTGCGGGACGACGTGCTGGCGACCGGCGGCGACCCCGGGGCCCTCGACGGGCTCGGCGAGGCGCCGCCCGGGTACACGCTGCTCCCCGCCCACCCGTGGCAGCTCGAGCTGCTCGCCGCCGAGCTGGCCGCCCCGTTCGCGGACGGGCGGCTGGTGGACCTCGGGGACGCCGCGCTGCCCGCGGTCCCGACCTCCTCGGTGCGCACGGTGTACGAGCCGGCGATCGGCAAGTGCCTGAAGTTCAGCCTCGACGTGCGCATCACCAACTGCGTGCGCAAGAACGCCTGGTACGAGCTGGCCTCGGCGGCCGAGGTGAGCGCCCGGCTCGCGCCGGTGTTCGCCGGCCTGGCGCGGCGCCTGCCCGGCACCCGCTGGCTGCCCGAACCGGGGTACCGCTCGGCGCTGCTCGGGACGCGCCTGCTGGAGGGGCTGGGCGTCATCGTCCGGTCCAGCCCGTGGGAGGTCGCCGGTCCCGGGGTCACCCCGATCCTCGCCGGGACCCTGGCGGCCCTGGGCGCCGTCCCGGAGGGCGAGGCGCCGGAGCCGGCGGCGGTGGTGACCGCGCTGCGGCGCGAGCCGGTGCGGTGGTGGGGCGCGTACGTGGATCACGTGGCGCTGCCGGTTCTGGACGCCTATTTCGGGCACGGCGTGGTGCTGGAGCCCCACCTGCAGAACGTCCTGGTCGGCATCGACGCCCACGGCATGCCAATTGAAGCGATATTTCGGGACATGGAGGGCACCAAGCTGGTCGAAGGCCGCCACGACCTGTCCGGGCTTCCGGATCCGGTCACCAGGGCCGCCACCTACGACGCCGCGCGCGGCTGGAACCGCGTGGTCTACTGCATCATGGTGAACCACCTCCCCGAGATCGCCGCCACCGTCGCGGGAACGGCCGCGCCGCACGCCCGCGACGACCTGCTCCACGAGCTGTGGGCGGACGCCCGGGGGCGCGTCGCCCGCCACGCCGGCCGCGGCCGGCTCCCGCTCCCCCTGCGCGACCTGCTGGCCGGAGCCCCGCTGCCCGCCAAGGCCAACCTGACCACCCGGTGGGCCCGCTCGGCCGACCGCGACGCGGGGTACGTCCCCGTGGCCAACCCGTTCGCGGGGGTGCCGGCGTGAACATCCCCGACCGGGTGCGCGAACGCGCCGAACGCCTCGCCGACGCCCTGCCCGCCTATGTGTACGACCTGGCCGCGCTCGACCGGCACGCCGCCGCCGTCCGGGCGGCCCTGCGGGACGTCGAGCTGTACTACGCCGTCAAGGCCAACCCCGACCCCGCCCTGCTGCGCACCCTGGCCCCGTACGCCGACGGCTTCGAGGTGTCCTCCGGCGGCGAGGTCGCGCACGTCCGCTCGGTGCTGCCGCGGGCCCGCCTCGCGTTCGGCGGCCCGGGCAAGACCGACGCCGAGCTGGCCCTGGACGTCCACCGCCTGCACGTCGAGAGCCCCGGCGAGCTGCGCCGGCTCATCGAGGCCGGAGCCCCGGCCGACGCGCTGCTGCGGGTGAACCTGGCCGTGCCGGTCGAGGGCGCCGCACTGGCCATGGGCGGCGGCGCGACGCCGTTCGGCATGGACCCCGGCGGGGTGCGGGAGTGCCTTTCGCTGCTGCGCCGGCAGAACAGGGTGCGGCCGCGCGGCCTGCACGCCCACCTGGCCAGCGGCCTGCGCGCGCCCGACCTGCTCGACCTGGCCAAGGCGATCCTGGGCTTCGCCCGCGACCTGTCCGGCGAAGGGCATCTCCCGACGAGCCGGGACCTCGGCCAGGACGCGCCGGCCGTGGAGGTCAACCTCGGCGGCGGCATGGCCGTGTCGTACCACGACCCGTCCGAGCTGTTCGACTGGGAGACCTACGGGCGGGGGCTCGCGGAGCTGCGCGAGCCTGGCGAGCTGTTGCGCGTCGAGCCCGGCCGGGCGCTGACGGCGTACTGCGGCTGGTACCTCACCAGGGTGATCGACGTGAAGCGCGTCCACGGCGAGGTCTTCGCCGTGGTCACCGGCGGCACCCACCACCTGCGCACCCCGGCGGCCAAGGGCCACGACCAGCCGCTGGCCGTGCTGGCGACGGGCCGCCCCGGCACGGGCGCGACCGCCGAGCCGGTCACCGTGGTCGGCCAGCTCTGCACCCCCAAGGACGTCTTCGCCCGCCAGATCCCCATGGCGGTCAACGTCGGGGACATCGTGGCCTTCGGCCTGGCCGGCGCCTACGCCTGGACCATCTCCCACCACGACTTCCTCATGCACCCCAAGCCCGGCTTCCACTACCTCACCTGAACCGGAGGAGAATTTCCGAAATCGAGGCCGCGGGTCAGGCGCTCTCCGCCGCGATGGGCATGGGCGGCGGAGAGCCGTCCGAGGAGGACAGGGCGGACGGGGCGGACGGGGCCCAGAGGGTGGACGGAGGCGGAGCGGACGGCGCGGACGGCGCGTCCGGAGGACAGGCCGCTGGTGAGGGGGACGCCGCGGCGGCGCACGGCCCGGAAGGGGGATGGACGCCGGGATGGCCGAGATGATGGAGCGCATGGGGAGGAACTTCGCGTTCTTCATCGGCTACGAGGTGCCGGGGTTCTCCCGTTACGCGGTCGACGTCGCCGCGCTGCGAGCGTCGGGGGTGCGGGTGGTGCCGGCCGTGGGCGAGGCGTCGCAAGGTGAGCCGCCGTACCGGGCCACCACCGCGCTGGCCGGGCTCCTCGGCGCCGAGCCGGTCGCGTTCCCCGGCGACCACGGGGGCTTCGGTTCCGAGCACGTGGCCTTCGCCACCCGGCTGGACCAGGCGCTGTCGGCGTCCTGACCCACCGCCCGCCTCCCACACCCCTGGACAGGACTTCCTTGATCGCGAACGGACCTGCGACCTGCGGCCGGAGCCTGCATACCTGCCCGCGCGACGGATGCCGGGCCGCGCGTACCGCGCCACGGGCACGGAGCGGGGGTGCCAAGCGGGATACCCGGGTGCGGGCGATACGGTCGAGGGCATGTCGCGATCATCGGACGCAGAGGTGTCCCCGGAGCCGGTCCCTCCTTCCGCCTCGTCCTCGCCGGCCGTCACGGCGGACGATCTCGACCGGACCGTCCTGATGGCCGTGGAGACCCTGCGGCGGGTGCCGGAGGACGCCTGGCGCCAGAGGGCCGGCTCGCTGGAGTGGGACCGCTGGGAGACCATCCAGCATCTGAGTGACGACTTCTTCTCCTACGCCATCCGGCAGGGCCCCAGGACGCCGTTCGTGGACCGGCACCTGCCGCTCGTCTGGGAGAGCCGCAGGCCCGGCGGCCCGGCCAGCGCCTTCCGCTCCGACCCCGAGGCGGGGCCGGAGGGGCTGTTGCGGATGCTGGAGGCGACCGGGGCGCTGCTCGCCGCCATCGTGCGCACCAAGCCGCCGCACACCCGGACGTACCACGTGTACGGGGCGTCCGACCCCGAGGGGTTCGCCGCGATGGGCGTCGTGGAGGCGCTGGTCCACGTGCACGACGTCGTCGACGGGCTCGGGCTCGCGTGGGAACCGCCCGCCGACCTGTGCGTTCGCGTCCTCGCCCGCCTGTTCCCCGACGCTCCGGACGACACCGAGCCCTGGCCCACCCTGCTGTGGGCGACCGGCCGCGGCGAGCTTCCCGGACGTCCGCGTCCGGCCACCTGGCGCTGGTACGGCGCCCCTCGCGCGTGACTCTTCCACCCTCGCCTTGTCAGCAGATTTTCCGATTTCCGTGACTTGCCGGGAAATCGAGCGATTAGGCATAGCGATTTCGCCCTCCCTTCACGGCGTTCCCGCAATTGCCGCAGCCTCGGCGCCTTCTCGCAATTGCGGCCGATCGGCTCTCCTGCGGAAAGCGGCGAACGTTTGTTGCGAACATTCCCTTCCACGGGGTAAGGATCGAACGCCAAGTGGGGATGGGCACCAGGGGGATTCGCCGCAGAGAGGGCGGGGCTATGTCCGAGAAAGCACATAACTCCGAAATAGACGATGAAAGCGGATGCGGGACACCGCAGAGAACAGCGGATTCGGCACCGGTCAAGGCTCCTGTCACCGATCGAGATCGGGCCGATGACGATGAGCGCCGATGACACCGTTTCCGAGAAGCGCGCGGCCGACGACGCCGGCCTGCTCACGGTCCTGCGCCGCCACCTGCTCGCTGAAGGCGTCCGCTGCCGCGTCTTCATGAGCATGCGCCTGGCCATCGGCACCGAGGCGATCCCGGCGCAACGTGCCTGCCATCCGCCCGAGCTGACCGTCTACGGGCCGGACGGGAAGGCACGGGCGAAGGTCACGGTGCGCACGAGGCTGTGGGGCACCGCGTTCCTGGTCAGCCCGGCCGGGGACGCCCCGGAGTTCCAGTTCCCCATCGGCCAGATCTGCGAGACCCTGCGCTGGCTCTCGCTGCTGGCCAAAGACGAGCTCTCGCTCGACGCCCCGGTCGGCTCCGGCCCCGAGTGAGAACACCAGGTGAGAACACCGGCAGCGGGTGGGGCCCGGCCGTCACCCGTCCATGGGAACCGACTCGATGAGGCGGACCAGGCCGGCGGAGTCGAGCAGGTCCACCGGGCGGACGGTCTGGTTGGCCCTGACGTAGTGGAAGGCGGCGCCGACCTTCCCCAGGGGAACTCCGGCGAGGTGCGACCAGGCCAGACGGTAGGCGGCGAGCTGCACCGAGGCGGCCCTGGCTGCGCCGCCGCGCGGACGCTCGCCGGTCTTCCAGTCGACGACCACGTACCCGTCGCCGTCGGCGAAGACCGCGTCCATGCGGCCGCGCACCAGCCGGTCGGCGATCATCGTCTCGAAGGGGACCTCCAGGTCGACCGGCTCCAGAGCCGCCCACGGGCTCTCCTCGAACCGCGACTGCAGCTCGGCGAGCTGGGCGTCGACGCCGGACAGATCGTCGGAGGCGCCGGGCAGCTCGAAGTCGTCGATCAGCCGCTGCTGCCCCCACCGTCCCTCCAGCCAGCGGTGGAAGGCGGTGCCCCTGCGCGCGAGCGGCGCGGGCTTGTGGGGCAGCGGACGGCGGATCTGGCGGGCCAGCGCCGCGGGGTCGGCCGCCAGGGTGACCAGCGAGGACACCGTCAGATGCGCGGGCAACTCCACGACCGCGCCGCCGCGCCGCCTGCTCTGCTCGCGCTCGCGGAGCAGCAGCTCGGTGTCGCGCGCCCAGGCCCGGACGCGCTCGCGCTCCCACTCTTTCAGCGGAAGGTCGTCCAGCGACGGCGTCGACGGCACCCGTGAGGTCGCCGCGTCGGAGGACACCGACCCCGAAGGCGCCGGGTCCGAGGGAACGCCGTCGGAGGACGCCGCATCGGAGGACGCCGCATCGGAGGAGGCTTCGTCGGAGGAGGCTTCGTCGGAGGACGTCTCGTCCGAGCGGGCGCCGCCGGAGGACGCCGCGTCGGACAGGACGGCGCCGGGACGCGGGGACGGCGGCGGAGGGGCGTCCCAGGAGGTCGTGTGCGGGGGGACCTCGGGCCAGAAGTCATCCTCGGCGGGATCTTCCAGGGGCGGGAGATCCTCGGCGACGGCGTCGTCGAGGGGCAGGTCATCCCAGGGGAAGTCCTCCGGGACGTCGTCGTCCCAGGGGACCTCCTCCCACGCGAAGTCGTCCGCCGGGAGCATCGGGGGCATCGGGGGCATCGGGGGCGAGGCAGGGCCGCCGGGAGCACCCACCCCCGCGGCGACGGCGGGCCCGCCCGGCGACTCGGAGCCGCTGGAGAAGGCCGGGCCATCAGGCGACGCGCCCGAGAGCACGGGGTGGTCCGAGGACACGCCGGACGAGACCGGACGATCCGGAGATGCCCCCGAGGAGTCCGGACGATCCGGGGATGCCCCTGAGGAGGCCGGACGATCCGGAGATGCCCCCGAGGAGTCCGGACGATCCGGGGATGCCCCTGAGGAGGCCGGACGATCCGGGGATGCCCCTGAGGAGGCCGGACGATCCCGGGATGCTCCAGAGGAGGCCGGGTGGCCGGAAGACACGCCAGAGGAGGCCGGGTGGCCGGGGGACGCGCCCGAGGAGTGGTGCGGGGAGGCGGCGAGGGCGGCCAGGACCATGTCGGCGCCGGTGCGGACGGCCTCGTACCGCTCGCCCTCGGGGGTGGCCGGCCAGGCGGCCGAAGCGGGCTCGGCCAGCAGGGGGTTGGCGGCGTCCTCCTCGACGTCCGGCGCCCAGTACGCCACCTGCCCACAGGAGTCGCGGACCTCCCGCAGGAAGCTGGAGGGCTCCAGCGGCCTGGCGGCCGACCCCCAGCGGTACCCGGAGGCGATCAGCAGGTAGTGGGCCCGCGTGACGGCGACGTAAGCCAGCCGCCGCTCCTCCATCAGGTCGCGCTCGCGGCAGCGCTCGTCGAACTCGGCCAGGTCGTCCTTCTCCAGCCCTTCCAGGGCCGGCAGGTCGGCCCGGTCGCCGCGCAGCGGGTAGGGGAGCTTGCGGGGGTTCTCCGTCCACCGGGAGTTGGTCGCCGGCGTCGCCGGGAAGACGCTGCCCTTGGCCAGGCCGCCGCGCTGGGTGGTGAGCTGCGAGAGCCCCGGCACGATGACGACCGGCCACTCCAGGCCCTTGGAGGCGTGGACGGTCATGAGCTTGACGCTGTTGGTTTCGCCCACCCGCCCGGCCTCCAGGCCGAACTCCTCCGACTCGGCCGCCTTGAGGTAGGCGAGGAAGGCGCCCAGGGTCGGGTCCTCGGCGTCGCCGGCGAACCGGGAGGCCGCGTCGAGGAAGGCGTCCAGGTCGGCGCGGGCGGCCAGCGGTCCGCCGCCGCGAGATGCCACCTCGACGTCCAGGCCGACGCGCCGCTCGATCTCGGCGATCAGGTCGGGCAGCGGCTGCCCGGCGTGGGCGCGCAGGACGCGCAGCTCGTGCGCCAGGCGCGGCAGCCGCGCGCGGGCGAGCGGGGAGAAGCGTTCGAGCCACTCGGAGCGGTCGGCCAGCTCGTCGAGGGCGTCGACCAGGCTGCCGCGCTCCTCGCGCATGTCGACGACGACCTGTTCGAGCGGGTCGTCGGCCGCCGGCCCGCGGCGGGTGGCCATGGTCAGCTCTCTGGCCAGGTCGCCGAGGACCTTCAGGTCGGCGGGGCCGATGCGCCAGCGCGGCCCGGCGAGCAGGCGGACGAGCGCGTCGCCCGCCGTCGGCTCGTACAGGACGCGGAGCGTCGCCACCAGGTCGGCCACCTCGGGGACGGTGAGCAGGCCGCCGAGCCCGACGACCTCGACCGGGATGCCGCGCGCCTCAAGGGCCCGGCGCAGCACGGGGAACTGGGCCCGCTTGCGCGCCAGGACCGCGACGTCCTGCGGCTGCAGGGCCATGGCCCCGCCCCACGCGCCACCCGGCTTGAGCTTGTCGCGGAGCTTGTCGCGCTCACCCTCGCCCCACGGCAGGCCGTCCGGGGCGATCTCCCTGCCGAGCATGCGGGCCACGCCGTCGGCGATCCACGCCGCCTCGTCCTCGGCGGTGTCGTGGAAGGCGCACACCACCCGCCCGCGGGCGACGCGGTTGCCGCCGGGGACCAGGACGGGCACCTCGCGGGCCTCGGCGCGCAGCGGGCCCTGCACGCGGGCGGCGACGTCGAGCACCCGCTCACCGTTGCGGAAGCTGACCGAGAGCCTGCGCACGGGGGCGGGCCGGCCGGTGGCCGTCGGGAAGTCGTGGACGAACCGCTTGAGGTTGCCGGAGGAGGCGCCGCGCCAGCCGTAGATCGACTGGCAGGGGTCGCCCACGGCGGTCACCGGGTGGCCGCCGCCGAACAGGGCGCGCAGCAGGACGAGCTGGGCGTGGCTGGTGTCCTGGTACTCGTCCAGCAGGACCACCGAGAACCTGCCCCGCTCGATCATGCCGACATCGGGGTGGCGGTCGGCGATGCGGGCAGCGAGCGCCATCTGGTCGCCGTAGTCGATGACCTCCCGCCGGCGCTTCTCGCGCTCGTACGCCTCGACCAGGGGAAGGAACTGCTCGCGGATGTCCTGCGTGCGGACCGGCCGGCGCTGGGGCAGGGTGGGGCGGCCGGTGAGCCGGGCGTAGCGCTCGTCCAGCCAGTGGCCGATCTCGCGGACCTCCGCCGGGGAGCGCAGGTGCTCCGACAGCTCGCCGGCCAGATCGAGGACCGCGGCGGTGACCGAGGGCGGGGCGAGGTCGACGCGGTCCATCGGGCCGTCGTACCGGCCGACCACCCGGGCCGCCATCTGCCAGGAGACGGCCGGGCTGACCAGGCGCATGGTGGGCTCCATCGCCTCGCGCAGCGCGTGGTCGGTGACCAGCCGCGCGGCGTAGGCGTGGTAGGTCGAGACGGTCGGCTCGGCCTCCAGCAGCTCGGCCGGGGCCAGGCCGACCTCGGCCAGCCGGGAGAGCCGCTTGCGCACGCGGGCGGCCAGCTCGGCGGCGGCCTTGCGGGTGAAGGTGAGGCCGAGGACGTGTTCGGGGTGGACCAGCCCGTTGGCGACCAGCCAGACCACCCGGCCGGCCATGGTCTCGCTCTTGCCCGACCCGGCGCCGGCGACGACGACGGTCGGTTCGAGCGGCGCCTCGATGACGGAGGCCTGCTCGGGCGTGGGCGGCGGGATGCCGAGCTTCTCGGCCAGCTCGGCCGGGCTGATCAGCGCGGGCCTGGTGTCGTCCGGCCCGGCTGCGGGTGAGGACGGGCGCGGGGAGGGGTCGGGAGGGGGCGTCAGCACACCTGGCCTCCGCCGTCGTTGACGGGGCAGCTGGCCTTGGCGGCGCAGGTTCGGCACCCGTCGTTGACCGTGGCGGTGAACACCCCGGAGGCCATGCCGGTGGCGACGGTGCTGACCAGCGTCTTGGCCCAGCCGGGGTCGGGGTCGTCGCCGAGCGCGCCCTGCCGCTGCTCCTTGGCCTCCTTGCCCGCGGCCTTGCCGACCTGGACGAGCGCGGCGCCGCCCGGCTCGGTCATGCCGTGGCGCTCGAACGCCCCGAGCAGCGTGGCGAGCTGGTAGACGCCGAGCTGGGGGTGGCGGTCGAGGTCCTGGTCGGACGGCTTGGTGGTGCCGGTCTTGATGTCGATGATCACGGCGCGGCCCTCGCCGTCGCGTTCGACGCGGTCGACCCGGCCGCGGATGTGCACGCCGTCGGACAGCTCGGCGGTGAAGGCCTCCTCGACCGCGACCAGCTCGCGGGGGTTCTGCTCGTGCCAGGCGAGGAAGCGGGCGACCATCTGCTCGGCGACCTGGCGCTGCTTGCGGTTGAACCACACTCCGCCGAAGTCGAGGTCGCCCCAGACCTCGTCCAGCCGCTTGCCCAGGGTGTCGCCCTCCTGCCCGGCGACGGCGAGGACGGCGATGGCGTGGATGACGCTGCCGAGGCTGCGCGACATGTCGGTGCCCGAGGCGCCCACGGCCGTCTCGAGCAGCCAGCGCAGCCCGCACTTGGTGAAGTTCTCCACCGCGGACGGGGAGACCCGGACGACGTTTTCCGGCCAGCTCAGCGGACGGTCGTCCGAGAGCGGGGTGAGCGCGTACCACTCGTCGGGGTGGGCTCCCGGGACGCCCGCCCGCGCCAGGCGGGCCAGGTGGGCGGCGGCGGCGCGGCGCATCGGCTCGGGCCTGCCGGGGTCGCACACGGCGGCCCGCAGGTCGGCGACCAGGGCGGACATGCTGAGCCAGCGGGCGCGGTCGTCGACGGCGGCCTCCTCGACGGCCCCGGGCAGCAGCTCGGTGAGGAACCGCGAGGGCCGCTCGTCGGTGTCCTCGCCGCCGACGGCGGTGACGACCAGCCGGCGGCGGGCCCGGGTGGCGGCCACGTAGAACAGCCGGCGCTCCTCGGCCAGCAGCTTGGAGGCCAGAGCGGCCCCGGCGGCGTCGGCGCCGTCGAGCGCGGAGCCGCCGGCCCGCTCGACCATCTCCTGGACGCCGAGCAGCGACCCGCGCAGGCGCAGGTCGGGCCAGACGCCCTCCTGCACGCCGGCGACGACCACGATGTCCCACTCGAGGCCCTTGGAGCGGTGGGCGGTCAGGACGCGGACGGCCTCGCCGTCGGGCGCGTGCTCGGCCAGGGTGTCTCCGGGGATCTCCTGGGAGGACAGGTCGTCCAAAAAGACCTCGGGCCCGGCGTGCGGGAGGCGGTCGACGAACCGCGCGGCCTGGTCGAACAGCGCCACCACGGCGTCGAGGTCGCGGTCGGCCTGGGCGCCCCGCGCGCCGCCGGCCAGGCTGGCCTCGGTCCAGGCGTCGCCCAGCCCGGACGCCTGCCAGACCGCCCACAGAGCCTCCTCGGCGGTGTCGCCGCGCTGGACCGCCTCGCGGGCGACGGCGATCAGCCGGGCGACGCGCTCGGCGCAGGCGGCGACGTGGTCTTCGACCGGGACCAGCTCGCGGACGTCGCGCAGGGCCGCGACCAGCAGCTCGTCGGACGAGCGCGGGGGCGGCTGCGGCGTGCCGTCGTCCGCGGAGGCCGCCGCGAGCTCGGCGGCCCTCAGCGCACGGCGCAGGCGCCGCACGCCGATGGCGTCGGTGCCGCCGACCGGGCCGGTGAGCAGGTCTTCGGCCGTCGCGACGTCGAGCGCGGAGCGGTGGAGCGCCACGCGCAGCAGGGTGACCAGCGGCCGGACGCCGGACTGCTGGACCAGCGGCGCCTCGTCACCGGCCACCACGACCGGCACTCCGGCGGTGAGCAGCGCGCGGCGCAGCATGGGCACCTGCCGGCTCGCCGAGCGCACCAGGACGGCCATGCGGCTCCAGGGCACCCCTTCGAGGAGGTGGGCGCGGCGCAGGGTGTCGGCCACCACGGCGGCCTCCTGGCTCTCGCTGTCGGCCAGCAGCACCCGGACCTCGCCAGGGTCGGCACCCTCGGGGGTGGTGAGCTCGCGATGGCCGTCAGCGCGCGAGCGCGCGGGCGAGGACGGCGACTCGGCGCCGGGGACGGCGGGCGGGGCCGGCAGGCGGGCGGCGACGCGGCGCGAGGCGGCGAGCAGATCGGGACCGCTCCTGCGGCACACCCGCAGCGCGATGACCGGCGCCTCGCGGCCCTCGGCGGTGCGGAACCGATCGGGGAAGCCGAGGATGCCGCGCACGTCGGCGCCGCGGAAGCCGTAGATGGACTGGTCGGGGTCGCCCACGGCGACCAGGTCGCGGCCGTCGCCGGCCAGGCGCCGCAGCAGGAACTCCTGCGCGGGGTCGGTGTCCTGGTACTCGTCCACGAACACGACGTCGTAGGCCGCGCGCTCGCGCCGCCGCACCTCCACGTCGTTCAGCAGGCCGGCGGCGGCGCGGATCAGCTCGGCGTAGTCGAGGGCGGGGGTGGGGTCCAGGTCGAAGCGGTCGGCGTACCGGTAGGCGAACCGGCCGGCCGCCGCCCAGTCGGGCCGGCCGTGCTCGCGGCCGAGGACGACCAGGTCGTCGCCGTCCAGGCCGCGTTCGGCCGCGCGGGCGAGGAAGTCGCGCAGCTCTTCGGCGAACCCGCGCGTCTTGAGCGCCTCGCGCATGCCGGAGGGCCACTGCGCCGCGCCGTCCTCCAGCTCGCCGTGCAGCAGGCGGCGGATTTCCAGGAGCTGTTCGGGGCCGGTCAGCAGCCGGGGTGGCGGGTCGCCCGCGAGCACGGCCTCGCGGCGCAGCAGGGCGTAGGCGTAGCTGTGGAAGGTGAGCGCGAGCGGCGTTCTCGTGGTGCGGCGCATGCGCGCGGTGATACGCTCGCGCAGCTCTTCGGCGGCCTTGCGGCTGAAGGTGAGGACGAGCACCCGCTCGGGGTCGGTGCCGCGCCGCTCGACGCGGTCGACGACGCTCTCGACGATCGTGGTGGTCTTGCCGGTGCCGGGGCCCGCGAGCACGAGCAGCGGGCCGCCCTGGTGGCGCACGACCGCCCGCTGGTGCTCGTCGAGAGCAGGAGGCATCGCCTGCCCCGCGCTTCCCCGCCGCACCAACCGGTACGTCTGACCACTCACAGCACGCTATTCCACCAGACCACAGGTGTAGATCGTGCCGACTCGAGCGGTACGGTGCCCGATCCGGCCGCCGACCTGGGTGACAGGTCACGATATCGAGGCATTCTCCGCATCGCCGATCCGACACGCCGACCGCGCCGGTGATTCGTTGGCCCTGCGGGTTGGCACGCGTTTGGACCTGTTGACCCGGCCCTTCCGTTGGCAGGCTGACCGGACCGAACAACGTCCACGAAGAGCACCGACCGCCCGGACCCGTGGAGCACGGGCCCCGGCGATGCGGGAGAGGAGCGCGGTGGCCATGGGACCGCGGAAGCACGACGGCCGGCTACTAGGACCACGCAACAAGGACGAACGGCCGGTGGGACCGCGCGACCACGACGGCCGGCCGGTGAAATCGCGGAAGCAGAACGGCCGACCAGCCGGCGGCGCGCGGGCGGCGGCCGGCCGGTGGGGCCGGGCGCGGGGCGCGGCGGGCGCCGCGACGGCGATGTTCTGCGTCGGGACGCTGGCCGCGGTGTCCCCGGCGTTGCACCACTACCCCGTCTACGGCGGCCAGGCCCTGCGCTACGCGCTGGGCGGGCTGGTGCTGCTGGCGGTCATGCGGGCGCGCGGGCTGCCCCACCTGCGGCTGACCGGCAGGGAGATGGGGCTGATCGCGTTGCTGGCCGTCGTCGGGCTGGCCGTCTTCAACGTTTTTATCATCGAGTCCACCCGGCACGCC
Source organism: Sphaerisporangium sp. NPDC004334 (assembly GCF_053602655.1). Classification (NCBI taxonomy): domain Bacteria; kingdom Bacillati; phylum Actinomycetota; class Actinomycetes; order Streptosporangiales; family Streptosporangiaceae; genus Sphaerisporangium; species Sphaerisporangium sp. NPDC004334. Next base: position 43,121 of record NZ_JBSGDZ010000032.1, read on the forward strand.
GACCCCGCGACCGTGGGGACGGTCGTCGCGACCGTGCCGGTGGTCCTCGCCCTCGCCGGGCCGCTCATGGAGCGGCGACGGCCCTCCCCGCATCTGGTGGCGGCGGCCGCGATCGTGGCGGGCGGCGCAGGGGTGGCCACCGGGCTCGGCGGGGGCACGCCCCTCGGCGTCGTGCTGGCTCTGGGCGTGCTCGCGTGCGAGGTGGGGTTCTCGTTGCTCGCCGTGCCCCTGCTGGCGCGCCTGGGCGCGGTGCGCGTCTCGGCGTATGCGACGATCGCCGCGGTGCCGCTGCTGCTGGTGGCGGGCGTGGCGGTGGACGGACGGGCGGCGCTGCGCGTTCCCACGGCGGGCGAGGCGACGGCGCTGGTCTACCTGGCGGTCGTGGTGACCGCGTTCGCGTTCTTCTGCTGGTACGACGCGCTGCCCCGCCTCGGGGCCGAGCGCGCGGGGCTGTTCTCCGGTTTCCTGCCGGTCGGGGCCATCGTCGGGACCGTCGTCCTCGGCACCGGCCGGCCCAACGGCGCCGAGATCGCGGGCGCGGCGCTGGTCGTCGCCGGACTGATCTTCGGGCTGCGCCCGCGCCGCCGCCGCCCGGAGGCGGCCCCGCCGCGCGAGCCGGGCGGTGATGGTGTAGTCCTGAGCGGGAGGCCCTGTGCCGGCCAGGAAGGAGCACCTCGGTGACAGATACGGCGGCCGTGGCGAGCCCGGTGGACTTCACCGTCCACGGGGACTACGGCCTGAAGAAGTCCACCAGCGCGACCGGCGCGTTCACCCGCCCGCCGTACGGCTTCCGCGACCGCGTGAGCGCCGACGGCGGCAGCGGGTACCCGGCCGAGCCGGGCCGCTACCACCTCTACGTGTCGCTGGCCTGCCCCTGGGCGCACCGGTCGATCATCGTACGGGCGCTCAAGGGGCTGGAGGACGTCGTGTCGATGTCGGTCGTGGACCCGGTCCGCGACGGGCGCGGCTGGGCGTTCCGCGAGGGCCCCGGCCACACGGCCGACCCGGTCAACGGCTTCACCCTGCTGCGCGAGGCGTACGAGGCGAGCGATCCGGGGTACGACGGGCACGTGTCGGTCCCCGTGCTCTGGGACCGCCAGAGCGGGCGCATCGTCAGCAACAACTTCCCCGACATCTCGATCGACCTCGGCACCCAGTTCGAGCGGTGGGCCGACACCTCCGTCGACCTCTACCCCGCCGACCTGCGGCCGCAGATCGACGAGCTGAACGACCGGGTGTACGCCACCGTCAACAACGGGGTGTACCGCTGCGGCTTCGCCACCGGCCAGCAGCCCTACGACGAGGCGGTCCAGGCCCTGTTCGCGACCCTGGACGAACTGGAGGAGCGCCTCGCCTCCGGCCGGTACCTGTTCGGCGACCGGCTGACCGAGGCGGACGTGCGGCTGTGGGTGACGCTGGTGCGCTTCGACGCGGTGTACGTCACCCACTTCAAGGCCAACCTTCGCCGCCTGGTCGACTACCCGAACCTGTGGGCGTACGCCCGCGATCTCTACCAGCGCCCGGCCTTCGGCGGGACGACCGACTTCGACCACATCAAGCGGCACTACTACCAGACCCACCCTCAGATCAACCCGTCCCGCATCGTCCCGGCCGGTCCGCTGACCGACTGGACCGCCCCGCACGGCCGCGGCTGACCGAGCCGCCCGTCCCCCGACCCCCGGCCCCTGACCACCCGGCCCTCCACCACCCGGCCCGCGATCAGCCGGCCCGCGATCAGCCGGCCCGCGATCAGCCGGCCGAAGAGTGGCGCGCTGTTCCCGCATGCTCTCCATCCGGATAAGAGCCACTTCAGAGCATTTTTCCGTACATGTACGGATGTACCTACGGATGTTCAACCCTCACGCGCGCACCTAGCGTCTCGGGCGCGGGCCGGTTCGCTCCCGGCCCGGGACGCGAGAACAGGAGCGCCCTGACGTGACATTCCCGCCCCTCCCGCCGTAGCCGTCGCTCCCGCCATGGGAGATGTTCTCCGGCGGATGGCGCGGCCAGACCCCCCGCCCATACCGCTCCGTCCGCCGGGCTCGCCATTCATTTCTCTCATCACCCCCCAATCCCACCTGTCATGCCGCCGGGCTACCCCCCTGCGGTGCGACGGCCGTGCCCGCCCGACCGGCGACCGGCGCAGGTGGGAGGCAGAGAAAGGAAGAACGCGCATGAGGCGCAGAGCTCTACTGGCCGCCGTGGCCTGCGTGGCCACGGTCGCCGTGGTGGCACCCGCCACCCCCGCGGGCGCCAAGCCCTCGCCCGGGGCCAAGAAAGAGGTCAACTCCTCCGTCGCCGCCGCCGAGCGCGCCGCCGCGGACCCGTCACAGCGCGCCGCGGCCGCCGCGGATCAGGCCGTGGCCAGCGGCCTCGACGACCTCCGGCTGAGCCTGAACGAGGTCTACAAGCGCACCAACGTGACCGCCGGCGCGGGCGGCGTCTACTCCGTCGCCTACGAGCGCTCCTACAAGGGCCTTCCGGTGGTCGGCGGCGACGCGGTCGTGATCGCCGACTCCTCGGGACGGGTGCGCGACACCGCGGCCGCCTCCGCCGCCATGCCCACCGGCCTGTCGACCACGCCCACGGTGAGCGCGGAGAGCGCCACCGCGACCGCCAAGACCAAGCTGGAGCGGGTGGACGACAGCGCCGCCCCACGCCTGGTGATGCTCGCCTGGGGCAAGAAGCCGCGCCTGACGTGGGAGGCGACGGTCTCCGGCATCGCCGCCGGCAAGCCGAGCATCCAGCACGTCTTCGTCGACGCCGCCACCGGCGAGATCGCCGACTCCTACGACGACGTGCGCGCGGGTACGGGCAACGGCTACTACTACGGCAGCGTCACGATCAACACCAGCGGCTCGGGCACCTCGTACTCGATGACCGACTCCACCCGCAGCGGCCTGCGCTGCGGCGGGCAGAACGGCTCGGCGTACACCGGCACCGACGACGCCTGGGGCAACGGCTCGGGGACGAACCTGGAGACCGCCTGCGTCGACGCCCTGTACGGCGTCCAGCGCGAGTGGGACATGCTGGGCTCGTGGCTCGGCCGCAACGGCATCAACGGCAGCGGCGGCGGCTTCCCGACCCGCGTGGGCCTGAACGACGTCAACGCCTACTGGAACGGCAGCTACACCAACTTCGGGCACTCGCAGGACGGCGCCCGCCAGGCCACGCCGATCGACGTGGTGGCCCACGAGTTCGGCCACGCGATCTTCCAGACCACCCCCGGCGGCGCCGGCTCGGGCAACGAGAACGGCGGCATCAACGAGTCCACCGGCGACATCTTCGGCTCGCTCACCGAGGCCTACGCCAACAACCCCAACGACCCGCCGGACTACCAGGTCGGCGAGGAGGTCAACCTCGTCGGGGACGGGCCGATCAGGTACATGTACAACCCGTCGCTCGCCGGCGACCCCAACTGCTGGTCGTCCTCGATCCCGAGCACCGAGGTGCACTCGGCGGCCGGCCCGCTCAACCACTGGTTCTACCTGCTGGCCGAGGGCTCCGCGCCGGGCGGTGGCAAGCCGAACAGCCCGATCTGCTCCAGCGGCCCCTCCTCGGTGACCGGTCTCGGCATCCAGAAGGCCGGCAAGATCTACATGGGCGCCCTGCAGCGCAAGACGTCGAGCTGGCGGTACGCCAACATCCGCTCGGCCTCCCTCGCGGCGGCCGTGGAGCTGTACGGCGCGACGAGCACGGAGTGCGCGACCACCAAAGCGGCGTGGAACTCGATCAACGTGCCCGCGCAGTCCGGTGAGCCGTCCTGCACCCCCAGCTCCAGCAACGACTTCTCGCTGACGCTGAGCCCGACCGCGGGTTCGGTGGCCCCGGGCTCGTCGGCCACCTCGGCGGTCGCCACGGCGACCACCGCGGGCAGCGCGCAGACGGTCGCGCTGTCGGCGTCCGGCCTGCCCTCCGGCGCGAGCGCGAGCTTCAGCCCGTCCTCGGTCACCTCGGGCTCGTCGTCCACGCTGACCATCTCCACCAGTAGCTCGACCCCGGCCGGCACCTACAGTGTGACGATCACCGGAACCGGGACGGGCGCCACCCACACCGCGGTGTACTCGCTGACCGTGACGGGCACCTCCGGCACCCGCACGTTCACCAACGGCACCGACTACACCATCAACGACGGATCCACGGTCACCAGCCCGGTCACCTCGACCGCCAGCGGGAACGCGGTGTCCCCGGTGCAGGTCAGCGTGACCATCAACCACCCCTGCGCGTACGACCTGGGCATCCGGCTGCGCGGGCCGAGCGGGACCTACTACACGCTGAAGTCCAGCGGCAGCGGAAGCTGCGCGTCCTTCGGCACCCGCACCTACTCGGTCGCCGTGAGCCAGGTGGCGGCGGGCCAGTGGGCGCTCGAGGTCACCGACAACTACCTGCTCGACACCGGCTACCTGGACACCTGGACCATCACCGTCTAGGCCGGCGCACTTCCAGGCCCCCGGGATCGCACCTGGTCCCGGGGGCTTCCGCGTGCCCGGCGGCGCCGGCGCGCCGGCGCCTCCCCGGCCTGGACATCTTGGTCAGACGGGCAGAGTGACCTCGGTCCTGGAGCGGACGCCGAGCTTGCGCAGCACGGTGGCGACGTGGCTCTCGACCGTGCGCCTGGACAGGAACAGCACGTCCGCGATCTCCCGGTTGGTGCGGCCGAGCGCGACCAGCCGGGCCACCTCCCGCTCGCGCTGCGACAGCGCGCCGGCGCCGTTGCGCAGCGGCCGGTTGGCGCGCGGACGGGGAAGGTGGATCTCCACGCCGATGTCGCGCAGCACGCGCCGGCACCGGGCGGCGTCGTGGGTGGCGCCCATCTCGCCGTACCGCTCGGCCAGTTCGGTGAAGGCCGCGGCGGCGCCGCCGTCGCCGAGGGCGAGCCTGGCCCTCGCCTCCCCCTCGCCGGCCCGCGCCGCCGCGTACGGCTGCGGCATGGCCGTGTAGGCCTCGCGGGCCTGCGCGTAGCGGGCGGCGGCGTCGGCGTGCCGGCGTTCGGCGGCGGCCAGGGCGCCGCGTGCCACCTCCAGCGCGGCGTCGGCGTTGGGCGCGATGCGCCCGGCGATGCCGCGGGCGTACTCGGCGACCAGGTCGGCGGCCCGGCCCGTCCGCCCGCCCCAGACCATGGCCGCGACGGCCGAGGGCACCAGGCCGGCGCCCCACACCCAGACCCCCTTGCGGCGCAGCAGGCCCACCGCCCGTTCGGCCTCGGTGACCGCGCGGTCGAGCGCGCCGCGGGCCAGGTGCAGCTCGATCATCCCGCCGGCGGCGGCCAGCACGATGGGGACGTACCGCGCCTCGGGCGCGTCGAGGCCGGCGCTGTGGAAGTGCTTGGTGGCCTCGTCCCACTCTCCGGTGGCCACGGCGAGCCAGCCCAGCACCAGCCACAGGTCCACCACGATGAGCGGCGTCTCGGTCGCCAGCTCCCCGAGGGCGGCCGCGCGGTCGCGCAGGCCCTCCCAGCGGCCGGTCAGCCACTCTCTGCGGATGGTCGAGACGTCCAGCAGGTAGGCGGGGTACTTCGCGCCGGTCTCCGCGGCCAGCCGCCGCCCCTCCCGGCCGAACCTCTCGGCGGCGGCGTAGTGGCCGAGCGTCGTCGCCGAGTCGTGCAGGTTGCAGTACGCGCGGGCGGCCTCGCGCCGGACCGCCGTCGATGGGTCGCCGGAGGGCAGCGTCGCCGCCACGGCGAAGGCGCGGGGCGAGCCGATGATCATCTCCAGGGAGGCCCGGTTGGCCAGGACGGCCGCGGTCAGCTCGGGGTCGTCGGCGGTCGCCACGAGCTCCTCGGCACGCTCCATCCACTCCTGGTGCTTGGCCAGCGGCTCGACGCCCCACCCCGGCATGGCCAGGCTCGCCCAGCCGCGGGCGGCCAGGGTCGGCCGGTGGCTCAGCTCGGCGCAGGCCGCCATGATCTCGGGACGGCCCGCCGCGGTGTCGCCGGCCTGGTTGGACAGCACGACCCCGAGGCTCAGCCGGGCCTCGGCGCGCAGGTCGCGGGACAGGAAATCGTCTCGCAGAACGTGGCGCAGCAGCCGCACCACCCGCTGGTGGGACAGGCCGGTCGCCGCGAAGCGGCCGAGCATCAGGGCGAGTGGGCCGCGTTCGGGCGCGGGCAAGCCGGGATCGTCCAGCATGCCCTCGATGACCTCGACCGCCACGGCGGTGTCGCCGAGGGCGGCGGCCTGTTGCGCGGCGGCGGTGCCGTGGCGCAGCCACGCCTCGGTGTCGCCGGCGTGCCGCGCGTGGAAGGCCAGCTGCACCATGGGCGGGGAGTCCATCGCCAGCAGCGCGCCCATCGCCCGTTCGTGCCCGGACCTGCGCTCCGGCCCGGGGATCGCGTCGTACACCGCCTGCTGGGCCAGCGCGTGGCGGAAGCCGTACCGGCCGCCCGCGTGCTCGTGCAGGACCCCGGCCCGCAGCGCCTCGCCCAGCCCGGCCGAGGTGCCGCCGACGGCCGTGAGCAGCTGCTCGCCCGCGGGGAGCCGCAGCAGCGCCGCCGCCTGCACCGCGCCGACGGCCGCCGCCGACAACCCGGCCATGCGGTCGGCCATGGCCTCGCGCAGTAGCAGCGGCACGGCGGCGCGGTCGAGCGCGTCCGGGTCCAGCGCCCCGGGCAGGGACCGCACGACCTCCTCCACGACGAACGGGATGCCGGCCGTGCGCTCATGCAGCCGCTCGACGAACCGGGACGACAGGTCGGACCTGTCGAGCAGCGCCCCGGCCAGGCTCGCCACGTCCGAGACGTCCAGCGGGGCGAGCGGCACCACGACGCTGGTGGTGTCGGGCTGGTGGCGGTAGGCGCGGCCGAGGGGGGAGCGGCCCGCGCCCTGGTCCTCGCGCCGGTAGGTGGCCACGAGGGTGACCCCGGCGGGCGGCTGGTCGGCCAGGAAGCGCAGCAGATCGCGGGTGCCGTCGTCGGCCCAGTGGAGGTCCTCGATGACCAGGACGGCGGGCGCGACGGCGGCCAGCAGGGCGCGGATGGCGCGGAACACCCGGTGCCGCTCGGCCCGGGGGTCCTCAAGCGGGGGCGGGGATGGCGGCAGCGCGCCGGACAGTTCGGGCAGGTAACCGCGCAGGGCGCCGGTCACCGGGTTGAGCGCCCCGGGCTCGGGGAGCCGGCCGGCGATGTCGCGCAGCGCCTCGAACACCGGGCCGTAGGGGAAGGGCTCGCGGATCTGGTGGCAGTGGCCGAGCAGGACGGCCCGGTCGCCGGAGGCCAGCCGGCCGAGCGCGGCGCGGACCAGACGCGTCTTGCCGATGCCGGCCTCGCCCTCGACGAGGACCACGGCCGGCGGGCGGGTCATCGCGTCGATCAGAGCCCGCAACTCGGAGGCGCGGCCTACCAGTGCGGGCGCGGGCACGCCGCTCATCCACTGCTCCAAGGTACGGGTTGCATGACCCCCCGGGTCAGTTATCCACGTACCGTCGGTCAAGGTCAACCCTTGGGCGTAACAGGCTTGTTGCGGAAGCGGTCAATCTGAACTGTTCGGGCATCTGACCACAGAGGGTTCCGCCGCCCGCCTCTGTCGTCAGGTGAACCGGCAGGCCATCGGGAGGCACCCGCCGCGCCACGGAGAGGAGCGCGACGGAGACCAGGAGGCCGCGCTCGCCCGTCCGGCCTTCCCGACACTCACCGAGACGCTCCGTTTCCCATCCGCCGCCCTGATCGCATGGTTTCGCCCGGCAGCCGAGAGATATCAGTTCTTCAGCCGCCCTGAACCCCCCGAAGTCGGCTGTCTCTGATTTCTCCTATTCTCGCGACCTCATGCGGACCGTTACCGCACAGCCAAACACCGGTGCCGTTCCGCTCGGCCGGCGTCAGACCGAGCTGATGACGGGGACACAACGGCCAAATGCGGTGAAACTCGTCGATGTAGTCCGCTTGAAGGTTCGCGGCGATCTCCAGCAGAGTGTCCAGGAATCCGATTCCAAAGACCTCCCGGCCATGAACAACGACTCCCGGACCCTGGACGCAAAACGACGGAGCCGGCGACACAGCGGGAGTGACATCCCAGTGGACGGTGGCGGGAACATCTGAAAGCACCAACCGAAGAGCGTGCCTGGAACAGGCCGACCGCAGAGCCAGCAATCGCTCTCGAAAGGAGTCTCCGAAGATCGAGCCGTATTCCGCGTGGATTCGCCGCAACTCTGTGATCGCGTCCATGCCGAGGCGATCCACCTCGACATCCAACGCCTCGTCCTGTCGCAGAAGTGAGAGCCATTTCCCGAACTCGTCACCAGGATTCAAGCGCTCCCCTTCCTGAGAAGAACCACCGGGCTGGATACCCGACCGGCCGGCCTCGACGAAGAGGCGGTTCCGGGGCGCCCGAACGGGCGGGCCCCCGGAGTATCCTCAACTCCGGCGGAAACAGGACGTCTCCGCCTTGTCCAACATCACAGATGCTACCAGTACCAGGTGTGATCCACGTTGATCACTCCCGGTCTCCTTCCCCACATGGCTGGCATGATCGCCTCAAAAGAGACGACGTCGGTAGAGTTCATGTGGCAATTACTGCCGGTCCAGCATCGGGGATACCAGCCACGCCCATGCGTCCTGCTCGGCGCTCCCCAGGATCCATGGAACCAGTAACTCGCCCACTCCGCATGCGTGTAACTGGCTCCGAATGCCTTGTAGCCGTTCACCAGAACGGACCATTTCCACCCGGCTGGAATCCAGATGCCCCAGTAACGCTTCCGGAAGCGCAGCCACCAACTCATAGAGCACCAGCCATGCTCGTCGCAAACGCGCCGGCCACTGATACACGATACCGAATCGCAGTACTGCCGCAGCGCCTTCTCCCATAGACTACGGCCATCGAGGTCGTAATTGTTGACCGGATCACCCGCCGCGTATTCGTATCGGTTGGCAGATCCTCCCTCAACCGGATCGACCTGGAGGAACCGGCCGGTGGCGGGGTTGTAGAGGCGGACGCCCATGAGGACGATGTCGGCGACGGTGTCACTGGTCCGCTGGGCACCGCCCAGCCATTCGTAGCGGTCAGTCGTATTGCCGACGCGGTCAACGCCGTACTCGGACTGTTCCGCGTAAGTGTCCACGCCTGTAGCACTACTGCTATTTCCTGAGGTGGCCACCAGGTCGCCGTGCAGGTTGGTGAGGTGCAGCGTCACCGTGCCGCCGCTGGTCTGGGTCGCCTCCAGACCGGTGAAGGCGGTGACATAGCGTGTCCAGGTCCCGTTGGCCTCGTTGATCCAGGCGGGGGAGTCGCCATCGTCCGTGTAGTGATTGGTCTGGGCGCCGGCTGCGGAGGTGGTCTGGCGGATTCGTCCGAGAGGGTCGAGGGCGAAGGTCTTGGTCGTCGACGCCTGGGTGAGGGTCCTCACCATGTCCCCCACGTAGTAGCCGACTGTCGCCGCCGCTCCGTTGGCCGTTGACGCGGCCGGTACGGCGGTGGTACGCCCGAAGGCGTCGTAGGAGTACCCGGAGTCGATGATTCGGTCGGCCGTGTCGAAGGTGTGCGTGATGGTCGTCGGCGTGGTCGAGGTCGAGCATGAGCCATCGTCGGCGGCCGGGTAGCTTGCTCGGGAGGTGCGGTTGGTGTCGACGTCGAAGCCGTAGATGCGAGTCTCGCACGACAGGTTGTAGGTGTCGGCCACCTTCGTCAGACGGCCGGCGATGTCGTAGGTGTAGTGCTGCAGGCTGCCGTTCGGCCCGGCCGTTTCCACCGTGCGGCCGTCGGCGTCCGGGACGGCGGTGAAGGCCAGCCAGGTGGTGCCCGACTTGGCGTAGGTGAGTCGGGTCTGCTTGCCGGTGTCGTCCCATCCGCCCGTGGCGGTCAGCCCGTTCGGGTAGACCTGCTGCACCAGGTTGCCCCCGGCGTCATAGGCCGCAGTGAACGTGCCGACCGTAGAGGCCGTGATCTGCGTAGGTAGGCCGCGCCGCTCCGTCCTTCCGGCGGCGTCGGCACCGTCGTAGGTGTAGGTGTAGGTGCCCTTGCCGTCGTTGACCGTGGTGACCCGGCCGGAGGTGTCGTAGGCGGTGGTCGTTGTGTTGCCGTCTGCGTCGGTGGTCGAGTAGGGCCGGCCGAGCGCGTCGTAGGAGGTGGTGACCGAGACGCCGCCGGCGGTGACGCCCGTCTGGAGGCCCGTCGCCGTATCGATGGAGTAGGTGCGGTTGGGCAAGGCCGTACTGCCCGCACCGGTCTCGGTCACGCTGATCGTGACCGTACGGCCCCCCGCGTCCACCGTTGTCACAGAGGTACGCGTGGCCGAGCCTGACGTCTCCACGGTCTGGGCGGTCTGCCCCCAATAACCGTAGGAAATGGTCGTGACCGGCAGCGTTCCTCCGCTGGAGGGGTTGCCGGCGGGGGCCGTGCGGCACACCAGCCCTGCCCACTGCGGCTTGCCGCCACAGGACGGGATCGAGGAGTTGGCGGCGGCTGTGTAGTAGATCGTGGTGGTGGTGCCCGCGTCGGAGCCGGTTGAGGATGGCATGCGCCGCTCGATTTGGCGGCCGGCGTCGTCGTAGCGGGTTATCCGGACGATGTCGGTGCCTCCGGAGACGACGGTCTTCTGGGTCGTCGCCTGGAAGAGGTCCCAACCGGAGGGGTCGCCGGAGACCACGGGGTCGTAGCCGGTCTTCTCAATGTGAGTGTCGGCCGTGCCGACCGTACCGGCGCCGTTGACGACCAGGGGTGAAACGGTCGTGGTGGTCACCAGGTGGTAGTCGGTGTTCGGGTTGGGCTTGCCCTCGTCGTAGGTGTAGGCGGTGTGCTGGCGAGCGGACGCGAGTGTGCCGTCCGAGAGCATCACCTGGTGGGCGGGACCGTCGCTGCTGATGACATCCCCATCGTCGTTGTAGGTCGTGAGGTCGGCCAGCAGGTCCGCGCGCTCGGCGGTGCTGGCGCGCCCGGCCACGTAGGCGTCCGTCGAGGATGTGGGAACCACGGCTTCGGCGCGGTTGCCCGAGCTCAGGTCCCACACGAGGTTGCCGTTGTCGTCGTAGCGCGTCGCCGAGACCTGCCAAGCACCCGCCCCGTACGTCGCTGTGTTCACGGCGCGGCCGTTGACGTCCATATACGTCAGCGCCGCGTACGGGTAGTCGCCGGAGGTGGGAGCGTAGGAGCCGTCACCGGCTTGAGGAGGCACGTGCCAGGCCGGGAAGACCGCGCTGCCGGTCCGTGGCAGGTCGGAGCTCTGCGACCAGGTCGCCGCGGTGGCGCTGGTGACGTCGACGGGCGAGTTGATCGGCACACCGTACGCCATGGCCTGAACGAGATCGTTCGCCCCGGCCTCGCGCTGGGCATCGGCCACCCGGCCCGAGCTGTCGTAGTCGATCCGCCAGGGGTTCAGACCAGGAGGAGTGACCTGGGAGATCCGGCCAGCACCGTCGTAGTAGTAGGTCACGGTCAGGTTCGTGCGAGAGTCGGTCACCGTACGCAGGTGGCCGGTGGAGTCGTAGGCGTACGTGGCGACCGTAGTGGTCTTCATCATCGAGGTGTCGGGGTCGTACGCCGTGTAGGAGACCGACTTGACCAGCCCGTTGTAGTCACCCCACCCGCTGGACACTCCGGTCGCCGTGGTGCTGCCGGAGTAGGTCATGTCCAGCGTCTTGCACCCGGCCATCAGGGTGGTGCAGGTGACCCCGGCCGGGACGGGGGCGAGCGTGCGGCTCACCCGTCCGGAGGCGTCGTAGGTATAGGTGGTGGTGTCCTCGCTGCCCGCCTCGTCGATCGAGGTGACCGCCCAGGCTCCGCCCGACAGGGCGAAGACGGTCTTGGTCCCCTCGGCGTCGGTGTAGGTGAAGCGGGTGGCCGAATCCTTGGTGACCGTGGACCCGTCGGAGGCGTCCGAGATGCCGTGGTATGTGCCGTCCGACTGCACGGTGTAGGTCTCGGTCGACCCGTCCGTGCCGACGAACAGCACATAACCGGCGCCGGAGTGATCCTCGAACCTCATCCCCGACACGCTGGAGGCCGCAGCCGGGAAGGACGCGGTCCAGCCGGGGCCGAACACTCCGGCCGCCCCGGATGCGGCGGCTGGTGCCAGCGTGGTGTGGCCGCGGGAGACAGACAGCCCGAAGGCCGACACGTCTGTCGCTGATAGTGAGTAGTCGCCGGTCAGCAGTGAGACCGTGCCCGGGCCGAGTTGCTGGGTGGCGTAGGAGGAGCCGAAGGCGGTCCGTTCCAGGGTGAACTCGCGTGTGTCTGAGCACGCTTCGCCTGAGGCGTTGACGAAGCAGGCGCGCACCTGGACGGGGCCGTCCCCGCGGCCGGCAGCGGCCATCGTCGCCGCGACGTCCCAGTACAGCGACCCGAAGACGGCGCTGGTGGCGGTGGTAACGGTGGTGTACGGCCAGCCGGAGATCGGCGTCGCCGATCCCGGCACGGTGACGTGCGCGGTCGGGATCGCCGCCCATGCACCGCTTGCGCTGACGTCGGCCTTGTACTCGTAGCGGACCCCGGTGGCGCCGGGAGCGGCCCGGGAGGCCAGGGTGACGGCCGCCTGTGTACGGTCGCCGGCCAGTGGCGCGGTCACCTCACCGGCGCCCACGCCGAAGCTGTAGGCGGTCACCGTGGAGGTGCGCAGCGCCATGTCGCGGGCCTTGACCGACAGCGTGTGCCAGCCCTGCGAAGGGTCGATGCTGATCGTCTTGGGATCGCCGCCGCCGTCGTTGTCCTCGGCCAGGGTCGGCGTGGAGGCGTCGTCCAACCCCCAGTAGTACCCGGCGCCGTCCGTGGAGGTGGTGTCGAGGGTGCAGGTGACCGGGCCGGACGCCTTCGCCGTCCAGACCGCCGAGGGGCATACGCGCCCGACGCTACGAGTCACCTACACATAAGCGACATATTTCCGATCTTGGACCTGATTGGAAACCTTGCAGCGGGTCAGAAGATCACTTAACCTCAAGGTGGCCGACGGCTTCATGCTGCTTCATGCGAGGAGGCCCGTGTTATACGCAGCGCTTGGACCGTTCCTTGCCTACGATTCGTGCGGGGACGTCATCGCCGGCCTCGTACCGAAACACCGCCAGCTACTCGCGCTCCTGCTTCTCAACGCGAACATCGCGGTCCACCGCGACAGATTGATCGACCAGCTGTGGAACGGCCGCCCGCCGGACTCGGCTCGGCGCAACCTCACCACCTATATAGCCCGGCTGCGTCGTCTGCTGCCCCCGCATGACCTCGAACTTTCTCCCGTGCGCACGTCCGGCAATGCCTACCTTCTCGCCACGCCTCCGCATTCCACCGACGCCCAGCTCTTCGACGCCCTTGCCGCCGCGGGTAGGAGTGCCCGCCGAAACGGTGAACTGAACAGCGCGGCCGTTCATTTCGACAAGGCGTTGCGGCTGTGGCGCGGCGACGCCCTGTTCGACCTGAGAGGAACAGACGGACTGTCGGCCTGGGCCGAACAACTCGACGAGAACCGCCGATCGTTGACCGAGGACCTCTTCGACGTGCAACTGGCACTCGATCAGCACCACCAGATCGTGGAGAACCTTGGCCAATGGACCATGCGATATCCCCTGCGCGAGCGACCTCACCGCCAACTCATGCTGGCCCTACATCGGTCTGGTCGATCAGATGACGCCTCGATCACCTACCAACGCCTACGCCGCACGCTGATCGATGAAATGGGCGTGGATCCGACTCCCGGCACTCAGGCTTTGTACGTGCGTATGCTCGGTCACGGTCGCAGCACAGCCTTCCCTCCACCCACGCTCTCAAGACAGTGGACGTGATCGGGAGGTTCGATCGGCCAGCGGAGATGATCGCTTCGACGCCGGACGTACTGCGGGGTACCCAGGCGCTACCGCAGGACTACCAGCCGACCGACAGCGCTTCCGCGAACATGGCGGTGGCCGCACAACGGGACACATCTTCTCCCCGGCGCCCCACGGCGCGGCCCGGCGACGTCAGCGGGCGGGGGTGTGGTGGGGGTCCGCCGTGAAGGTGTGGTCGACGAGACGGGTGGTGGCCTTGCCGTCGTCGCGGGGGGCGTAGGTGCGGACGAACTCGTCGTAGCGGTCGGCGAAGTCGCCGGAGAGGGCGTCGATCAGGCGCACGGCCTCGATGACGTCGCCGCTCTCGGCCAGCAGCGGCCCGGGGGCCTGGGTGCGCAGGTCGAGATAGAGGCCGCGGGAGTTGCGGTAACGCTCCAAGTCGTAGCCGAAGAAGATCATCGGGCGGCCGGTGGCGGCGAAGTCGAACATGACCGAGGAGTAGTCGGTGATCAGCACGTCCGCGATCAGCAGCAGGTCGGCGATATCGGGATAAGTGGTGACGTCGAGGGCGAAGGGGTACTCACGGCTGACCGGCCCCGGCCGGACCAGCGACGCCGGCCCCGGCACCACCAGCCCGGCGGCCACCGGCGGCGCCTGCATCATGTGGCCCCGCACCAGCAGCACGTGGTCGCGGCCGAGCACCCGCCGGGCCTCGGCCAGATCGAGGCGCACCGAGGAGTTCCTGCGGTCGTGGTCGCGCCACGTGGGCGCGTACAGCACCACCCGCCTGCCCGCGGGGATGCCCAGGCCGCGCCGCACGGCCGCCGCCAGCTCCGCCCGCTCGGGCGAGGACAGCACGTCGTTGCGCGGCAGGCCGGAGGAAAGGATCTCCCCGCCGTACCCGAAGGCCCGGCGCAGCACCTCCGACGCCCACGGACTCTGGGTGACCAGAAGGTCCCAGTTCGCGACCTCGGCGGCCTGGCGGTACCAGGCGGCGGGCCGGGGTTCGCGTGACATGTGGCGCTGATCGCCGCCGACGCGCTTGAGCGGCGTGCCGTGCCAGGTCTGCACGCAGATCTGGTCCTCGCGGGCCCGGAACCACTGGGGCAGCAGCGTGTTGGTGATGATGTGCCGCGACCGGGCCAGCGCGGTGTAGTGCTCGCGGCTGCCCTCGCGCACGATGGTCGGCGCGATGCCCGGGCCGAGGCCGAGCGCGGCGGAGTCCGGCGGGACGAACGCGCCGTCCTTGACCACCCAGATGTGCTCGCGGTCGTCGCCGCGGCGCAGCCGCTCCTCGTACACCGCCCGGGCGTTGTCGGAGTAGGACCGGCCGTCGAAGGAGAGGTACACCGTCGCGTCGCGCAGCTCGCGGCGCCGCTCGGCGGGGTAGTGCACCCGGCGCAGCGCCCACAGGCCGCCCGCGCCCTTCTCGTCGTCGGGACGGCGCTCGGCGGCGACCAGGACGGGCACGTCGAAACGCGTCGCCACCAGGCGGTACTCGCGGCCGTCGACGATGTGGACGCCCTCGTCCAGGGTGTCGAGCAGGCGGTGGTCGACGCGCAGCGGCGCGGTGGTGCCCTTGCCGCCCGCGACCGACAGGCTCCAGGTGCCCGACCCCAGCGCCACCGTGCCGCCGAAACGCGGCAGCGCGCCCGGCGGCACGCGCACCGAGAAACCGGCCCCGGACCGCGCCAGCGGCACGCGGTAGGTCAGGCCCGCGCGCTGGCGCAGCAGCAGGTCGCGCTGGCCGGGCTCGGTGTCGGGATAGGTGCCCGCCAGGGTGAGGACCCCGTCGTCGCCCCACCCGGCCGAGGTGATGACCGGCCAGACGCGGTGCGCCGCGACGACGGCGCGGTCGCGGCGGTCGCGCAGCACGGTGATCTCGCGGCGGCCGACCCCGATGCGGGTCTCGGCGTCGTCGTCCATCATCACCGGCGCGGCCGGATCGCCCCGCGGCTCCACCCACAGCCTGCGGGCGTCCTGCTCCTTCATCAGCGCCGGCACGGCCAGCGCGACCGAGAAGCGCGTGCCCCCCTCGACCGGGGTGAAGTCGGCGGCCATGCGGTGGCCGCCGAGACGGGCCCGGCCCTTGGTGGCCTTGACCCCGGGAAGGAAACCGGTCAGCTCGACCTGGTCGCCGTCGTGGGTCACGCCGGTCAGCTCGGCGCGCGTCGGCTGCAGCACCACCTGGAACACCCGGTCGGAGGTCCACGCCGGCCGCACCCACCACCCGGGACGGACCCGCAGGCCCGCGGGCCGTTCGGTGCGGCCCATGACCGGGCCGCGCAGGGCGCCGGTGGCCCGGGCTCCCCGGCTCCAGATGACGATGTCGGCCCACCAGGTCGTGGTGTCGGGGACCGCCGGGCGGCCGCGCAGCATGCGCTGGGCGCCGTGGACGGCGGCGCGGAGGGCCGCGCGCCAGCGCAGCGACCACGGGCGGACCTCGGCGACGAAGCCGGCCCAGTCGTAGTTGCACCCGGGTTCGGCGGCGTCGTGCGTGGCCTGCGGCCGGTAGGCGCGGCGGGTGCGGGCCGTGATGGGCGGCACCCAGCGCGGGCCGCGCAGCACCACGGTGGCGCGGTTGAGGCGCCGGCTGCGCACCGACAGCCCCACCAGATAGGCGTGCCCGGTGACCCGCAGCCGCCCCTCGTGCCAGGAGACGTCGGCGACCTCGGTCACCGGGACCAGGTCGGACCTGCGCAGCCGGAACAGCGGCCGCGGCGCGCTGACCGGCAGGTCGGCGTACCAGGCCAGACCGCGGCGCACCCGCTTGGACGGCTCGGCGGTCGCCGCGACCAGCCCCGCGAGCTCGTCGCCCTCGGCGAGCTCGCGCGGGTCGCGGTGCTCGATGAGGTGGTAGGCGAGCCGGCGGGCGACCGGCAGGCGCCGCTTGACCGAGGCGTCGACGCCGGACAGGTAGTCGCGCAGCAGGTCGATGGCCTGGCGCAGGCGGGTGGCGTCCCGGCGGGCGGCCGTCTCGAGGCGCAGGCCGAGCGGCCCGTTGAGCGCCTCGTAGTGCAGCCTGCGGCGCTGGGCGCGGGTCAGCCCCGCGGGGTCGACCGCCGCGATCACGGCGTCGAGCGGATCTCCCCTGTCATGGAGGTCCTGGGCGGCCCGCAGCCGGTCGGCGACGATGTCACCGTTCCGCGCGGGCGTGGCACCGGTGGCCATCGGGGAGGCACCGCCTTTCCAGTCTCACCGCGAGGGGCGTTTCTGGAATGGTAATGCGAGTTACTGAGAAATCACTGATGATCTCCCTGCCATCGGGCGTGGCGCATGTCTGCTCTTTCCCCCCTCATCGGCGTGCCCTCCTCGCGCCAGCGGGACAGGCACCGGTTCTCGTGCCCCCGCACCGGATGGCCGTCCGCGCGGACGACGCGCCACCAGGGGACACCGCCGCCCCAGGTGGACATCACCCGGCCGACCTGCCGCGGCCCGCCCTCGCCGAGGTACTCGGCGACGTCACCGTAGGACATGACCTTGCCCGGCGGGATGCGCTCGACCAGGTCGAGCACCCGCTCGGCGAAGGGGGGCGGGTCGCCGGTCACGTGCTCCACTGGGCGGGCCCGAGGGAGATGATCTCCTCCAGCTTGCCGAACTCGTAGGTCGCCTCCCCGTTGACCTGCTCGACGATGCCCTCACGGATGCCGTACGCCTCGCCGTCCTCGCCGACCAGGCTGCCGCCCAGCATCCCGGCCAGGCGCGCGAGTTGGGCGACCTGCCAGTCGGAGGTCGGCTCCCCGTACAGGCGCCCCTGCCATACGGCGACGGCGTGCTCGGTCTCGCCGTGGCGGGCGAAGATTTGGCCGGACTCCGGCGTTCCCCGCAGTTCCAGGCCGGCGTCCGCCGACGCCGTCACCTCGGTGAGCTCGGCGTAGGCGAGCGGCGATTCGCATTGTACGCGCAACTCGTATCCCACGAGACGGGAACCCTAGCGAATCTTGACCGCTCGCCGGTATGGAAAAGGGCCACAACGGTCAGAACGCATCCGAAATGCCACCGAACCTCCGCCGAACAGCGCCCTGTTCGCGGCCCGCATGTGATCATTGCCGTTCGGCCCGCCGGGTGAGCACGACGACGGCTCCGCCGAACCCGACCAGGCCGAGCAGGATGCCGGCGCCGTAGACCCACAGCCGCACGGGGTCGGCCCCCGGCGGAGTGGGGGCCGGGGCGGTCGTGCCGCCGCCGAAGTGCAGGCCCTTGCGCACCGCCACCGAGCCGCGGTAGCCGACGAGCTCGCCCGCGCGGGCGAGCGCGGCGGCGGCGTCGACGACGCCGAACCCGGCCTTGTCGTCATAGCCGTCGCGTGGCCCCCTCTTGGTGGAGGAGGAGACCGCCCGGGAGACCAGGTCGGGGGTGAGGCTCGGATATCTCGCCTTGATCAGGGCGGCCACCCCGGCCACCAGGGCCGTGGAGGCGCTGCTCCCCTCCACCTCCACGTAGCCGCCGCCCGGGACCGCCGCCGGCACGCCGACGCCGGGCGCGCCGACCAGCACCGACAGGTTGTCGCTGCTGAACGCGGCCGGCCGGCCGCGGCGGTCGACGGCGCCGACGCCGATCACCCCGGCGTAGCCCGCCGGGAAGCTCCAGAAGGAGGTGCCGCGCTTCTGCGCCGCCTGCGTGTCGCCGTCGTTGCCCACGGCCGCCACCAGCACCACCCCGCGCGCCAGCGCGTACGCGACCGCCTCGCGGTCGGCGCGCTGGGCGGCGTACTCGCCCAGCGACATGCTGATGACCTGGACCCCGTGGTCGGTGGCGTACCGCACCGCCCGCGACAGCGGGCTCTCGGCCGGCAGCCCGAGGCCGTCGTCGGGCGCGACCAGGTTGTCCTCGGGCTCCCTCTCGTCGATCACCGGGACCGACAGGATGCGCGCCTCGGGCGCCACGCCGATGAGCCCGCCGTCGCGCCCCGAACCCGCGATGAGCGAGGCCATCGCGGTGCCGTGCGGGCCGGAGGAGATGGTCTCGTCGTCGAAGATGCTCGACCGCATGTCGGGCGCGACGGTGACCTTGTCCTTCAGGACCGGGGTCTTGACATCGACGATGCTGTCGATCACGGCCACGGTCACGCCCGCGCCGCGGCTGGTCTTCCACGCCTGCTCGGCGTTGATCGCGTCGAGCACCCACCGCTGCCGGTCGCGCACGTCCTGCCCCGCCGCCGGCCCGGCGAGCAGCCCGGCGAGCGCGAGCGCCGCGCCGAGCGCGCCGGCCGCCCTCAACACACGTTCCCCTGGGTGCACCGGGGGATGTCGGGAGGCGCGGCGAGACCGCGGGCGATGTGCCCGGCGATCGACTGGGCCGTCGGCCACAGCTCGCTGTGGGTGATCTCCTCGGGCGGCACGGCGGCGCGGGTGCGGCCGTCGGCGTACCCGGCGGTGGAGAAGACGATGTACGGGCCCGCGCCGGTCCAGCCGGTGCGCTGGCGCTGCGCGGCCCCGAACCGGTCGGTGGCCGTGCCGGGGAAGGCCACCGGCCGGACGCCGACGCGGTCGTCCACGGGAAGGTCGGCGGCGGTGTCCACCCGGTTCTCCTCATCGGCCAGCACGGCCACCCCCACGGTCACCACGAAGGTCGAGGTCTGGTCGACGTAGGTCGCGCGCAGCATGGTGCGGCAGCCGTGCTGGCGCAGCACCGAGGCGACGGGGGCGTCGACCACGGAGGGGCACCGCGCCTCGGGAGCGATGCCCACGCGGCGGGCGAACTGGCGGACCCGGGAGAGCCCGAGGTACTCGACCTGGGCCGGGAAGACGGCGTCGGCCCGCCACGCCTGCCAGCGCCGCGCGACGTCCTGCTCGGCGTAGCGGGCGCGCTCCGCGACCGTCAGCGGCCGGGAACGCGTCTCCTGCAGCACCCCGACCGAGCCGAGCAGCACGTTGATCGCGGCGATGGCCAGGATCGTGCCCATGATCAACAAGAACAGGGAGCGGAACCGGATGCCGCGCTCGAGCTCCTCGCGGTCTCGCGCCGCCCGCAGGCCCGCCGCGCGGGCACGCGAGCCGCTCCACGACCGCACTCCTCCGCCGGCCGGGCCGGCCTCGGACCGGAAGGGCCCCGAGCGCGAGCGGAGGCCGCCCGCGGGGAGCCGAGGCGCGCCGCGCGCGCCACCGGCACGCGCGGGCCAGGGCGTCACCGGCCGCGCCCGTGGCTCCTCAGGCGACATACTTCGATGCTACGTCGGCGCCCGCCGCCACCGGCCCCCTCGCCTCCCTCACATTGCCTGGTGTCCGCCTCGCGCCTCTGGCGGCCCTCGCCCGCCTGCCGCGCCCGCCGCGCCGCAGGAGCACCACCACCGCCGCCAGGCTCACCCCCGTGCCCGCGGTCGCGGCCAGGGCGATCCCGCCGTACAGAGTGATCATGCCCGTGTCGCGGCGCACCACACGCACCGGCGGCAGCGGCGCGGGCCCGGCGCCGAGCCCGGCGGACATGGGCAGGTCGGCGTCCTGGGCACCGGGCCCCGCGGCGGTGTGGCGGTGACGCGCCAGCCTCGCCGCCTCGGCGAGCGCGCGGGCGGCGTTCACGACGCCGAAGCCCACGCCCGGGTCGTACCCGCGGGCGGGCCTGCGCGTGACCCCGGTGGTGAGCGCCTGGGCGACCAGCGCCGGGGACATCCGCGGATACTCGGCCTTGATCAGCGCGGCGACGCCGGACACCAGCGCCGTGGCCTGCGAGGTGCCCCGCCCGACCCAGTATTGGTCGCCGGGCCCGGCCCCGAAGACGTCGACGCCGGGCGCCGCCACCTGCACCAGCGAGTTGCGGTTGGAGAACGACGCCTTGTGCAGCCCGTGGTCGGCGGCGCCGACGGAGATCACCCCGGGCAGCGACGCCGGGTAGGAGTACGGCCCGTCGCGGCGGCCCGCGCCGTCGTTGCCCGCGGCGGCCACCAGCACCACACCCTTGGAGACCGCGTACCGGATGGCCGCCCGCTCCTGCCGGGTGGGCCGGTCCTTGGAGATCGACATGTTGATGACCCGCGCGCCCTTGTCGACGGCGTACCGGATGCCGCGCGCGACGACGTTTTCGAACCGCGCCTGAGAGTTGAAGGCGTGGAAGCCCGGCTCGTCGTCCTCCAGGATCACCCGGACCGACAGCACGCGGGCGGCGGGCGCCACCCCGATCACCCCGTCGGAGCGTCCCGGCCCGTGCCCGTGCCCGGCGATCAGCGAGGCCATGTACGTGCCGTGCAGGCGGCGGGGCGGGGTGCCGCGCGGGTTGGCGCCCCGGGTGAGGTCGGGACCGGTGACCACCGAGCCCACCAGGTCGTGGTGCCGGGGGTCGACCCCCGAGTCCAGGACCGCGACCAGGACGCCGGCCCCCCGGGTCAGCCGCCAGGCGTGCGCCACGTCCAGGGTGCGCAGCACCTGCCGCTGGCTGCCGCGCACCTGGTCGGCGCGGGCGGGCGCGGCGCCCAGGACGAACGCGGGCGCGAGCACGGCCAAGGCCAGGATCACGGCCCCGGCGAGGAGCAGCGTCGCGCGCGGTCGCCACGCCGATCCTCGCGACGGTTCTCGCGAAGGCCCTCGCGCCGCTCCTCGCACCGGCTCTCGCGCCGCTCCTCGCGACCGCCCGGCGCGGACGGGCGTCGTGGTCAGCACTGCCAGTCCTTGCCGGCGCAGTCGGGCCGCGCCGGGGTGGAAAGCGCGGTCAGCACGCGCTCGGCCAGGTCGGAGGCGAAGGCGAAGATCGTGGAGCGCTGGTGCCCGACCGACCGGGCCGGCCTGCCGTCGACCTGGCCCGCCGTGGTGACCACCAGGTACGGGCCCGCCTGCGCCAGCGAGGACGCCTGGCGGGCGGCGGCCGTGAAGCGGTCGGCGACGGTCTGCGGGAAGGCTAGGGCGCGCAGCCCGGGCGAGGGCACGCCGCCCGGCGGGAACGCGGCGCGGGCCCTGAGCGCGGAGTCCTGGTCGGGGAAGGCGGCGACGCCCACGGTCACGACCACGCCCTGGAGGGCGTCCAGGTAGGTCGCCCGGAGCACGGCCCGGCAGCGGGCGGCCTTCAGCGCCGCGCGGAGCGCGGCGTCCACCGCGGCCGAGCAGTCGGTGCGGGAGGAGATGCCGACCCTGCGGGCGTACTCCTGCCCGCCCTGCTCGGCGACGTACGGCAGGGCCGCGGGGAAGATCCTGCCCGCGGGCCACACCTGCCAGCGGCGCGCGGTCTCCTCGGCCGACGCCCGATGGACCTCGGTGGCGCTCGGGCCGCGGGTCAACTCGGTCCCCGCGGCTCCGGCGGACACGGCGGCGGCCACCGCGCAGACCAGAGTGAGCGCTGACGCCACCACCAGGGACGGCCACGTACGCAGGACACTCACCTGCCCGACCTTAACGCCCCGGACAAGCGGACATCCGGCGTTCCATCCGCATAAACCCCATTGGAAAGTACTTGACGCTATGGAAAGTGGAAAGTACTTTCCTAAGTGGAAAGTGAGGAGCCGACATGGACGCCACGCCCGAAGACGCCCCCCGCGTCACCCCCCGCGACCCCGCCCACACCACCCCACAGGACGCCGCGCACACTGTTCTCGAGCCCGCGTCGCACACCACCCCACAGGACGCCGCGCACACCCCTTGGGAGCCCGCGTCGGGCATCTCGCCCGAGGAGGCCGCGCGCACCCTGCGCGAGATCCGCGAGTCGCAGGCCCGGATGATCAGGGCCCGGCCATGGTTCCCCGCCTGGTACCCGATCGGCGTCGCCCTGTTCGTCACCGGCATGCAGTTCCTCACCGAACCCGGCACCCCGGGCGCGGCGACCGCGACGGGCATCGTCGTCCTGACGCTCGCGCTCGCGGGGTCGGTGGGCGCGCTGGTGCTCTTCGAGCGGCAGCGACTCTACCGGAGCCTGGTCACCGCCTCGGTGCTGGTCACGTACATCGCCTGGGTGGCGGTCTGCGTCGGCCTGTGCCTGGCGGTCGCCCTGCTCCTGTCCGGGGGCGGGGTGCCCTACGCCCGCACCTACGCCGGCCTGGCGATGACGGCGTTCATGGCGGTCACCGCCCCGCTCGTCGGCCGGTGGATCAGCCGGCGCATCGCGGCCGCCGTCGAGGCCGGCTGATGGCCGAACTGGACCCGGTGATCCACGCCCCCGTGCGGCTGCGCGTCGTGTCGCTGCTCGCGGCGGTGGAGGAGGCCGAGTTCGCGTTCGTCCGCGACGAGGTCGAGGTCAGCGACTCGGTGATGTCCAAGCACGCCGCCGCGCTGGAGTCGGCCGGGTACGTGGCGATCCGCAAGGGCCACGTCGGCAAGCGTCCCCGCACCTGGCTCAGGCTCACCCCGGAGGGCCGCCGGGCCTACACCTCCCACGTCGCCGCCCTCCGCGACATCGTCGCCCGCTCCGGCCTCTCCCTCACCGACGGATGACCCCCGGACCCGGCCTCATCCTGAAAACGCCCAAATGCTGAAATGACGCGACCCGCCCTCCGCTAGGGAGGGCGGGTCGCGTTCGAGGTCGCGTCAGTAGGTGGGCAGCGAGGGGTCCACCGTCTTGACCCAGCTCAGCACGCCGCCGCCCACGTGGACGGCGTCGGAGAAGCCGGCGCTCTTGACCACCGCCAGCGCCTCGGCGGAGCGGGCGCCCGACTTGCAGTGCAGGACGATCTTCCTGTCCTGCGGCAGCCGCTCAAGGGCCGTGCCCCGCAGGAACTCGCCCTTGGGGATCAGCACGGCGCCGGGGATGTTGACGATCTCGTACTCGTTCTGCTCGCGGACGTCCACGACGAAGATGTCGTCGCCGCGGTCCATCATGTCCTTGAGCTCCTGGGCGGTGATCGTCGAGCCCGTCGCGGCCTGCGCCGCCTCGTCGGAGATCGTGCCGCAGAACGCCTCGTAGTCGATCAGCTCGGTGATCGTCGGGTTCTTGCCGCACAGCGGGCACTCGGGGTCCTTGCGGACCTTGACGTCCCGGTACTTCATCTCCAGCGCGTCGTAGATCATCAGACGGCCGACCAGCGGCTCGCCGATGCCGGTCAGCACCTTGATGGCCTCGTTGACCTGGATGGAGCCGATGGAGGCGCAAAGGACGCCGAGGACGCCGCCCTCGGCGCACGAGGGGACCATGCCGGGAGGGGGCGGCTCGGGGTACAGGCAGCGGTAGCAGGGCCCGTACTCGGCCCAGAAGACGCTCGCCTGGCCGTCGAAGCGGTAGATCGAGCCCCAGATGTAGGGCTTGCCCAGCAACACGGCCGCGTCGTTGACCATGTAGCGGGTGGCGAAGTTGTCGGTGCCGTCCACGATGAGGTCGTAGGCGGCGAAGATGTCCATCACGTTGTCGGTCGTGAGGGCGACGTTGTGGATGACGACGTTGACCAGGGGGTTGATCTCGCGCACGCTCGCCGCGGCGCTCTCGGCCTTCAGCCGGCCGACGTCCGACTGGCCGTGGATGATCTGCCGCTGAAGGTTTGACTCATCAACGACATCGAAGTCGACGACGCCGAGCGTGCCGATACCGGCCGCGGCGAGGTACATCAGGGCCGGGGAACCGAGGCCGCCGGCGCCCACACACAGCACCTTGGCGTTCTTCAGCCGCTTCTGCCCGGCCATCCCGACGTCGGGGATGATCAGGTGGCGAGAGTAGCGGCGCACCTCGTCAACGGTCAGCTCGTCGGCCGGCTCTACCAGCGGTGGCAACGACACAGTTCTACGCTCCCGTTTCAGGGGATTCACGAATTGGCGGCTCGCCCGTCAGGCTACGCGCCCCGCCGTCTGTCACAACCTAACCCGGTCGCCCCCGCATTCCCGAATCGGCGATCTTATCCGACGAAGGTCGTATCCCTCGACATCTGGGCTTTCTGCGGATATTTCACCCCGTCCTCGCCAGCGGACGGCGGGCGCCGTCCTGCAGCAGGAGGCGCACGTGGCGGGCCACGAGCCCGGGGCACTCCATCTGTGCGACGTGCGCCGCGTGCGGCAGCAGCACCAGGCGCACGTCGGGGAACGTGCGGCCCGCGCGCGCGGCCATCCGGGGGTGCACGAGGCGGTCGTGCCGGCCGTGGACGACCAGCGTGGGCGCCGTGACCTGCCCGGCCAGCCGCCACAGGTTCTCCTCGCCCCGGCGGAAGTACTCGCCGACCAGGGCGCGGGCGGAGCCGACCAGGGCCGGTCCGGCGTAGGGCAGCTCGTCGCGGCGGCGCAGTTCGGCCACGGCGTCCTCCAGCCGGTCGGGGTGCACCCGGCCGGTGTCGGCGTAGCACATCTCCATGGTCGCGCGGATGCGCCGTTCGGCCGGCAGCGCCCGCAGCCGGGTCATCGCCCATTCGCCGATGCGCGGGGTGGCCGACATCGCGACGCGGGCGGGACCGTAGCGGGGCAGCAGGTCGGGCAGCGCGGGTGAGACGAGGGTGAGCGTGCGCACCAGGTCGGGCCGGGTGGCCGCGACCCGCACCGAGACGGCGCCGCCCATGGAGTTGCCTAGCAGGTGGACCGGGCCGCCGAGCCTCTCGATCAGCGACGTCACCGCCGCGGCGTGCGCCGCCACGGAGTAGTCGCCCCCGGGATGCTCGGGCGAGTAGCCCGCTCCGGGCAGGTCGAGGGCGTAACCCCTGACCTCGTCCCGCAGCTCGCCCATCAGGTCGGTCCAGTTGGTGGCCGAACCCGCCAGCCCGTGCACGAACACGGCCTTCTCGGGCGGCCCCTCGGGCGTCGAGCGCACATAGACGGCCAAATCGCCGAGGTCGAGCAGCTCTCCTGGCCAGTGCGGTATCGGTTCGTCCACCGTCTTTCCCCCTCGCGTTCACCCTCGGTTTCGACGATAACCCCCGTCCAGGACTGCCGGGGCCCCTGCGGGCCGGGGCTGGGGTCCTGAGGGGTGGGGGGAGAGGATACAAGATCGCGGGAAATATCGGACAAATCGGGAAATAACGATCTGAAAGATATAAGGGCAGGTTAAGTAGCTGCCAAAAGGCAGCGATCACCGTTTGTCGTATGGGTCGCCCGGAAAACTAGACATGTGGGAAGACTCATAACGAGTCATCCGGCATTTACTTCCTAATCCAGTAAATGCATCCGCTGGGCAACCCGATGCGTCAAGGGGGAAAACGCAATGCCCGACGTCAAGAAATACGCCGCCATGCTGACCGTCACCGCTGCACTCACCGGTGGTGTCGTCGGCCTCGGCGCGACCACGGCCACGAGCGCGTCCGCGTCCGCGGCCGTCACCACCAACTTCGGCTGGGGCGACGACTTCGGCGGCGGCTTCGGCGGCTTCGACGGCGGCTTCGGCGGCGGCGGCGGCTTCGGCGGCGGCCAGTGCCACCACGGGGGCGGCCACGGAGGTCACCACGGCGGCCACGGCGGCTGGGGCGGCCACGGGGACGACGACGGCGACGGCGACTGGGGCGGCGGCAAGGGCTTCAGCAAGCACCGTCGTCACCACCACAGCCACGGGGGCGGCCACCGCAACTGCTACTTCAAGGTCGTCGAGGCGCGCTTCTTCCGCGCCATCATCGGCCACAACAGCCACGGCGGCGGGCACAACAACTGGTTCCGCGACGACCGCCGTCACTGGAAGCCCGAGCACCACTGGCACGGCCACAAGCACCACGGCAACAAGCACGACGACCACGGCGACCGTTGATCGAAGATCCTAGGCGGCCCTCCGGGTGGCGAGCCCACCCGGAGGCACGACAGGCCGCTTAGCACCTAATGGAAGGCCCCGGAGCGATTTCCGCTCCGGGGCCTTCCCCGCGCTCGGTGACCGCAGGCGTTTCGACGACGCCACCATTCAGGGTTGATTCCGTCCATTTCGGGAAATGTCCCGGCACTCCCCTGCCCGGTGCCCGGCGTCCCCGCCGTGGATGACGCACGGCGGAAACGGCGGCCGTCAGGCGGACTTGCGGGCGCGGCGCTTCGGCGCCTGCTTCTTGGTGTCCTTCTCCGCCTTTTCCGATTTCTCCTCAGCCTGGCCGGCGGCGGCCTTCGCGGCCGGCTTCCTCTTGTCCGCCGGGGCCTTCTCACGCGCGCCCTCGCGCTCGCGCTTGGCCGCGTCGACGCTGGCGCGCAGCGCGGCCATCAGGTCCACCGCCGGGCCGGCCTGCTCGGCCGCCTCAGGCCGCACGAGCTCCTTGCCCGCGACCTTGGCCTCGATGACCTGCTGGAGCGCCTCGCGGTAGGCGTCGTGGTACTCGGTGGGGTCGAACTCCCCGGCCATGGTCTCGATCAGCGACTCGGCCATCTGCAGCTCCTGCGGCCGGACCTCGACGTCCTCGTCCACGAACTCGAAGCCGGGCTCGCGGACCTCGTCGGGCCAGAGCATCGTCTCCAGCACGAACACCCCCTCGCGGATGCGCAGGGCGGCCAGCGACTCGCGCTGGCGCAGCGCGACCTTCACGATCGCCACCTGCCCCGTCCGTTCGAGGGCGTCCCGCAGCAGGACGTACGGCTTCACGCCCGCGGACTCGGGCTCCAGGTAGTACGACTTGTTGAACAAGATCGGGTCGAGCTGCTCGGCCGGGGTGAACTGCAGCACGTCGATGCGGCGCGAGGTGCTGAGCGGCAGGTCGGCGAAGTCCTCGTCGGTGAGCACCACGATCTCGCCGCCGGCCAGTTCGTAGCCCTTGGCGATCTCGGAGTACGGGACCTCCTCGCCGTCCACCGAACACACCCGCTTGTACCGGATGCGGCCGGCGTCCTCGCGGTGCACCTGGTGGAACGACACGTCCTTCTGCTCGGTGGCCGAGTACAGCTTCACGGGAATCGTGACAAGACCGAACGAGATGGCACCCTTCCAGATGCTACGCATGACCTCTCCTCACCTCAGCCCCGCTATCGAACTCATGTTCGCTAGCGGCAAGGGCGCAAAGCAGTATCCAAATGGGCAGATACCCAGTGTGGAATGCCGTATCCGGTCAAGCCACTATCTGCTCGAACGGTGATGGACGAGAGCACGGGAAAAGAAACCTCAGGGGAAGTGGTGCGTGTGGCGGACAAGGTCCGGGTCAAGGTCGATCAACGGGAACTGACCCTGACGAACCTGGGCAAAGTGCTGTATCCCGAGGCGGGGTTCACCAAGGCAGAGGTGATCGACTACTACAGCCGGGTCGCGCCCGCGATGCTCGCCCACCTCAGCGGGCGCCCGCTCACCGTCAAGCGCTACCCCGGCGGCGTGGACGGCCAGTTCTTCTTCGAGAAGAACCGCCCCGCGCACACGCCGGCGTGGGTGCGCACGGCCCGCCTGCCCGCCCCGGGCAGCACCAAGGACCGCGACACCATCGAGTACGCGATCGTCGACGACCTGCCCACGCTGGTCTACTTCGCCGGCCTCGCCGCGCTGGAGTTCCACACCCCCATGTGGCGGGTGGACGAGGAGGGCCGCGCGCTGCCGCCGGACACCATGGTCTTCGACCTGGACCCGGGCGCCCCCGCGACGATCGTCGAGTGCTGCCGGGTCGCGCTGCGGCTGCGCGAGGCGCTGGCCGAGGACGGCCTCACGGGGTGCCCCAAGACCAGCGGCAACAAGGGCATGCAGGTGTACGTGCCGTGGACCGGCCGCGAGGACGACCCGTCCGGGTACGCCAAGGCCCTCGCCCAGCGGCTGGAGAAGGAGAGCCCGGAGGAGATCGTCAGCCAGATGGCCAGGAAGCTCCGCCCCGGCAAGGTCTTCATCGACTGGAGCCAGAACAACCCGGCCAAGACCACCGTCACCCCTTACTCGCTGCGCGCCAACCCCGTCCCCACCGCCTCCACGCCGATCACCTGGGAGGAGGTCGCCGGCTGCGCCCGTCCGGGCGACCTGGTCTTCACCGCCGAGGACGTCCTCGACCGCGTCGCACGACTCGGCGACCTCATGACGCCGCCGGAGCGAAGTCAGGCCGGGGAAGGGCCGTAGTCTGGACGCATCGGGGTATGGAGCGCGCGAACCGAGCGCTCACCGCCTACGGAGGGACGGAAGATGTCGGAGATGGACCTGAGCGGCCGCGAGGTCCCGCTGGACGCGCTGGAGCCCCTCGACGAGGTCGCCGAGGAACTGCGGACCGAGGTCCCCGAGGCCGACGCCATCGAGCAGCACCTCATCATTCGCGGCGAACGGCGCGAGTGGCCGCTCGAGATCCCCTACGACGCCGACCCGGCCGACGCCGCCGACCAGGAGCGCGTCGTGGACCTGGACGACGACGACTATCGCTGATCCCGATTACCCGCGCGTAGGATGTCAACCTCGCACCGGAACCATGATCAGCACCGACCGCCGCGCTGCCAGCGGCCGCGCGGCGGGTGAACCGTCCTCAAGGAGAGACCCGTGACCGCTACCCCGGACGCCAAGCCCCGGGGCACCCGGCTGCCCCGGATGGCCCGTCGCCGCCAGTTGCTGAACGCGGCGCAGGAGGTCTTCGTGGAGAACGGCTACCACGCGGCCGCGATGGACGAGATCGCCGAGCGGGCCGGCGTCAGCAAGCCGGTGCTCTACCAGCACTTCCCGGGCAAGCTCGAGCTCTACCTGGCCCTGCTCGACCTGCACGTCGACGACATGGCCAACCGCTGCCGCGAGGCGCTGGCCTCCACGACCGACAACAAGCAGCGCGTCCAGGCCGCCATCGGGGCGTTCTTCGACTTCGTCTCCAGCCAGGGTGAGGCCTTCCGCCTGGTCTTCGAGTCCGACCTGCGCAACGTCGCGCCGGTGCGCCAGCGCATGGAGCGCTCGCTGCGCGAGAGCGCCGAGATGATCAGCCAGGTGATCCAGGAGGACACCGGCTGCTCCAGCGACGAGGCCCACCTGCTCGGCGTCGGCCTGGTCGGCATGGCCGAGGTGAGCGCCCGCTACTGGCTCGCCAGCCACGGCTCCATCCCCAAGGACGTCGCGACGCAGCTCATGGCCCGCCTCGCCTGGCGGGGCATCGGCGGCTTCCCCCGCACCACCTGAGCCCTTGTACCGCTGTTCGCCTGCGGCGATCAACGGCCTCCGGCTGTTCGCTTGACGCGATCAACGCCGGTCGCCCACCCGCCGAAGAGTAACGATGGCACCAGCACATCTTCCCCGCCGACGTCGAAAGGCAGCCCGATGGAAGTCAAGATAGGCGTGCGCTCCGTGCACCGAGAGATCATCGTCGAGACCGAGATGTCCGTCGAAGACGTGGAGCAGGAGCTGCGCAACGCCCTGGCGGCCGATCGAGGGGTCTTCTCCCTCACCGACGTGAAGGGCAAGCGCATCGTCGTCCCGGTGTCCGCGCTCGGCTTCGTCGAGATCGGCGGCGACGAGACGCGTCCTGTCGGGTTCGGCGGCACCGTCTGACCGTCCGCTTCGGGGGCGCGTCCCCCGGGGCGCGGGCGGTGAAGCGGGGGCCCGCGCTGAGGCCCCCGGCGACGACCGTCGCGGGCTCTACACGCCCGCGCACTCCTCTCGCGACTGGAGCGAGCAACCACAGGGACGGCGTGCGGGCCGCACCTCGTCCCGCTTGTGACTGACCGCCGGGCAGCCGGCGCTCCCCCTTCGCAACACCGGCCGGGATGTCCAGCGGTTCGGTCCACATCTCATCAGGAAACTGCCGTAGCGGCGCGAGGCCCTCATGTTCGCACGCTACAACCGCTCGGGGCATTCGCGCCCCTCGATCACGGCACCTGTTCCGCCAGAAGTCCGAAACTCCGCGTTCAGGGCCCCGGGACGAGGCCGAGTGCCGACATGCGCCGGCCGTGCTCCTCGGTGAGCCGGGCGAACAACCGCCCGATCTCCACCAGGTCGGTGGCCGCCTCGGCCTGTGCGCCGGCGGCCTCGGAGGCGGCGTCGTCCTGGGCCTGCGCGATGGCCGAGACCAGCAGCAGGGCCAGGTCGGGGCGCGCCGCCGCCACCCGGTGGGCCTGGCTGAGCGCCTCGCCGACCATGCGCCGCGCCCACAGCGCGAGCCTGCCGCCCAGCTTGGGGTTGTCCGCCAGGGCCGCGCGCACCCGCTCCACCACGAACTGCGAGCGAACCTCCTCCGCCAGCGCCTCGTCGACGATCTCGCGGGTCTCCTTGTCCACGTGCCGGGCGGCCTCGCGGTAGAAGTCGGCCGCGATGCCGGTGCCGACGTACGCCTTCACCAGCGCCTCCAGCCAGTCGCCCGGCCTGGTCTGCGCGTGCCAGTCGTCCAGCGCCGCCACGAACGGCGCCATGGCTCCCTCGGGGTCCACGCCGAGCGTGGACAGCCGGTCGCGCAGGAGCCGGAAGTTGGCGTATTC
Source organism: Sphaerisporangium sp. NPDC004334 (assembly GCF_053602655.1). NCBI lineage: Bacteria > Bacillati > Actinomycetota > Actinomycetes > Streptosporangiales > Streptosporangiaceae > Sphaerisporangium > Sphaerisporangium sp. NPDC004334. Next base: position 73,925 of record NZ_JBSGDZ010000032.1, read on the forward strand.
GGCGGCGGCGAGATCGCTGAGCTCGGCGCGGTCGGTCAGCGTGGGGGCGAGAGTGGCGGCGTCCTCGGCGAGCCTGAGGAACGCGGTCAGCTCGGCGTAGGCGAGGACGCCGAGCAGATCGACCACACCGGCAGGGGAATCACTCATGGATGCAGGGTACGAGTCCCGCCCCGGCCCGTGGGCCCCCGCCCGTGCACCCCGGCTGCGAACCTTGTCCGCGGAGCCCGTTCTGGGGGGCAGGAGATGGCCTCGAGGCGGGAGAAACCCCTGAAGACACGGCCGTTCGCGATGTCGAACACCAAGAAATCGGCTCACTCTTGTGGTATCGAGTACACTGCTCTGTAAGAGTGCGACCGCAGTATGTCTTCAGGGAGATCATCGCCTGATAGCCCCCACGCGCGTTACGCCGCGGCGGTCGCCGAGACGAGATGAGGGTTGGCTTTTCCGCGCGGACCCGGCACGAGGTTCCTTCTGCCAGCGGTCCCGGAAGCCCGCCTTCGCAGGAGACTTAGGCAGGCCGAGCTGACCACGTTCCGAGACCTTGGAGTCATACCCGAGATCGCCGATGCCCTGGAGACCGAGGGCATCGTCTCCCCGTTCCCGATTCAACAGATGGCCCTACCCCTCGCGATCAGCGGGCAGGACGTCATCGGCCAGGCGCGCACCGGCACCGGCAAGACCTACGCCTTCGGCGTGGCGATGCTCCAGCGCGTCGGCAAACCCCGCAAGAACCGCAAGAAGCCCCGCGGCCTGGTGGTCGTGCCCACCCGCGAGCTGGCCCTGCAGGTCACCGAGGACCTCGTGGTCGCCGGCGGCAAGCTCGGCTCCCGCATCCTCACCGTGTACGGCGGACGGGCGTACGAGCCGCAGATCGAGGCGCTCAAGCAGGGCGTGGACGTCGTCGTCGGCACGCCCGGCCGCCTGCTGGACCTGGTGAAGCAGAAGCACCTCGACCTCGGTCAGGTGTCCATGTTGGTCCTGGACGAGGCCGACCGCATGCTCGACCTGGGCTTCCTGCCCGACATCGAGCGCATCATCAAGCTCGTCCCGGCCGAGCGGCAGACCATGCTGTTCTCGGCCACCATGCCGGGCGAGATCGTCCAGCTGTCGCGCCGCTACCTGTCGCGCCCGACCCATGTGCGCGCCGAGAACGCCGACGCCGACAGCGAGGACGTCTCCAAGACGATCCAGTTCGTCTGGCGTACCCACCGCATGGACAAGATCGAGATCGTCGGCCGCATGCTCCAGTCCGAGGGCCATGGCCTGACGATGGTGTTCTGCGAGACCAAGCGCGCCTGCGACATGGTGTCCGAGCAGCTCAAAGAGCGCGGTTTCGCCGCGGCGGCCGTGCACGGCGACCTCGGGCAGGGGCAGCGTGAGCAGGCGCTGCGCGCCTTCCGCAACGGCAAGGTCGACGTCCTGGTGGCCACCGACGTGGCGGCGCGCGGCATCGACATCGACGACGTCACCCACGTCGTCAACTACGACTGCCCGCAGGACGAGAAGACCTACGTGCACCGCATCGGCCGCACCGGCCGGGCCGGGCGCACCGGCGTGGCGGTGACCTTCGTCGAGTGGGAGGAGCTCACCCGCTGGAAGGTCATCAACAACGCCCTCGGCCTCGACTTCGCCGAGCCGGTGGAGACCTACTCGACCTCCCCGCACGTCTACGCCGACCTGCACATCCCCGAGGGCACCAAGGGCGTGCTCCCGCGTGCGCAGCGGTCCCGTGCGGGCTTGGAGGCCGAGCAGATCGAGGACCTCGGCGAAACCGGCCGGCACCGCTCGCGCCGTGACCGCGACGACCGCCGTGACCGCGACGACCGCCGTGACCGCGACGACCGTCGGGAGCGCGAGGAGCGCCGCGAACGGCCGGCCCGCAACCGCCAGCGCCGCCGCACCCGCGCCGGCCAGGCGGCGGAGGCGGGGCAGCCCGTGGGCACGGACGCCGGCACGGTGTTCGAGGGCGACATCCTCGCCCCCGAGCCCGCCGATCCGGCCGTTCTCACCGCCCCGGCGCCCGCCGTGACGACCTCACCGGAGCCCGTGCCGCCCACGGTCGCGCAGGCTCCCGAGCCGGTCGCGGTCAGGCAGGCTCCCGAGCCGTCCACGGTCGTGCAGGCCCCGGAACCGGCCGCCGCCGAGGCGCCGGTCCTCAAGCGCTCCCGCAGGGGCGCGAACAGGGCGGCCCTCACCGAGGCCCTGGCCGAGGCAGCCTCTCCCGTCGTGCGGGACGACGACGCGATCGCGCCCGTCGCCCAGGAGGCGCTGATCGGCGTCGACGAGCTCGACGCGGCGGCGCCTCCCGCGCCCGTCGCGCCTGTCGCGCCCGTCGCGCACGAGGCGTCCGTCGCGCGTCCCGAGCCGGAGCGGATCATCCCGCCCTCTCCGTTCTCGATCATCTTCCGGTCGCCCGACCTGGCGACCGACGATGACGTGGCCCCCTCCGCGGCCTCCGAGCGCCAGCAGCAGCGCCGCAGGCCGTCCAACCAGCGTCCCCGGAGGGGCTGACCAGGCGGCACATGAAGTTCCGTGGCCTGAGCGGCCGGAACGGCGGGACGCCCTTGGGGGCGGCCCGCCGTTCGAACGGCGCGCGCTGGTCGCGGTGAACCGCCATCTGATCGGGTGAGAGAGTGGAAAGTCAACCAGCAAACCGGCATAGGGCGTTTGACGGTGTCACGCTGATGGACCGTCAGTATTGTGGTGCCGCGTGAGCACGCCGCGATTCCTGACCCTGCCTCCCGGTGTCCGCGCGCAGCGGATCACGACTCCCGTGGGCACGTTCGCGGCCCTGGAGGCGCTGCCCGTCAGCGGCGTCCCCGAGCGCTGGCCCGCTCTGCTGGTGCCCGGGTACACCGGCAGCAAGGAAGACTTCATCGCGATCTTCCAGACGCTCGCCCAGGCCGGGCGCCGCGTCGTGGCGATCGACATGCGCGGGCAGTACGAGACCGAGGGGCCCGACGATCCGGCCGCCTACACCTGTGAGGCCCTCGGCGAGGACATCGACCACGTCGCCGCGGCCGTCGGCGACGGCGAGCCCGTCCACCTGCTCGGGCACTCCTTCGGCGGCCTGGTCACCCGCGAGGCCGTCATCGGCGGGGCCACGAAGCTCGCCTCGTACACGCTCATGAGCTCGGGCCCGTCCGGCATCACCGGGCCCAGAGAACAGGCGTGCCGCCTCATGCTGCGCGAACTGCCCGAGGTCGGCCTCGCGCACCTGTGGACCCACCGCCTCGAACCCGAGGCCATCGTCGCCGGCCTGCCCGACGACATCCTCGCCTTCCTGCGCAGGAGGCTGTTCTCCAACTCGCTGACCGGGCTGGTCGCGATGGCCCGGCAGGTGCTCGACACCGCCGACCGGCTGGAGGACCTCCGTGAGGTCGGCCTGGCCACGCTGGTGCTCTACGGCGAGCACGACGACGGCTGGTCCCCCTCGATCCAGTCCGAGATGGCCAAGCGGCTCGACGCCGAATGCGTCGTGGTCCCCGGCGCCCTGCACTCCCCCGCCGTGGAGGCACCCGAGACCACCGCTCACGCCCTGACCCGCTTCTGGAACCACGCCGAACAACATCTCCCCCACATCTGACCTCCGGCGCCGTCAGCGGCCGGCCATGCCGGGGGGCGGGGTCAGCCGGATTCGGCGGCCAGGCCGTCCCAGGGCTGGTGCGCGGAGCCGGCCGCCTGACCTTCGGGGCAGTGGCGCCGGTAGTCGCACCACGAGCAGACCGGGCCGGGACGCGGCGGGAAGCCGGCGTCGATCTGCGGCGGCACGGTGACGGGCCCGGCCGCAGCGGCCCTCGGCGCGCCGGCCGCCCTCGCGCCGGCCGCCCTCGCACCCGCCGCCCTCGCGCCGGCCGTCGCCTTGGCGGCGGACCATTCGCGGTAGCGCTCGTCGGCCTCGGAGGCCTCCACGGCGATGTCCTCGGCGCGGCTCAAGTGCCGGCCGAGCGACTCGCCGGTGTGCTCCCACGCGAGGACCTCGCCGGTCGGGACGTGGTGCAGCTCGACCCTGTGGCACGGGCGGTGCAGGACGCGCGAGGACGCCACGGCGTAGATGGCCAGCGCGAGCGACGAGCGGGCGTCGTCCTCGGTCAGCGGGCGCCGGCCGGTCTTGTAGTCGACGATGACCAGCTCGTCGCCGCGCCGGTCGATGCGGTCGACCCGCCCGGACACCGCGATCACCGCCGTGCGCGTGGCGACGGTCCGCTCGACGCCGACCGGCTCGTCCGCCGGATCGAGCGTGCTGGTGTAGCCCGACACCATGGCCCTGGCGCGGTCGCGCCACAGCGTGGACTGCTCCAGGTCGCGAAAACCCTCGGTGATCCAGCCCTTGGTGAGCAGGATCCCCGCCATGGCGGGGGTCCTGCGCTCGTACGGCTCGCGCCACCAGCCGGCCAGGGCGTTGTGAACCGAGGCGCCGACGCTGTTGTGCGCCCATGGCGGCCCCTTCGGCGGGGCCGGCCGGTCGAGGTAGGTGAAGCGGTAGCGACGGGGGCAGTCGAGCCAGGTGTTCAGCCTCGACGGCGTGCAGGAGTACAGCCGTCGCGGCATGCCTTCCAGGCCGAGTTGCTGCACGTCACTCGTCGAAGCTCAGCTTGATCCCCGACACGCGCGTGCCGTCGGCCAGCGGCCCCTCGGCCACGGCCTCGTCATCGTCGTCGGCCGCTCCCGTGCGGGTCAGTGACCCGGCCAGCCAGTCGTCGAAGTGCGGCTCCTGCTCGCCGATGGTGGTCTCTTCGCCGTGCGCGGGCAGCACCCGCGTGTCCGTCGGCAGCGTGAACAGCCGCTCGCCGATGGCGGTGAGCTGGTCGGCCAGGGCGGGATACTCCCCGCCGAGCTTGCCGGGACCGTCGGCCAGCAGGGTCTTGCCGGTGAAGACCACCCCGAGCGCCTCGACGTACAACGAGACGCCGCCCTGCGTGACGCCGGGCGTGGCCATGACCTCCAGCTCGACATCGGCGACGCCGAAGATGCCCTCGTCCTCCATGTCGATGTCGGGGTAGGTCTCCGCCCAGGTCTCACGCCAGAGCTGGCGGTCCTTGCGGTTGAGCGCCACGACCGCCTCGTCGCGCGCCGCCACCTCGATGGCCCCGCCCACGTGGTCGGGCAGGCCGTGGGTGCAGACGACGGCGAGGATCTCGCGGTCGCCCACGTTGGAGAGGATCGTCTCCGCGTCGCGCGCGGGGTCGATGACGATGACTTCCTCGTCGTCGCCCACGATCCAGGTGTTGTTCTCGACCTTGTGCTCGGCGCCGTCGATCGTCACGACGCCTTCGGTCACCACTCGCTCGATACGCGCTGTCACGGCCACGACCTTACCGAACACTCGTGCCCGTCTCGATATTTACCGGGGACGCATTGTCGCCGATCGGCTCGGGCCGGCCCGTCCCCCCGCCGGGGACGGCCGTGGAGCCTCGCGGAGGGGGTCACGGCTCCTCGCCCAGCCGGGGGGAGAACGCCCCGTAGGGGAGGTCGAGTTCCTGGTCGTGTTCGCGGAGGTCACGCAGCGAGAGCTGGGCCAGGGCGACCAGGCACCCCGCCTCGGCCGGCCAGCCGATCACCCACAGCCAGTCGCCCATCGCCTCGCCGACATAGACGGCGCGGTCGGGCGGCCCCTCGACCCACCACAGCGCCGTGGGGTGCCCGCGCGCCTCGACCTTGGCGTTGGGCGGCCCCGCGTCGAAGCCCGGACCCGGGTCGGGGCCGTCCAGGCCGGCGAAGGCCGCGCCGAGCCCCATGCCGGGCTCCTCCGCGACGATGATCAGGTCGGCGGGCCCGTGGGTGACCGAGGGACCCGAGCAGACCACCACGCCCGCGCGGGCGCCCGTGCGCTCGTCGCCGGCGTCGCCGAAGCCGGTCACCAGCCAGTTCGGCGGCAGCGGCCACGGCAGCCAGAAGGGGACCGCGGATTCCTTGCGGATCGCCTCCAGCGCCTCGCTGGAGGGACGCCGGGTGTGGAAGGGCAGTACGGCGCCGTGCACGCCGCAACGCCAAGCGCTTGACCATGCGCTTGGCGGCCGTAGCGTGCCGAAACACCGAGGGCAGGTGGGCGCGGCTCTCACAGTTACCCACGGTGCTTCCGCCGGCGCGGGTAAGTCAAGGGCCATCCCGTTATCGCGGCGTAATCTTGGCACATGCGGGAGAGGTGCGTTGGCGCAGTGGTGTTCGACGGCGCGGGCCGGTTGCTTCTCGTCCGGCGCGGGCGGCCGCCGGGCGAGGGGCTGTGGTCACTGCCCGGCGGCCGGGTTGAGTCGGGCGAGTCGGACGAATCGGCGCTGCGGCGCGAGCTGATGGAGGAGACGGGGCTCACGGTGTCGGTCGGCGAGCTCGCGGGCACCGTGGAGCGCCCGGGTCCCGGCGGGGTGGTGTACGAGATCCACGACTACTTCGCCACCGCCGGGGCGGGGACGCCGCACGCGGGCGACGACGCCGCCGCCGTGGGCTGGTTCGCCCCGGACGAGCTCGCCGGTCTCCCCCTCACCTCCGGCCTCCTCGAGGTCCTGACCACCTGGCACGTCCTCCCCGCCGCATCCGGCGCGTGAGCCGGGGTCCCGGGCGGGCGGGCCACGGTCCCGGGCGGGCCGGACGGGAGGTCAGCGGCTGAAGGATGTGCGCCACAAGGTGAGGTGGTCGGAGGTGTAGGTCGTCGAGCGGCCGACGGCCACGACGCGGTCGCCGTCGACGGCGATGGCGCCGAGCCACTGGGCGCCGTCCCCGGTCATGCCGTCGCCGGTCAGCGTGTGCCGCTGCCAGTCGGTACCCTCCTGGGACGTCCAGACCGCGCTGTCCTCGGTGGCCGGCGGCCCGTAGGAGCCGACGGCCACCAGCCCGTCACCGGATGCCGCGACATCGAGCACGGTCGCCGTCGCGTCGGCAGGCAGCCAGGAGTACGCCCAGGTCACACCGTCGTCGGTCGAGACGGCCGCGAAGGGCCGCTCCGCACCCTTGTCGTCGGTCGCGCCGCCCACCGCCACGATGCGCTGATCGTGCACCACGACCCTGCGCAGGCTCGCCGAGCGGGCCCCCTCGGGGATCACCCGCTTGCGCGCCGTCCAGTTCAGCCCGTCACGCGACGACCAGACCACCCCGGACGTGCGGCCCGCCGCGCCCGACCCGCCGACCGCGAGGTAGCCGTCGCCCGTGGCGGCGATGTCCTCGACGCGCACGTCGGCGCCGCCCGCCGGGAGGCTCTGTGGCGCGGCCCGCGAGAAGCGCTTGAGATCGGGCGAGAACCACAGGGCGGCCACCACGCCGCCGGGGCCGCTGTCGTCACCGGCCAGGACGTAGCCCTTCCGCCCGGCCGCGACCACGCGCGGTACCACGGCGTACCGCCCGGAGGCCCCGAGCGCGGGCGACTCGGGGCCCGCGCGCCAGGTCTTGCCGTCGCTGGAGGTGGCGAGCAGCGGACGGACGAACGCCGAGTCGGCGGTCGTGCTGCCCACCGCGAGCCAGCCGTGGGGGCCGTGGACGACGTCGTTGAACGCCTGCCGGCCCGCCCCTCCCAGTGCGGGCGAGGCGACCGGCTTCCAGCTCTGCCCGGTCGCGCTGGTCCAGATGCCGGCGTCGCCCTTGACCGAGCCGACCGCGACGAACGACTCCCCGGCGGTGACCAGCGCGGTGGTCTCGCGAGCCGAGCGGGTGAGCCCGCTGATCTGCGCGAGCGGCACCGGGGCGGCGGGCTCGCCCTTGTCGGCCATCATCAGCACCGGCAGGTTGTCCAGGCCGCCGGACCGCTGGTCGCCGGCCGCCACCAGCGTGCCCGCGTCGGTGATCGCCAGGCCCCGCAGGGTGCCGGGGATCTGGCCGAGGTCGGTGCTCTCGGTCCAGCTCTCGCCGTCGGTGCTGGTGAACACGGCGTACCTCTCCCAGCCCGACTCGGCGACCGCCGCGACGCCCGCCGCGGAGGAGGCCAGGCCGCGCACGCCGGTCGCCTCGCGCCCGAGCCCGCCGATCACCCCGCACTGGCGCCACTCGTCCCCGAGCTCGGAACAGTAGACCCGCACCTCGCCCGCGCCGGACTTCTGCAGGGTCGGGACCAGCAGGAACCCCTTGCCGGTCACCGCGAGCGCGCCGGGCTCCGGGCGGACGCCGGGTAGCGCGGCGGCGGTGCGCAGCCAGGTCCTGCCGCCGTCGGGGGATCGCAGGATGACCGAGGTCGTGTCGCCCTTGCCCGGGTCGGCGAGCGCCACGACGGCGTCCCCCCTGGCCACGACGGCGCGGATGGCGCGCACCTTGTCGGTGGCGCCGATCTCGCCGGTGTCGACGCGGCTCCAGGCGAGCCCGTCCGGCGAGACCCAGGCCACCGGGCCGCTGCCGCCGTCCGTCAAGGTCGTGGAGCCGACGGCCACGAAGCCGCCGGCGGTGCGCGCCAGGTCGGTGATCCGGTCGCCGCTCCAGAAGGCCGACAGCCGGGAGGGGTCGACGGCCGTCCACGAACGCCCGTCGGTGCTGGTCCACATGCCCCTGACCCCGGCCGCGCCGGGCACCTCGGTGCCCGCGGCGAGCCAGCGGCCCTCTCCGCCGGTGACCAGGCCGGCCGACCCGGCGGGCTGGTACCCGGTGGCCCCGCTCACCCGGCCGAGCTGCCAGGTCCTGCCGCGGTCGGAGGAGACCAGGAACAGCGGCCGGGGCACCGGGCTGGTGGTGTCGCTGCCGACCGCGACGACGGTCGAGCCGACGGAGGTGACGGCGTTGAGCACCTGGCTGGAGCCGTTGCCGCTGACGCCCGGCGGGGCCACGAACGCCTGGTCGCCCGAGCCGCCGTCGCCCGCGGCCAGCCGCAGTCCTGAACTGGCCGGGGAGTTCACCCAGTTGACGATCACCAGTCCGAGGCCGGCCGCCGCGAGCAGCACGACGACCACGAAGATCGGGGTCAGCAGGCCGCGTCCCCGGCCACGCCACTGGGGGCGGCGGGTCGGGCGCGGAGTCCGGGGGGCGGGCTGGTCGCGATGGTGGCGGCCGCGCCCGCCGCGCGGCCGGGGCGGGCCCGAGGCGACCAGGACGTCGGGCGGCACCGTCCGTCCCGCGGGAGGCCGGCCGATGCGCTCCTCGGGCTGTGCGCCGAACGCCGGGACGTCGTGAGCCCCGTGGCCGACCGCGTAAGGGTCACCCGCCGTGGCGGCCTCATCGGAGAGATCGCCGGAGGCGTGGGAGTCGTCGTAGGCCGCGTACGGATCCCCCTGCGCGGACAACCCGCCGGTCGCGTACCGGTCCCTACCGGACGCGCCGCCGACCGCGTACGGATCACGCGGAAACCGGTCACCGGGCGCGTACGGGTCGCTCTGGGCGGCGTCGCCGGCCGCGTACGGATCACGCGGAAACGGGTCAGCGGTCCCGTACGGGTCGCTCTCGGAAGCGTCGCCGGCCGCGTACGGATCCCGCGGGAACGGGTCGCCGGGCGCGTACGGGTCGCTCTTGGTGGCGTCGCCGGGCGCGTACGGATCGCGCGGAAACCGGTCACCGGGCGCGTACGGGTCGCTCTGCTGGGGCGCGCCTGGGGACGGGGCGCCGTGGGAGCGCGATCGGCGCGGGGCGCGGGGCTCGTCCTCGGGTTCGGCCGGGATGCTGGGCTCGACCCGGATACCCTGCAGGTCCCGCGAGATCCCCTGCGCCGGCGGCCCGCTGGACGGCGTGCGCGGGGGCCCGGAGGCGACCAGCTTGTCCGGCCGGTCGACGATGCGGCGCGGCGGCCAGGCCGGCTCGTCCCCCACCGGTGCCACCTCGTGCTCGTACTCCGCGGAAGCGCCGTAGTCGGGCTCCGCCGGAGCGCCGTAGTCGGACTCGGCCGGAGCACCGTAGTCGGAGCGGGCGCCATGGTCGCGCTGGGCGCCGTACCCCGGTTCGGCGCTGTATTCGGGATGGGCGTCGTAGTCGTACTGGGGGGTGTGCTCGGACGGGACGCCGCGCGGGGAGGGGGCCTCGGGGGCCCAGGCGGAGGAGGTCTCCACCGGCGGCTCCGGCGACGCCCGGCCGGCGCTGTGGCGCGGCTCGGCGGCTCCGCCCCCGTACGGCCGCGCGTAGGGATGGCGGCCCGCCGAGGACGGCCTGGACGCCTGGGCGGCGCGCTCGTCGTCATCGTCCGCCGGGGGCCGCTCGTCCGGGGTCGGCGCGCCGAAGGGCGGAAGGGCCCACGGGGAGTCCAGGGGCAGGCCGCGCGAAGGCGAGTCGGACGGCCCCGGCGGGGAGTGGTGCAGAACGTGGGGAGAAGTCCGGGCCTGGCGGGGCCTGGAAGGGTGTGGCGTGACGTCGCGGTCGGCGTCGTCGTCCGCCGGCCGCCATGACGAGCGCGGGTCGTGGGGGCCCGAGACCACGCTCAGCACCTCCTCGTCGGCAGGCTACCCCGGCGTTCGGTCCGCATATTGGGACCGTTCCACCGGACTCCAGCGCATCCGTCGCCCGTGCAACGGATCACGTGCGATCGTACCGATACCCAAACCCTGCCCGGTGATCACATAACGGGACAGAACCATGGCCGCTTCTCGCCCTCGCCGGCACCGCGCACCTCCCTGGGGCCGACCACCGGCCCGCACATCTTTAGGGCAACACGCCGAGGGGCATTCTGGCGAGACCTCTCTAGTCAGATTTATCGAGCGACAGCCTGAATTGCCCGCTTTTGGGCGATTATTACGACGACAACCGCGAAAAAGGTCAACTGGACCAGGGTGCCGGAAAGGGCCTGCCATGGCACCGCGCCCTGCCGCATCGCGCCCTCCAGTTCGCCCGCGGCCGCGGCCGGCAGGAAGCTCAGGACGTTGTTGACCACGTGCAGCGCGATGGGCGCCTCCAGGCCGCCCGTGCGCACCGCCAGCCAGCCCATCAGCACACCGAAGCTGAACACGTCGAGAATGCCCCAGTCGGTGTAGGCGTGCAGCGAGGTGAACAGGGCCGCGCCCAGCAGGATGCCCGGCCACGGCGTCCGCACGTACGCGCCGAATGCCTGGATCACCCAGCCCCGGAACATGTACTCCTCGGCCGCGGCCTGGAAGGGCACCAGCAGGAGGATGACCACGAGCCCGGGCAGGAAGCGGCCCCACCCGGCCCAGCCGAACAGGGCGCCGATGTCCTCCCCGGTCACGGCGTACGTGGCGATCATGGCGGCCTGTCCGAGGATCAGCGCCCCGAAGGCCACCCCGACGCACAGCAGCAGCCACCGCCAGCGCAGCCGCCCGGCCACCGACGAGAGCGTCCCCGGCCGCCGGCGCTGGACCAGCCACGCGGTGAGGAACACCACCGGCAGGACCACCGCGATCGACAGCAGCAGGACGGCCAGCTCGAACACCGGCTGCCCGAAGAGCCGGTCGTCCGACATGAGAACGGGGACGCCGGTGAACTCGGCGACGACCACTCCGACGAAGATCACGACCAGGCCCGCGCCCATGAAGGCGATGGCGATGATGGCCGTCCCCACGATCGGGCGCCACCAGCGGTGGGCCGCGTTACGCGCCAGGTGGTCATAGCGCGCGCCACAGTACGGCGGGACGGCCCACGGAGCCGGCTCCGGCGGCCCCTGCCACGCCTGCGGGCCGCCCGGATGGCCCGGCGGACCCGGGTAGTCGGGCGAAACCCCCTCGGGCGGCGACCCGGGGCGGTACCGCGGATCACCTCCCGCCGGCGGGCCGGGCTGATACCCCACATCGCCGCCCGCCGGCGGGCCGGGCTGATGCCACCGATCACCCTGCGACGACGGCGGCGCGGCCGGCCGCTGCGACGGCCCGCTATCTCCCGGCACCCCATCGCCCCGCACAGGCCCGCCCTCCCCCGACGCGCCGGCTCCGTACGCCGGACCGCCCTGACCCGGCGCACCGGCATCGTTCGCAGGACCGCCCTGATCCGGTGTGCCGGCATCGTTCACGAGGTCGCCTTCGCCCGGTGTGCCGGACGCAGGCGCGGGCGCGTTCTGGGCCGGTGTGCCCGGGGCGGGGGCCGGGCCGTTCCCGGGCGCGGGGTGCCGGTGGGGCGGCCGGTCGGCGGGCGGATGCTCCTGGCCCGTGGACCCGGAATCCGGCTGTGACTGGTGCGCCTGTGACGGGTCGTGCATATACGTCATTGTCCTCGCACCCTCTCACCGCCCGGCGGTCGCCCGGCGCTCTGGGAGAACCTCTCGATCCTGGCAACCGTTGTGCGCATTTCTTCATAGACGCCGCCGTGCCCAGGATCGATGCTGCATGCGACAACCCGACATCCTTCAGGAGTAGATCATGAAAAGGCCAGGGCCATTTCACACGCTCGGCGCGGGGGTGGTCCTCGCCCTCGGGATCGGCGTCCTGAGCGCGCAGACCATGCCGCGCACCGACAACGCCTCCGCCTCCTCCGCCTCCGCCGGCGCCCCGGCCGCCAAGGCGACCACCTCGGTCGCCCCGGAGCCCGGCGAGACGGCCGCCGCGACCGCGTCCGCCTCTCCCTCCGCCGAGCCCGCCGACCCCACCCCCAAGCGCGCCGAGTACGCGGGCATCGCCCAGGGCAACGGCGGGCTGGTGGCGGTCTCGATCAAGAACGGCAAGGCGGTCGCCTACTTCTGCGACGGCCGCATCGAGTCGTGGCTCAAGGGCACCGCCGAGAACAACACGCTCACCCTGACGGGCAAGGGCGGCTCGCTGATCACCGCGGCGCTCGGCGGCGGGAAGGCCCAGGGCAGGCTCCAGGTCGGCAAGGCCAAGTGGCGCTTCTCCGCCCCGCTCGTGAAGAAGCCGTCGGGCCTGTACCGCGCGACCGCCGTCGTTCGCGGCGCCAAGGTCGTCGGCGGCTGGATCGTCCTGCCCGGCGGCCGCCAGGTGGGCCTGGTGGACGTCGGCGACGCGGCGCAGGCCGCTCCGAGGCTCACCCCCGGCTCCCCGGTGACCGTCGGCGGCACGCGACTGATCCCCGAGGACACCGACGCCTTCATCGACACCCTCTGACACCGACGCCCAGACGATCTCCCTCACGACAAGGAACGCCCGCCATGACCGTCCCCGATCTTCCTCCCGTTCAGCGGCAGGACCCGCCCGCGCGGGTCACCGGATCCGCGCCCTACCTCGTCCCGCTCATCGTCGGCGGACTGGTGGCCGTCGCCCTCGGCGTCTACGGGCGCGCGCACACCCCGACCGGATACGCCGTGGGCCTGGCCGGCTTCTCCGGCGCCCAGGCCATGAAGTCGTGGCTGGCGACCGCCGCGTTCGTGCTCGCGATCGTCCAACTGGTCTCGGCGCTCGCGATGTACGGCAGGATCCCCGGCCTGCGGGCCCCGTCCTGGACCGGCACGCTGCATCGCTGGTCGGGCCGCGCGGCCTTCCTGGTGTCGGTGCCGGTGGCCTTCCACTGCCTGTACGCCCTGGGCGCGCAGTTCGACGTGCCGCGGGTGCTGGTCCACTCGCTGCTGGGCTCGTTCTTCTACGGGGTGTTCGTCGCCAAGATGCTCTCGCTGCCCAAGCGCGACCTGCCCGGCTGGACGCTGCCCCTGCTCGGCGGGCTGGCCTTCGCCGCGCTGACCGGCCTCTGGCTGACCTCGTCGTTCTGGTTCTTCACGACGTTCGGCGTGACCTTCTGAGCCGGCGCCGCGCGGTCAGGAGGCGGGGGGCTCGAACGCCTTGGTGCGGGGAAGACCCGCGGCGCGGCCCTTGGCGGCGATGACCAGGGCCATCTTGCGGGAGGCCTCGTCGATCATCTCGTCGCCGAGCATCACCGCACCGCGGCGGTCCACCGTCGTGGCGTGCTCGTAGGCGTCGAGGATCAGCTCGGCGTGGTCGTAGTCCTCCTGTGAGGGGGAGAAGACCTCGTTGGCCGCTTCTATCTGCGTCGGGTGGAGCACCCATTTGCCGTCGAAGCCGAGCGCCGCCGACCTGCGGGCGGCCAGGCCGAACCCGTCGAGGTCCTTGATCTGCAGGTACGGGCCGTCGATGGCCTGCAGGTCGAAGGTACGCGCGGCCATCAGGATGCGCATCAGCACATAGTGGTAGGCGTCGCCCTCGGTGTATCCGGGGGGCTGCCGCCCGACGACCAGGCTCCTCATGTTGATCGAGGCCATGAAGTCGGCCGGGCCGAACACGAGCGTCTCAAGGCGCGGCGAGGAGGCGGCGATGGCGTCGACGTTGACCAGGCCCCGGGCGCTCTCGATCTGCGCCTCCACGCCGATGCGCCCGACCGGCAGCCCGGCCGCCTTCTCGATCTGGGTGAGCAGCAGGTCGAGCCAGGCGACCTGGACGGCGTCCTCGACCTTGGGCAGCATCAGGCAGTCGAGCACGTCCCCGGCGCCCTCGACGACGTCGATCACGTCGCGGTAGGTCCAGGCGGTGGACAGGTCGTTCACCCGCACGACCCTGGTCCTGCCCGACCAGTCGCCCTCGCGGAGGGCCTGGACGACGTTCTTGCGGGCCTGCTCCTTGGCCTGCGGCGCGACGGAGTCCTCCAGGTCGAGGAAGACCTCGTCGGCGGGCAGGCCCTGCGCCTTCTCCAGGAAACGCGTGTTGCTGCCGGGCACGGCGAGGCACGAACGACGTGAGCGCATGCGCACACGCTAGCCTCCTCGGCCTCCTCGGCCCGCTGTGGGCCGGTCACAAAGGGGGGGACCCGTTGTTGGCACGGATCCTGTACCGATTTCCGAGTGTTTGTACGGACAATGACGTACATAGCCTCGGTAAGGGAGATAGTCATGGCTTCTGATGCCTCTGCGGCGCTTCGGCCCGCCGTATTGTCCGATCTCATCCCCGGAAAGCTGGTTCGGGATGTCGTGCTGGTCGTGGGGGCGGCGGGCCTGACCGGGCTCGCGGCGCAGGTCAGCATCCCGCTGCCGGGCACCCCCGTGCCGTTGACGCTGCAGACCTTCGCCGTCCTGCTGGCGGGCGCGGCGCTCGGCCTGCCCCGCGCCTTCCTCGGCATGTCGCTGTACTTGCTGATCGGCCAGCTCGGGGTGCCGTGGTTCGCCCCTTCGGGCGGCAACGCCACGCTGGGGTACGTCGTCGGCTTCATCCTCGCGGCCTCGGTCGTCGGCGCGCTCGCCGGCCGGGGAGGCGACCGCACCCCGGCGCGCACCCTCGCGACGATGACGCTCGGCACGGTGCTCATCTACGCCGTCGGCCTGCCGTGGCTGATGGTGGCCACCGGCATGGATTTCCCTGCCGCCTTCGCCGCCGGTGTGGTGCCGTTCCTGATCGGCGACGCGATCAAGGTCGTGGCGGCCGCGGGCCTGCTCCCCGCGGCCTGGAAGCTCGCCGGCCGCTGAGCCGTCGAGCCACATGAGCCGCTGCGCCACATGAGCCGCTGCGCCACATGAGCCACATGAGCCGCTGAGCTCTGTGAGCCCGCCCAGCCGCCCAGCCGCTGAGCCGGTGGGCCGGTGGGCTCCTCGGGCGCTCGCACGACCGCGGGCGCCCGAGGAGTGGGACGGCACGGGACCCCGGCCGTAGATTGCGAGGTATGAGTCTCTCGCTGATCGAAGAGGGCGCCAAGAAGTCGGGCGTCCTGTGGGTCTCGCTGGCGGGCCGCGACCGGCTCGCGTGGCACGTCTGGCACGACGGCGCGATCTACCTGGTCACCGGCGGCGGGGAGCAGGCGCTTCCCGGCCTCGCCGAGTCCTCGCGCGTGCGGGTGACGCTGCGCAGCAAGGACAACGGGGCCGAGCTGGTCTCCTTCGAGGCCGACGTCGCGCCGGTCGATCAGTCGGCGCCGTCGGAGACCGAGGCCGGGGCGCTGGCGGCCCTGGTCAAGGAACGGCTCAACGCCTCGGACGCGACGGGGCTGGCGGGCCGGTGGGCGGCCTCGGGCGCCTCGATCGTGCGGCTGACGCCCGACGTGGCGGTCTGAGCCAACAGGGCCCCGCCGAGGACGATCGCGCCGCCGATGATCTGCGCGGCGCCGAGCCGCTCGGCGAGCAGCGCCCACGCGATCACCGCGCCCGCGACCACCTCCAGGGACGACACGGTCGACCCGATGGCGGCCGACAGGCGCCGCACGGCGGTGACGCCGGTGACGTAGGCCAGGACGGTCGCGACGACGATGAGCCAGAGCGCGGCGGCGAGCACGGGGATGGTGCGGCCGTTGACGGTGACGCTCGTCCCGAAGGCGCTCCAGGGCACCTCCCAGGGCCGGGCGAGCGGCGCGAGCACCAGCGCGGCGCCGGCCATGCCCCAGGCGATGAGCCCGAGCGGGTCGACGTCGTCGCCGTAGCCGTCGCTCATCAGGAAGTATCCGGCGCAGCACGCCGAGGCGATCAGGCCGAGCAGCAGGCCGACGCCGTCCAGGGCCATCCCGTGCCAGACCTCCACCACGACGCCGAGGCCGGCGAGGACGACCACCGCCCCCGCGTAGGCGGCGCGCGGCAGCCGCACGCGGCGGACCAGCCGCACCCAGCACACGACCAGCACGGGCGAGGCGTACTCCAGCAGCAGCACCACGCCGACCGGCAGGCGGGTGATGGCCAGGAAGAACAGCGCCTGGACCCCGGCGACGGCGATCAGGGCGTAGGCGGTGAAGAAGCCGCGGCGCCCCTTGGGGACGCGCAGCGCCCGCGGCCGGAAGACGGCGAGGATCGCGGCCAGCAGCAGCGCGGCGCCCGCCATGCGCACCCACACCGCCTGCAGGGGCGTCAGGCCGCCCAGGCCGACGAGTTTCGCCATCGAGCCGGAGAACCCGAAGCACGTGGCCGACCCGACCGCTATGGCGAGCACTCCGCCTCTCATACGCCACCGTCCTGTAATGACCGTCAGATGCTTTTGATCCTGTCATATGGCCTCCGGCGGGATCAAGGTGCGACCGTAGGTTGAGACGGCTTTTACGGGGGCCGGGCGCGGCGCGCGTGCCGCGACCTCGTACGCTGCGGTAGGTGAGGATCTTCGTCGCCCGGCTGGCCGGCACCCCGGTGTTCGACCCCGCGGGCGACCAGATCGGCCGGGCCAGGGACGTCGTGGTGGCCATGCGCCCGAACGACACGCCGCGCGTGCACGGCCTGGTCGTCGAGGTGCAGCCACGCCGCCGGGTGTTCCTGCCGATCACCCGGGTTCGCAGCATCGAGGCCGACGCAGTGATCTTCACCGGCACCATCAACCTGCGGCGCTTCGAGAAGCACTCCACCGAGTCCCTGGCCATCGGCGAACTGCTCGACCTGTCGGTCGACCTCGCCGGCGAGAAGGTCACCGTGCTCGACCTGGCCATGGAGCAGAGCAGGACCGGCGAGTGGCTCATCACCAAGGTCGCGGTGCTGCGCGGCGCGGCGGGCCGCGGACTGCGGCGGCGGCGCGGCGAGACGCTGGTCGTGGGCTGGTCGGACGTCACCGGGTTCGGCGTGGCGCAGGCCGACCAGGGCGCGGCCGGCCTGCTGGCAGCCTTCGAGGAGACCCGCCCCGCCGACCTGGCCAACGCCCTGCGCCACCTGCCCGACAAACGGCGCGCGGAGATCGCCTCGGCGCTGGAGGACGAGCGGCTCGCCGACGTGCTGGAGGAGCTGCCCGAGCGCGACCAGATCGGCATCCTCAGCCGGCTGGACGCCGAGCGCGCGGCGGACGTGCTGGCCGCCATGGACCCCGACGACGCGGCCGACCTGCTGCAGGACCTGCCGGCCGCGCAGGCGGAGGCGCTGCTGGCCCGCATGGAGCCCCGCGAGGCGGCCCCGGTCCGGCGCCTGCTGACCTACGCCGAGAACACCGCCGGCGGCATGATGACCAGCACGCCGATCGTGCTGCCGCCGCACGCGACGATCGCCGAGGCGCTCGCCGAGCTGCGCCGCCAGGACATCACCCCCGCCGTCGCCGCGCAGGTCTACGTCGCCCGGCCGCCGAGCGAGACCCCGACCGGCAAGTTCCTGGGCGTAGCGCACTTCCAGCGGCTCCTGCGCGAGCCGCCGTCCTCGCTCGTGGGCGGCGCGATCGACAGCAGCATCGACCCCATCAGGCCGCACCTGTCCCTGCCCGGGGTGACGTCCTATCTGGCGACCTACAACCTGGTGGCGGCCCCGGTGGTCGACGAGCTGGGCCGGCTGGTGGGCGCCGTCACGGTCGACGACGTGCTGGACCACCTGCTGCCGCCGGACTGGCGCGAGCGCGACGAACGCGAGCCGAACGGGGACGGCCTCCCCGGGGCGACCGGCGGCCCGGCGCGGGAGGTGGGCGGTGGCGGTTAACCGGCTGGACCAGCCCCGCGAGATCCGCCGCACCATCCGCCCGCACTACGACCCCGAGGCGTTCGGCCGCCTGTCGGAGCAGATCGCCCGGTTCCTCGGCACGGCCCGCTTCCTGGTCTACATGACCGGGTTCATCGCCGTGTGGGTGCTCTGGAACGCCCTGGCCCCGAGGGACCTGGCGTTCGACCCCTACCCGTTCATCTTCCTGACGCTGATCCTGTCGCTGCAGGCGTCGTACGCGGCCCCGCTGATCCTGCTGGCGCAGAACCGCCAGGCCGACCGCGACCGCGTGCAGGGCGAGCAGGACCGGTTGACGGGCGAGCGCAATCAGGCCGAGGTGGAGTACCTGACCCGGGAGATCGCCGGGCTGCGCCTGGCGCTGGGCGAGCTGGCGACCCGCGACTACATCAGGGGCGAGCTGGAACACCTGCGGGAGGACATCCTCGAGTCCCCGGCCCGTCCCGACGGCGCCGGCGGCGCTCAGCGGGAGTAGGCGCTCAGCGGGAGTAGTGCACGCGCGCGACCGCGTCGCGTCGCGGAGCCGGTCGGTGTGCGCCACGAGCCGTGCTCCCCGGCCCCGCCGCCCGCCGCCGGGGCCCGCTCCCGCGAGTGATCTCCGTCACCATGGACGTCGCGCGGTCGTCCCGGAAGGCCGCGTGAAGCCGCCGCGGCCTCCTCGCCGATCACTCCCGTCCGTTACAGGAGAGGCGGAGTTCGTCGGATCGGCCCTGGGTTCGTAGCATGGATCCATGGCACCCACCCCAGATTTGGTGACGGCCGCCCTGGCGACGGTCAACGACCCGGAGATCCGCCGGCCGATCACCGACCTCGGCATGGTCAAGAGCGTCGATATCTCCCCCGACGGGGTGGTGCGGGTCGGCGTCTACCTCACCGTCGCCGGCTGCCCGATGCGCGACACGATCACCCGCGACGTCACCGCCGCCGTCTCCAAGGTCGAGGGCGTCAGCGGCGTCCAGGTCGAGCTGGACGTCATGAGCGCCGAGCAGCGCAAGACCCTGCAGACGAGCCTGCGCGGCAACCGGGGCCCCGAGAAGGAGATCCCCTTCGCCAAGCCCGGCTCGCTCACCCGCGTCTTCGCCGTCGCCAGCGGCAAGGGCGGGGTCGGCAAGTCGTCGGTCACCGTCAACCTGGCCGCGGCGATGGCCTCCTCGGGCCTGAAGGTCGGCGTCGTGGACGCCGACATCTACGGGCACTCCGTCCCCCGCATGCTCGGCGTGAGCGACCGGCCGACCAAGGTCGAAGACATGATCATGCCGCCGGTGGCCCACGACATCAAGGTCATCTCGGTCGGCATGTTCAAGCCCCCGGGCAACAGCCCGGTGGTGTGGCGCGGCCCGATGCTCGACCGCGCGCTCCACCAGTTCCTCGCGGACGTCTACTGGGGTGACCTGGACGTGCTGCTGATGGACCTTCCGCCGGGCACCGGCGACATCGCGATCTCGGTGGCGCAGCGCATGCCCGGCGCCGAGATCCTGGTCGTGACCACCCCGCAGCAGGCCGCGGCCGAGGTCGCCGAGCGCGCCGGGTCCATCGCCTCGCAGACCCACCAGCAGATCGCCGGCGTCATCGAGAACATGGCGTGGCTGCCCTGCCCCCACTGCGACGAGCGCATCGCGGTGTTCGGCGAGGGCGGCGGCCAGGCCGTCGCCGACGGCCTCACCCGCACCCTCGGCACGCGCGTCCCGCTGCTCGGCCAGGTGCCGATCGACCTGCGCCTGCGCGAGGGCGGCGACGAGGGCAAGCCGCTCGTGCTCACCGACCCCGACTCCCCCGCCGCCACCGAGCTGCGGCGCATCGCCGACGGCCTGAGCAGGCGGTCCAGCAGCCTCAAGGGCCTGCAACTGGGCCTGTCCCCGTCCGGCCGCTGAGCGCCCCGCTCTTCCGGCCGCTCGGCGACCGGGAGGGCCCGTCCTACGACGGACACGCGAAAGGGCCGCCCCCGGTCTCGGGGGCGGCCCTTCGGCATGTCGTGCGGCTCGGACCGGCCTCGACGTCGCGGCGGCCTCGGAGGTCACCGGCCCAGACGGCCCGGCGTCACAGGCTCAGGCGGCCTCGGCGCACCGGCTCAGGCGGCTCAGGCGGCTCGGCGCACGGGCTCAGGCGGCCTCGGTGTCGCGGCTCAGGTGGCCTCGGCGTCGTACGGGGGGATCTCGCCGTAACCGAGCTCGTCGCCGGCCGTGGTGGCGTACACGTCGGCCGTGCCGCCGTAGGCGTCGGTGTACGGCTCGCTCTGGCCGGGGGTGTGGTCCGCGGCCGGTCGGTTCCAGTCGTCCTCGAGATCTTGGAGCAGGTGCTTCCTGACGAAGTTCTTCGGATGCAGGTCGGTCGGGTCGAAGTTGGCGAACTCGGGACCGAGGTTCTCCTGCAGGTCGCTCTTGGCGTTGTTGGCCATCTGGCGGATCTGCCGCAGCGTGCGGCCCGCCTGGGCGGCGGCCTGGGGCAGCTTCTCGGGCCCGAAGACGAGAAGGGCGATGACCACGAGTGCCAAGACCTCAGGCCAGCCGAGTCCGAACACGGTGATCTCCTACGCTTTCCTACGCCCACGCCTGGCGTCGGCCGGGTTCGTCCGACGGCGACATGGTTCTTCCCAGAGTAATGCGTGACCCGGCATGGGGCGCAATGAGCCGACGCCGATCAGGACGGCTGCGGCGTCGGGACGGGCACGGCGTCGATGGTCACGGTGGTGGTGCGCTCGCTGCCGTTCCGCTGGTACTTGATGGTGACCTTGTCGCCGGGCGCCTTGCTGCGGATGGTGACGATCAGCTCCGACGGCTGGGTCACCGGGGTGTCGTCGACCGAGAGGATGACGTCGCCGGGCTTGAGCCCCGCCTTGTCGGCCGGGCCGCCAGGGGTGACCGGCTGCTGGCCGCCCTGCGGAGCGGCGGCGATGCGGACGCCCTCGCCGGTGTAGTTCTCGTCGATCGAGACGCCGATGCGGGACTTCTTGGCCGTGCCGGTGGTGACGAGCTCTTCGGCGATGCGCCGGACGTGGTTGACCGGGATGGAGAACCCGAGCCCGATGCTGCCGCTCTGCCCGCCGAAGGAGGAGTTGCCGAGCGTCGCGATGGCCGAGTTCACGCCGATCACCTCACCCGCGGCGTTGACCAGCGGGCCGCCCGAGTTACCGGGGTTGATCGCCGCGTCGGTCTGGATGGCGTTGATGAACGACGACTCAGAGCCGCTCTCGCCGCCGGCGGTGACCGGGCGGTTGAGGGAGCTGACGATGCCCGTGGTGACCGTGCCGGACAGCCCGAGCGGCGAACCGATCGCGATGACGGGGTCGCCCACGACGACCCGGTCGGAGTTGCCCAGGAAGATCTCGGGGGCGCCGAAGGTGTCGGCCGGCCTGACCACCGCGATGTCGGAGCTCGGGTCGCGCCCGACGATCGTGCCGGTCGTGGACTTCTTGTTGTTGAAGGTCACCTTGATGGTGCCGGTCTGGGCCGCGGCGGCCACCACGTGGTTGTTGGTGACGATGTACCCGCCCTTGATCAGGAAGCCCGAGCCGGTGCCCGCCTCGCTGTTGCCCCGCACCTCGAGGGAGACGACGCTCGGCAGGACCTTCGAGGCCACGCCGGCCACGGAGTCGGGAGGACGGTTGACGACCACGCCGCTCGGCGTGCCGAGGCTGTAGGAGGGGTTGATGCCCGAGCCGCCGGACCGGGTGAGCAGGTAGGTGCCGAGGCTGCCGAGAATCGAGGCGACCAGCGCGATGACGACGGCGAGGGTGGCCAGCACGCCGGTGCGCGGGCCGCGCGAGCCGGAGCCGCCGGTCTCGGCCGGCGGCGCGCCGGGCGGCGGCGCCCAGCCGGGGCCCATGCCGTAGGCGCCACGCGGCGGCGGGGGCGGCGGCGCGCCGTACAACCCGCCGGGGCCGCCGAAGCCCGCGGGGCCTCCAGGGCCTGCCGGCGAGGGCGGCAGCGGGCCGCCGGCGGGGTTGCCCCACCCGGAGGCGGAGTCGTCACCGGGCCGCCTGCCCTCGGCGGCGAAGGGGATCAGGCCGGTGGCGTCGCCGGAGTGCGGGGCCGGCCGGTGGCTCTCGGCCCCGAACGCCATGGTGCCGCCCTCGGCGGTGAACGGGTCGCGCGCCGGGGCGCCGGGCTCGGCGGCGAACGGATCGCGCCCCTGCGCCCCGTACTGGGCGGTGGAGGCCTCACGCCCCCGGCCGGAGTGCTCACCCGCGAACGGGTCGCGCCCCGGCTCGCCGGACGGCCACGCGTCGGACGCGGGCAGGAACTCGGGCCTGACCCGCATGCCGCCGCCTGGAGACTCCGATGTCGAGCCATCCCCGGACCGCTGGGGTGGAGTGTCCACGTCCCCGCTGTCGAAGGTACGTGTCTCGTCGGTCATCGAAGGCTCACTCCCGAGGCCGGTCTACGTGGCTACGACAGATTGTCGCTCGGACCGCATACGAGCGCCGTAAACGCCCTGACGGGTCCCTCCGATCGTATGCCCGCCCCGGCCGTGACGTAGACCGGACCGCTCGCTGACCGGCCTCTGGAGCCACTACAGCGCCGGGAGCGGCCCGCACGGGACCGGCTCCCGGCCTGACGGCGCGGCCGTGCGCGGGCCGGGCGTCAGGGGTGGCTGGTGGGCGTGACGCCCCTTCCGGGCACGACCTGGCCGGCCGGCGCGGTCGCCCGGTGCTGGTTGGCGAACATCTCCACCGGCGGCGCCGGCGGCCGGTTGTTCACGCCGCCCACCATGAACAAGGTGCCGAGTGCGACGGCCGCCGAGGCGACGCCGACCGCGACGTACCCGGCGCGGCGGCCGCCCGCCTGCCGTCCCGGCCCCGAGAAGCCGCCGCGGCGGCCCGGCCGGTTGTCGGCCGGGGCGCCGTTCAGCGAGTACGACGGAGTGGGAAAGGGACGCACGCGCGGCGGGACGGGGCCCCCCGGCTCGGACATCCGCAGTAGGGACATGGTGAGGTCCGCCGGCACGGCGGGCGGTTCGAGTGACCTGAGACGGCTCTTGAGCGCCCGCATGGCGTCCAGCTCCGCGCGGCAGTCCGCGCAGAACGTCAGGTGCGCCAGGGCGCGCTCGCGCTCGGCGTGGCCGAGCTCTCCGTCGATCAGCGCTGAGGCGCGCTCTCCGAGATGGCTCATGCTCCCTCCCTGCTGACGGTCGGGGGGAGTTCGTCGCGACGGGGCGCACGGTGCTCGAGCGCCTCGCGCAACTGGCTGCGACCGCGATGGATCCGGCTGCGGACGGTGCCCAGCTTCACGCCGAGCGTCGCCGCGATCTCCTCATAGGACAGGCCTTCGATGTCGCAGAGCACCACCGCGGCGCGGAACTCCGGCTGCAGCGAGTCGAGCGCCGCCTGGATGTCCGGTTCGAGCTGGGCGTCGTCGTACACCTGCGCCGGGGACGGCTCGCGGCCGCGCAGACGCTCCCCCGCGTCGTCGCCGAGCCCCTCGAAGCGGATGCGCTGCCTGCGCCGCGCCATGTCGAGGAACAGGTTCGTCGTGATGCGGTGCAGCCAGCCCTCGAAGGTGCCCGGCGTGTAGCTCGACAGCGACCTGAACACCCGGACGAAGACCTCCTGGGTGAGGTCCTCGGCGTCGTGGACGTTGCCGGTCAGCCGGTAGGCGAGGCGATAGACGCGCGCTGAATGGGCGCGCACGACCTCCTCCCATGTGGGAGGCGTCCAACCTCCGTCGGGTAGCCGGGGATCGTTCCCCGGCGACGCACTGTCGGGAGTATCGGCCTGGTGGTTGTCCTCCACCAGCACTCCTCTCTCCGGGACCACCGCTACAGCCATAGTGCCTGCTTTCGTCCCTTCCTGCGTACCCACCGGCCATTGAGGCCGGACCGTGTTCTTCGAAGGCCTTGAACAAAGGTCGTTCAAAGCGTGCAACGTACCCGTTGTGGCGTGAGTTCCCGTTCGGCCCCGACTCCCCTAGGCTGCGACCAATACGTGCCACGGCGAAGGCGGGGAGGAGAGGCCGATGGCCCCGACGCCGACCAGTCCGGTGGAGGCCACGCTGGCCTACGCGGAGGAGTTCCATTCCGAAGACGAGGTGCTCAGCGCCGCGAGACGGCGCGGCATGGAGGTGGGCGCCGTCCCGATCCTGCCCGGCGGCGGCGCGGCCCTGTGCTTCCTCGCCACCGCGATCAGCGCCAGGTCCGTGGTCGAGGTCGGCACCGGCTGCGGCGTCTCGGGGTTGTGGCTGCTGCGCGGCATGCGTCCCGACGGCACGCTGACCAGCGTCGACGCCGAACCCGAGCACCAGAGGCTCGCACGGCACGCCTTCGCGGAAGCCGGGTTCTCCGGCAGCAGGGTGCGCCTGATCGGCGGCAGGGCCCTGGACGTGCTGCCGCGCCTGGCCGACGGCGGCTACGACATGGTGTTCTGCGACGCCGCGAAGCAGGAGTACGGCGACTACCTGGCGGAGGCCGTGCGCCTGCTGCGGCTCGGCGGCATCGTCGCCTTCGACCACGCGCTGTGGCACAACCGGGTCGCCGACCCGGCGCAGCGCGACCCGGACACCGTGGCGATCCGCGAGCTGGGCAAGCTGATCAGGTCGGACGACCGGCTGCGCGCGCTGATGATGCCGCTGGGCGACGGCCTCCTGGCCGCCGTCAAGATCGCCAACTGACGGGCGGGCACGGGCGGCGGGCCGGGCTCAGGCGTGGTGCGCGGTGGGCCCGGTCCCGGCATGGCCGGCGGCCGGCCCGGCTCAGGCGTAGTGCGCGGTGAACCAGTCGAGCAGCAAACGGGCGCCGAACCCCGTCGCGCCCTTGGTGAAGATTCCGTCGTCCGCGGTGCTGCGGGCCACGCCGGCGATGTCGAGGTGGGCCCAGCGCCGCCCGCCGGTGAACTCGCGCAGGAACAGCGCCGCGGTGATGGAGCCGCCGCCGTACTTGTTCGCGGAGTCCACGTTGGCCAGGTCGGCGATCTCGGAGTCGAGCGCGGCGCGGTACTCGTCGATGAGCGGCATCCGCCACAGCGCCTCGCCGGACCTCGCGCCCGCCTCCAGCAGTTCCTTGGCCAGGTCGTCGCCGGTGGAGTACACCGCGCCGATGTCGCGTCCCAGCGCGATGCCGACGGCGCCCGTGAGCGTGGCCAGATCGATGACGGTGTCGGGCTCCAGCACGTCGTCTGCGTAGGCCAGGGCGTCGGCGAGCACGAGCCTTCCCTCGGCGTCGGTGTTGAGCACCTCCACCGTGCGGCCGCCGTAGTGGGTGATCACGTCGCCGGGCCGCTGCGCGCTGCCCGAGGGCATGTTCTCGGCGGCGGCGACCAGGCCGGTGACGCGCGCCCGCACTCCGAGCCGGCGCAGCGCCCCGAGCACGGCGATCACCACGGCGCCGCCCGCCATGTCGGTCTTCATGAACTTCATGCCCTCGGTCGGCTTGAGGGACAAGCCGCCGCTGTCGAAGGTGATGCCCTTGCCGATCAGCACGATGTGCGGGCCCGCGGGAGCCTCGGGCTCGTAGGAGAGCTGGATCAGCCGCGGCGTGCTCACCGACCCCTGACCCACCGCCAGGATGCCGCCGAACCCGCCCTCGGCCAGCTCGCCCGGCTCCCACACCTTGACCGCGAGGCCCTCGCGCCCGGCGATCTCGGCGGCGCGGGCGGCCAGCCAGGCGGGGTTCTTCTCCGAGGACGGGGTGTTGGCCAGGTCGCGGGTGAGGGCCGTGGCGCGGGCGGTCACCTCGGCGCGCTCGACGGCCGCGCGGGCCCGCTCGGGGCCCGACAGGCGGATCTCCTCGACGGCCCTGGCCCGGACCGCCCCGATGCGCATCGTGTAGGAGCCCAGGAGCGCTCCCTCGGCCAGAGCGGCCCAGCCCGCCTCGCCGGAGCCGGGGGGCAGGGCGATGTCGATGGCCCGGCGTCCCCGGGCCCGCCGGGCGAGCACGCCGCCGGCCTTGCGCAGGGCGCGCGGCCCGCCGTCGCCGATGCCGTACAGCAGGACCCGCCGCACCGCGTCGCCGTGCGAGACCGGCACCTCCACGACCTCGCCGGGATCGCCCTTGGCATCGTGGTGGGCGAGGAGGGCGGGGACCGGCACGGGCAGTTCCACCTCGGCGGTGAGTTCGCTCCCGAACGGCACCGCCAGCAGGTCGGCGTCCTGCGCGGGCGAGTCGACGAAGCTCAGCTCGGTCTCGATGGGCATGGTGGCCTCCCCGGCCTGGAAAGTGCGACAGCCCCGGCGTGGGGGTCTGACCCGGCCGCCGGGGCCGTCAAGTCGCCTGTGTCGATGGGTCGTATCAGGGGTATGTCAGCCGACGACGTTCTTCAGAGCGTCGCCAAGGGCTCTGGCCTCGTCCGGTGAGAGTTCGACGACGAGCCGGCCGCCACCCTCCAGAGGGACCCGCATGACAATGCCCCGTCCTTCCTTGGTGACCTCCAGCGGACCGTCGCCAGTCCGCGGCTTCATCGCCGCCATGCGTGTATCCCTTCCTGCCTCGGCCGGACGACACCGCCGCGCTCGTGTGCGCGCCCGGCCGCCCGCCGCTTTCACGTCTTCTGTGACGTCCCATTATCCCGCCTCGCGAGCGCGCATGGGTAACGATCTCCTCCCAGAATGCGTTGTCCGGGGCCCTGCGGCCGATCAAACTGGTCTATGTGAACGCCCGCGCCGCGCTTTTCGACCTCTACGGCGACCACCTGCGCATCCGCGCCGGACGGGCGTCCGTGGCCGCCCTGGTGCGGCTGCTGGCCCCCCTCGACATCGCCGCTCCGGCGGTCCGCACGGCGATCTCGCGGATGGTGCGGCAGGACTGGCTCACCCCCGTCCGGCTCGCCCAGGGGCCGGGGTACGCGCTCACGCCCAAGTGCCTGCGCCGCCTGGACGAGGCCGCTTCGCGCATCTACCGCACGGGCTCGGCGGTGTGGCAGGGCCGGTGGCACGTGCTGGTCTTCCAGCCGGTGCGCGACCGGGCCAGGCGCGAGCGGCTGCGTGCCGACCTGGCCTTCCTCGGCTACGCCCCCCTGTGCGAGACCACCTGGGTCGGGCCGCGCGCCTCGCCGGAGCTGGACGCCCTGCTGGAGGAGCAGCGGGTCCGCGCCGACCGCTTCGTGAGCACTCTGGACGGTGACCCGCGCGAGCTGGTGGCCCGCGCGTGGGACCTGGGCGCCATCGCGCGGGCCTACGAGGAGTGGATGGGGCAGGCCGCCGACCTGGTCGGGGCCGTCTCGTGCGACGCCCCGGACGACCAGATCTTCGCCGCGCGGAGCAGGCTGGTCCACGGATGGCGCAACTTCCTGTTCCGCGATCCCGGCCTGCCGGCCGAACTCCTCCCGCCCGCCTGGCCGGGCGACAAGGCCCGCGCCTACTTCGAACAGGAGGCGGCCCGGCTGCTCCCGGCGGCCGCCGCCTTCGTCGACCGCAACCTGGACAAAGGAGTCCACTGATGGAGCAGCCGATGGACGCGCGGCCCGGCGGCGAGCAGGTGCTCTACGCCGTCGAGCAGGGCGTCGCGACGATCACGCTCAACCGTCCCGACGCGATGAACGCCCTGACCGTCGTGATGAAGGCGGCCCTGCTCGAAGCGCTCGAACGCGCCCGGGACGAGGCGGAAGTGCGCGCCGTGCTGCTCACCGGCGCCGGGCGAGGGTTCTGCGCCGGCCAAGATCTGCGCGAGCACGCCGAGAACCTCGCGGCCGGGGCCGGCCTGGACGGCACCGTCCGCGCTCACTACAACCCGATCGTCCTGGCGATCACCGGCATGGGCAAGCCGGTGGTGGCCGCGGTGAACGGCTACGCCGCGGGCGCGGGCGTGTCGCTGGCGCTGGCGTGCGACTTCAGGGTCGCGGCCGAGAACGCCCGTTTCGCGATGGCCTTCAGCGCCATCGCCCTCGCCCCCGACTCCGGCGCCTCGTGGACCCTTCCTCGTCTGGTCGGAGCGGCCAAGGCCCGCGAGCTGCTGATGCTGGGCGACCCCGTGGACGCCGCCGAGGCGGCGCGGCTCGGCATGGTGACCTCGGTCGTGCCGGCCGAGGAGCTGGCGCGGAGCGCCCGTGACCTGGCCGTGCGCCTCGCGCAGGGCCCCACGCTCGCGTACGGCGCCATCAAGCAGGCCCTGGACTTCTCCGCGGCGCAGCCCCTGGAGGACGCCCTTTCGATGGAGGCCGACCTGCAGGACGCCTGCGCCAAGACCGAGGACCACCACAGCGCCACCCGCGCGTTCCTCGCCAAGCAGCGGCCCGTCTACGAGGGCCGCTGACGCTCCCGCCGTTCTCAGGCGATGCCGTCGCGCACCCAGCAGTCGGCGACGTGGTCGTTGACCAGGCCGATGGCCTGCATCAGCGCGTAGGCCGTGGTCGGGCCGATGAAGCGCAGGCCGTGGCGCTTGAGCTCCTTGGCCAGGGCCGTGGAGCCGGGCGTGGTCGGCCGCAGGTCGGCGAGGGTGCGCGGCACGGGCGAGGAGGGGTCGGCGTAGCGCCAGACCAGCTCGGAGACCCCGCCGGGGATCGCGGCGGCGGCGCGGGCGTTGGCGATCGCCGCCTCGATCTTGGCCCGGTTGCGGATGATGCCCGCGTCGGCGAGCAGCCGCTCCACGTCGGCCTCGCCGAACGCGGCGACCGCCTCGATGGAGAACCCGGAGAACGCCTTGCGGAAGTTCTCGCGTTTGCGCAGGATCGTCAGCCACGACAGGCCCGACTGGAAGCCTTCGAGCGTCAGCCGCTCGAACACCAGGTCATCGCCGCGGACCGGCCGGCCCCATTCATCGTCGTGGTAGGAGATGTAGTCCGGAGCGCTGGTCGCCCAGCCGCATCTGATGAGCTCAGGTTCCACGAACGTCGAGGTTACCGCTCTGGCCGGTGGACTCGGGGCGGTCGTCCGCCGTGGCGGTGTCGCCGCCTGGGGCGCCGTGCCCTGCGGGCGGTTCGCCGTCCGGCTCGGACGCGGCGGCGCCGGCGTCCCGCGGCGCCTCCGGCGCGGGCGGCTGGTGGTGCTTCGAGCCCGGCTCGGGGTCCGGCGAGCGCCTGCCCGGCCCCGGGGCGGTCCCCTCCTCCGCCGGCCGCTCGTCCAGCGGGCGGGCCGTCAGGCCCGAGAAGGTCCTCGGCGGCGCGGGATACTCCTCCGGCATCGCGATGGGCTCCGACGTCGCGATCACCCGGGGCCCCGTGGCGCCGTCGTACCGCGACGGGCCCTCCGGCCCGGAGGACAGCGTCTCGGACTCGCCGAGGGGGTGCGGCGCGGCGGCCAGCCCCTGGCCCTTCCTGACCGGCCCAGGCTCGGCGGCGGGCGCCCAGGACGGCCGCGTCTGCGCCTCCTGACGGGCCTGGACGCGCCCCGCCAGCAGTTCGGCGACGCGCTGCTCCAGCACGGCGATGTGGGTGTCACGCTCGCCGATGGCCACCGCGGCCCGCTGCAGCGTCTCGTCCACCGTCTGTGTGTGGTAGCCGACCAGGCTCATCGGCAGCCGCAGCGCCATGAAGTCGACGGCCGTGAGCTGCCGCGGAGTGGGCAGTTCCAGGGGCGGGACGTCGGGGGCGAACTCCGTCAGCTCGCCGCCGCGCCCTTGCGAGACGATGACCACGCAGTACAGCACGGCGATCGCGGCGACAGCGAGAAGGACCAGCACATACGAATCGTGCCACATGGGTGCCTTTGAGCGCGCCTTGTTGATCCCGTACGCCGCCGCGCATCGGCGGAGGGGCCGCTCGGAGCAGCCCACCGGGTGAGGCGACCGGCATGGGGCACCGGTATGGCGGCACCGGTATGGCAGCATCGGTCGCATGACGCCCGTGCTCGTGACCGGCCCCGACCGCCCGCTCGACCCCTCCTGGGCGGAGGCCCGGTCGGCCGCCGAGGTCGAGCGGCTCGCCGGCGCAGGGTGCACCGTCGTGGTGACCCTGTCGGGCGACGAGACCGCCCAGCTCGCCGCGGCGGCGGTGTTCGCCTGGCTGGGGGCCCGCGTCTTCCGCACCGACCACGAGGAGCAGGTGCGGCGCGCGGTCGACATGACCGAGTCGCTCGCCGGCAGGCGCCCCCCGGCCCTGGCCCGCCGCGGCCTCGCCTGAACGGGGCGCCGGTCGGCCGTGTCCGACCCGCCTGAACGGGGGGCCGGTCAGCCGGTGGCCGACTCGCCGATCTCGTCGGGGTGGGGGGTGAGGGGCAGCGCGGGCTTCTCCAGGTGTTCCAGGGCCTCGGTGACCGTCGTGGTCCAGGAGATGGCGTCGAAGACGTTCGGGCGGGTGAAGCCCTGCTCGTACATGCCGTCGACCAAGCGGCGCAGCGGCTCGTACAGGCCCCACGGGTCCAGGATGACCAGCGGCTTGTCGTGCAGGCCGAGCACGCGCGCGGTCCAGATCTCGAAGAGCTCCTCCAGCGTGCCGATGCCGCCGGGCAGCACCAGGAACGCCTCCGAGCGCGCGTCCATGGTCCCCTTGCGTTCCCGCATGTCGCCCGTGATGATCAGCTCGTCGGAGTCGGTGTCGGCGATCTCCAGGTCCACGAGCGCCTGGGGCATCACGCCCACCGTGCGCCCGCCGGCCCGGCGGGCGGCGCCGGCGATCGCGCCCATGCACGAGACCGTGGCTCCGCCGCTGACAAGGGTGTGCCCCCTGCGGGCCAGCTCGGTGCCGACCTCCTCCGCGAGGTCGAGGTACTTCTGATCGATCTTCTGGCTGGACGCGCAGAACACACAAATCGCCATCGCCACGGCGTCACCTTACATCGCGCCCCCTTCTCGGTCGGATGGGTCGAGGTGGTGGTTGGGCGGAGCAAATACGAGCCGGAACGTGCAGTCAAGGCCCCAGGGCGTCGCGCGCGACGGCCGGCGAACGCGACGGAGGGATTCATCTGCCGTTTTGGCCGCCACCGCACCCGGCTTCGCGAGGGCGGTGATGAAAGTTACACCCCGATGTCGTTCCCCGGCCCGGCGCGACCGCAATTTTCAGACCGCCATGACCGAGGTCAGAGCCCATATGCGAACTTCAGGGAAACCGAAAGTTTCGCGATGGCCTTGACTTGTTTCGGCCAGGTTTCCAGACTGACTCCCCGAGGCGGCCTCCTCCTGCCAGCTCGGTGGTGCTGCGACGAAGGACGCCGTCCGCGACGCCTCGGTGGTGTGCGTTCCGGCGACGGGACGTGGCGTCGATCCCGCCGGCCATGCCGCTCGCGCGGCTTCCCCGCTTCTTCCTGATTCAGTAACTCATGGAGGTTCAGGCATGGGCACAAACGCCCTACCCCCCACCGGAACCAAGCGACCGCTCAAAGGGCTTCGGGTCGCGCTCGCCGGCGCTCTCGGCGTGCTCGGCACGGTCGCGGCGCTGACGTTGCCGGGCCCGGCCGACGCCGCGGCGAGCACGCTGGGTGCGGCGGCGGCGCAGAGCGGGCGGTACTTCGGTACGGCCATCGCCTCGGGCAAGCTCGGTGACTCGGCGTACACCACCATCGCGAACCGTGAGTTCAACATGGTGACGGCCGAGAACGAGATGAAGATCGACGCGACCGAGCCCAACCAGAACCAGTTCAACTTCAGCGCCGGTGACCGGGTCTACAACTGGGCCGTCCAGAACGGCAAGCGGGTGCGCGGCCACACGCTGGCCTGGCACAACCAGCAGCCGGGCTGGATGCAGGGCATGTCGGGAAGCAACCTGCGCAATGCGATGATCAACCACATCAACGGCGTGATGGGCCACTACAAGGGCAAGATCGCCTACTGGGACGTGGTCAACGAGGCCTTCGCCGACGGCAACTCCGGCGGGCGGCGCGACTCCAACCTGCAGCGCACCGGCAACGACTGGATCGAGGTGGCCTTCCGCACCGCGCGCGCCGCCGACCCGGCCGCCAAGCTCTGCTACAACGACTACAACATCGACAACTGGTCCTGGGCCAAGACGCAGGGCGTCTACAACATGGTCCGCGACTTCAAGTCCCGCGGCGTGCCGATCGACTGCGTGGGCCTGCAGTCGCACTTCAACGGCAACAGCCCTTATAGCAGCAACTACCGCACCACGATCTCCAGCTTCGCCGCCCTCGGCGTGGACGTGGCGATCACCGAGCTGGACATCCAGGGCGGCTCGGCCAGCACCTACCAGTCGGTGACCAACGACTGCCTGGCGGTGTCCCGCTGCGTCGGCATCACCGTGTGGGGTGTTCGTGACACCGACTCCTGGCTCGGCTCCGGCGCCACCGCGCTGCTGTTCGACGGCAACGGCAACAAGAAGGCCGCCTACACCTCGGTACTCAACGCCCTCAACTCGGCCACTCCCAACCCCACCCCGACGCCCACGGTGACGCCGACCGCGACGCCTACTCCCACCGGGCCTGGCGGCGGCGGCAACGGCGCGATCAGGGGTGTCGCGTCCGGGCGGTGTGTGGACGTGCCCAACGCCTCCACCACCGACGGCACCGGGGTCC
The DNA here is from genome assembly GCF_053602655.1 of Sphaerisporangium sp. NPDC004334. NCBI lineage: Bacteria > Bacillati > Actinomycetota > Actinomycetes > Streptosporangiales > Streptosporangiaceae > Sphaerisporangium > Sphaerisporangium sp. NPDC004334. The sequence continues at coordinate 106,355 of NZ_JBSGDZ010000032.1, forward strand.
AGCTGTGGGACTGCAACGGCCAGACCAACCAGACCTGGTCCTCCACCTCCGCCGGTGAGATCAAGGTCTACGGCAACAAGTGCCTGGACGCCGGCGGCAGCGGCAACGGCGCCAAGATCCAGATCTACTCCTGCCACGGCGGCGCCAACCAGCAGTGGCGCGTCAACTCCGACGGCTCCATCAGCGGCGTGCAGTCCGGACTGTGCCTGGACGCCACCGGACAGGGCACTGCCAACGGCACCACCATCCAGCTCTACACCTGCCACGGCGGCAACAACCAGAAGTGGACCTGGAGCGGAGGCACCAGCACCCCCACCCCCACTCCCACCCCGACGGTGACGCCGACCGTGACCCCCACGCCGACGCCCACCCCCACGACGTCGGGCCGCCCGGCCATCGAGAACAACTACTCGGTCACCCGTGAAGGCGCCTACGGCACCAACCGCTACACCGTGTACCGGCCGTCCAACCCGTCGGCCGTCGAGGGCACCCTGCCCGTGCTGGCCTTCGGCAACGGCGCCTGCGCACACACCGACGGCAGCGAAGTGGTCCAGATACTGACGTTCATCGCGGCCCACGGCTTCGTCGTGGTCGACACCGCGTCGGTCGACGGCTCCTCGAACGGAGTGGCGAGCGGAAACCCGATCCCGTCGCTGCTGACCGACGCGATCACCTGGGCCCAGCAGGAGAACTCCCGCAGCGGCTCGGCGCTCTACCAGCGCCTCGACCTGTCCAAGGTCGCCACCGCCGGCCACTCCTGCGGCGGACTCGAAGCGCTGATCGCCGGTGCCGACTCGCGGGTCAAGAGCGTCATCTCCCTCGACAGCGGCCTGTTCGCCGACGGCTCCTTCGGGTACTCCCGCTCGGAGCTCAACAAGCTGCACAGCCCGGTGCTGTTCATGGACGGCGGGTCCTCCGACATCGCCTACGACAACACCCGGGCCAATTACGACCTGGTCCAGGTGCCCGCCGTACTGGCCGAGCACCCGCAGGCCGGCCACACCGGCTTCATCACCGGCTCCCAGCGCACCGACGGCATGACGACCGTGGTCCACTTCCTCGACATGACTCTCAACGGCAACGCCACGGCCCGCTCGTACATCCTGTCCGAACTGGCCAACAAGTCCCCCTGGTCCGTCCGCACCAAGAACTTCTAACCCCGGACGCCCCCGCCGGTAGTCCGACCTCGGACGCCCCACCGGCCGGTGGTCCGACCCCGAACATCCCACCCGCCGATAGTCCGACCCCGGACGCCCCACCCGCCGGTGGACCAACTCCGGACGCCCCACCCGCCGGTGGACCGCTTCGTCGCCGCGGTCCACCGGCGGGTG
>NZ_JBSGDZ010000033.1:0-102348 GCF_053602655.1 Sphaerisporangium sp. NPDC004334
GTCGCCCCCGGGGCCCCCGGGGGGGGGGGGGGGTGCCCGCGCGGGGGGGGGGGGGGCGCGCCCCCCCCCCCCCCCCCCCTGGTGCCGGGTCGGAAAGGGGCAGGAGCGGGATGGGTGAGGCCACCCCGCCCCTTGTTGGGTCAGGCGCTGCGGAGGTGGGCGCCGGTGCTGCTGGTGGCCTGGGCCACCGCGGCGTCGCGGGCGGCGGTGGTCTCTTCGACGGTCAGCGTGCGGTCGGCGGCGCGGAAGCGCAGGGTGTAGGCCAGGGACTTGTTGCCCTCGCCCACCTGCGCCCCGGTGTAGACGTCGAACAGCCGGATGGACTCCAGCAGCTCGCCCGCGCCCTCGCGCAGCGCGGCCTCGACCTGCGCGACCGGCACCTCTGCCGGGACGACGAGCGCGACGTCCTGCGTGGCGACGGGGTAGGAGGAGACGGGCACCGCCTGCACCGCCCCGGGCAGGGCGGCCTCCAGGACGCTGAGCTCGAGCTCCATCGCGCACGTGCGCGGCGGCAGGCCGAAGGCCTCGACGACGCGCGGGTGCAGCTCGCCGGCGTGGCCGACCAACGCCTCTCCCACGTACAGCGCCGCGCACCGGCCCGGGTGCCACGGCTCGTGCCGGTCGGCGCGGACCACGGGCTCCAGCCCGGCCTCACGCACGACCAGGCGCGCGGCCTCCACGGCGTCGGACCAGCCGGCCGGGCGTCCCTGGCCCCACCAGCCGGAGCGGTCGAACTCGCCGGCGAGCACCACCGCGACCCGCAGGGGCTGGCGGGGCAGCGCCGCGGCGATGCCGTCCAGCTCCCCCTGCGACGGCCGGCGCTCGACGCCGAGCACGGGCGCCTTGGCCGGGGCGCCGGGCTCGGGCCGGTAGACCAGCCCGGACTCGAACAGCGCCACGTCGCCGAAGCCGCGCCCGACGTTGCGGACCAGCGTCTTGAGCAGGCCGGGCAGCAGCGTGGTGCGCATGAGCGGTTCGTCCTCGCTCAGCGGGTTGGCCAGGCGGAGGGTGCGGCGCCGCGCGTCGTCCGCGGAGAGCTGCAGGCCGTCCAGGTCGCGGGTGCCGATGAACGGGTAGGCGAGCGTCTCGACGTACCCGGCGGCGGCGAGCGCGCGGCCCACGCGGCGGCGCAGCCGCTGGGCCTCGGTCAGCCCGGCCCCGGCCGGGGCGGCGGGCAGCACCGAGGGCAGGCGCTCGTAGCCCTCGAGCCGGATGACCTCCTCGGCCAGGTCGTTGGGGTCGGTCAGGTCGGGACGCCAGGAGGGCGGCGTCACGACCAGCAGCTCGGCCGGGTCGGGCCGGGCGGGCCCCTCGAGCACGTCGGCCGGGACGGCCTCGGCGACCGCCTGGCCGCTGGCGGCGCCCTGGGCGACGACCGTGCAGCCGACCTGCTCGAGGCGGCGCACGACGGTGTCGCGGCCGTAGGCGACGCCGGCGACCTGGTCGGGGTGGTCGGCCGGGATGACGATCGTCGCCGGCTCGACGTCGACGAAGGCGTGGGTGACCCCGGCCTCGGCGGTGCCGCCGCCGAAGGCGACCAGCATCTGCACCGCGCGCCAGGAGGCGTACAGCGGCAGCTCGGGGTCGACGCCGCGTTCGAACCGGCGCGATGCCTCGCTCACCAGGTTGTGGCGGCGCGACATGCGCGCCGTGCCGGTGGCCGAGAAGTGGGCCGCCTCGATCACCAGCTCGGTGGACTCGCCGGAGATCTCGGTGGCCAGGCCGCCCATCGTGCCGGCCATGGAGATCGCCCCGGAGGAGTCGGTGATCAGGATGTCATCGGGGTGCAGCTCGCGCACGACGTGGTCGAGCGTCTCGAGCCTCTCGCCCGGCTCGGCCCTGCGCACCACGATCGGCCCGGTGAGCCGGGAACGGTCGAAGGCGTGCAGCGGCTGGCCGAGCTCGAGCATGAGGTAGTTGGTGACGTCGACGGCCAGCGACACCGGGCGCATGCCCGCGCGGGCCAGGCGCACCTGCATCCACATGGGAGTCTCGGCCGAGGGGTCGAAGCCGGACACCGAGCGCAGCACGAACCGGTCGCAGGCCGTCGGGTCGGCGATCGAGGCCGGGTGGGCCTCGTCGTCGAAGGCGGGCGGCTCGATGTCGGCCGGGTCGCGCCAGGGCACGCCGAAGGCGGTGGCGACCTCGCGGGCGACGCCCCTGATCGACAGGGCGTACCCGCGGTCGGGAGTGACCTCCAGCTCGATGACGTCGTCGCGCAGGCCGAGCAGCTCGACCACGTCGGCGCCCAGGTGGGTGTCGGCGGGCAGGATGAGGATGCCGCTGTGGTCCTCGCCGATGCCGAGCTCGCGCGCCGAGCAGATCATGCCGTCGGAGACATGGCCGTAGGTCTTGCGGGACCCGACCTCGAACCCGCCGGGCAGGACGGCGCCCGGCAGCGCCACCGCGACGCGGTCGCCCACGGCGAAGTTGGTGGCGCCGCAGATCAGCCAGCGCGGCGCGGCCTCGCCGACCTCGACCGAGCAGTAGCGGATGGGCTTCTTGAACCCGGCGAGCTCCTCGATCGACAGGACCTCGCCGACGACGACGTTCTTGATGTCGTCGCCGACCGACTCGATCGACTCGAGCTTGAGCCCAGCGGCGGTGAGCTTCTCTGCGACCTCGTGGGCGGTGGCGGCCGGCAGGTCGACGTACTCCCGCAGCCAGGAGAGCGGGAACTTCATCAGGCCTCCATACCGAACGGGAGCGTGAAGCGCACGTCTCCCTCGACCATGTCTCGCATGTCCTCGGCGTTGTTGCGGAACATCAAGGTCCGCTCGACGCCCATGCCGAAGGCGAACCCGCTGTAGCGCTCGGGGTCGACGCCGCAGGCCACCAGCACGCGCGGGTTGACCATGCCGCAGCCGCCCCATTCGATCCAGCCCTCGGACTTGCAGGTGCGGCAGGGCGGGTTGCCCGGCACGGCCGAGGCGCCCCGGCAGACGAAGCAGCGCAGGTCCATCTCGGCCGACGGCTCGGTGAAGGGGAAGTAGTTGGGCCGGAACCGGGTGCTGATGCCCTGGCCGAACATGACCTCGGCGAACCGGTCGAGCGTGCCCTTCAGGTGGGCCATAGTCAGGCCCTCGTCGATGGCCAGCCCCTCGACCTGGTGGAACACCGGGGTGTGGGTGGCGTCGAGTTCGTCGGTGCGAAAGACCTTGCCCGGCGAGACGACGTAGACCGGAAGGTCGCGCGACAGCAGCGCGCGGATCTGCACCGGGGAGGTCTGGGTGCGCAGCACCATGCCGGAGTCGACCGAGCCGACGAAGAAGGTGTCGTGCTCGGAGCGGGCCGGGTGGTCGGGCGCGATGTTGAGCGCGTCGAAGTTGAACCACTCGCCTTCCAGCTCAGGCCCCTCGGCGACCTCGTAGCCCATGGCGACGAAGGCGTCGGCGATGCGCTCTTGGAGGGTGGTGAGCGGGTGGCGGGCGCCGCGCGGGCGGCGGTCCCACGGCAGGGTGACGTCGACGGTCTCCTCGACCAGGACGCGCTCGTCGCGCTCGGCGGTCAGCACGGCCTGCCGGGCGGTGAGCGCCTCGCCGATGGTCTTGCGCGCCCCGCCGATGCGCTTGCCGGCCTCGGCGCGGGCCTGGGGCGGAAGGGCGCCGATCTCGCGGTTGGCGAGCGCGATCGGCGACCGGTCACCGGCGTGGGCGAGCCGCACTTGCTTGAGTTCGTCGAGGTCGGCCGCCGCGTCGATGGCGGCTACGGCTTCGGCCTCCATGCGCGCCACCTCGTCGGCGTGCAACGGCGTCACCTCGACCGGGTCATAGGTGTTCGACAAGAGAGAGCTCCGTATCCAGGGCTTGAGCGGGCACGAGTCTAGTCCGTCCAGAGTGGCGGACCGGCCACGAACGGTGCGCTGTGGACGACCACCGCGATCATGCGCGAACGGGGCGGCGCTCACAGCCTCCTGACCGCGGCCGGACCCCGCGACCGCTGCCGCGGTCGGGCGCCGGACGCGACGCGGCCGAGCCGGCGGATGCCGGCGTGGTGTCGCCCACCGGCCGGTCCCGACGCCTCAGGCGAAGTCGGGGGTGCCGGCGGGCATGGTAAATCGGAACTCGGCGCCCCCGCCGGGCGCCCGCTGCACGGTGATCGTGCCGCCGTGGGCCTCCACCAGGCCCTTCACGATGAACAGGCCGAGGCCCGTGCCGCCGCGGCGGCGCCCGTTGCCGCGCCAGAACTGCCGGAAGACGCGCGAGGCCAGCTCGGGTGCCACACCCTCACCCTGGTCACGCACGGACACGGCTACTCCCCACTCGACGGGCTCCACCACTATGGTCACCGTACCTCGCCCGTGGCGCACCGCGTTTTCCAGCAAGTTGCCGAGGATCTGGTCGATCTTGTCCTGGTCGAGCCACATCTCGGGGAGCTCGCCGCGCGTCTCCAGGCGGAAGCGGTCCTCCGGCTCGCCCGCGGCGACCCGGCCGGCGATGATCTTGCGGGCCCGGGCCGGGACGTCGACCACCTGGCGGTGGATCTGCAAGCGGCCGGACTCGATGCGCGAGACGTCGAGCAGCTCGGTGATCAGCCGCGTGACCCGGTCGGCGTCGGCGTTGACGGTCTCGAGCATCACGCGCTTCTGGTCGTCGGTGAAGCGGCTCCACTTGGCCAGCAGAGTGGCGGTGAACCCCTTGACGCTGGTCAGCGGGGAGCGCAGCTCGTGGGCGACGGTGGAGACCAGGTCGGCCCGGCTGCGCTCGAGGCGGGCGCGCGCCGCGGCGTCGCGCAGGGTGACCACGACGCGCTCGACCTCGCCGCCCCGCGCGGGTCTGCGGACGAACCGGGCCGCGACCAGCAGCTCGTGGCCGCCGGGAAGATACAGGGAGCACTCGGGCTGGCGGCTGCGGATGCGCAGCCCTCCGTAGGCGTCCAGCCACTTCCACCAGTCGCGGCCGTCGTCGTCGCGGAAGGGCAGGACGTCGGGGAAGTACTTGCCGACGACGGCGTCGCCCCCCACGCCGGTGAGGCGGCAGGCGGCCCGGTTGAAGGCCACCACCCGGCCGCGGCCGTCGGCCACGATGACGCCCTCAGGAAGGTCGTCGACGTCGATCGAGCACGCGGCATCGGCGCCCCGCCGGTGGGTTTGCTCGCCGCGCACTATCGCCTCCCTCGACCCCTACAGCGCCGACAATAGCGGGTTTCCCGTACCCGGCGGCAGCCCCGCGCCAGCGCGGGACGGCACGCCTCGCCCGAAACATGGCGAGTTGTCCGGTAACGGATTTCCGGGCGGGCCGCAGGGGTCAGCCGGCGCGGCGGGCCCGCGCCGAGGCGTAGAGACAGACGGCGGCCGCCGTGGCCAGGTTGAGGCTTTCGGCGCGCCCGTAGATGGGCACCCGGACGACGTCGTCGGCCAGGCGGAGGATCTCCTCGGGGAGCCCCCACGCCTCGTTGCCGAAGATCCACGCCGTCGGCCCGGCGAGGTCCACGTCGTCGAGCGTCCTGTCGCCCGCCCCGTCGGCCGCCAGCACCCGCAGGCCCTTGTCCTTCAGGTGACGCACGGTCTGGGCCACCGGCGCCGCGGTGACCACCGGCAGGTGGAACAGGCTGCCGGCGCTGGCCCTGACGCACTTGCCGTTGTAGGGGTCCACCGAGGCGTCGGTGAACACCACCGCGTCCGCGCCCGCCGCGTCGGCCGTGCGCAGGACGGTGCCGGCGTTGCCGGGGTCGCGCACGTGAGCGAGCACGGCGACGAGCCCGGCCGTCTCGGTGACGGCCTCGGCGAGCGGGACGTGCACGAAACGGCAGACCGCGAGCAGCCCCTGCGGCGTGACCGTCTGGGCCAGCTCGGCCATGACCTCGCCGCTGGCGCCGTGCACCGGCACCCCCGCCAGCCTGGCGGCGGTCACGATGTCGGCGTGCCTGCTCTCGGCCTCGGCGGTGGTGAACAGCTCGACCGCGACGCCGGGCAGCGCCAGCGCCTCCCTGACGGCCTGCGGGCCCTCGGCCAGGAAGGACCGATCGCGGTCCCTGAACGCCCGCTTGGTCAGGCGCTTGGCGGCCTTGACCCGCGGCGACTTGACATTGGTCAGCTCGGACCCGGCCATGTGCCCCCTTAGCAACCCCCGGACCGCCGCGGCATGGCCCGCCGCGACGACCCGGAAAACGACGCGGAAAACGACGCGGAAAACAGTGAACGACCCGCTCCACGAGAGAACGAGTCGTTCACCAGGACGTGCGTCGCGATCAGCTCGCGGCCGGCGCGTTCACGTCGGCCGGAAGCGCCTTCCTGGCGGTCTCGGCCAGCGTGGCGAAGGTCTGGCTGTCGTTGACGGCGAGATCGGCGAGGATCTTGCGGTCGACCTCGACACCGGCGGCCTTCAGGCCCTGGATGAACCGGTTGTAGGTGATGCCGTTCGCGCGCGCCGCGGCGTTGATGCGCTGGATCCACAGCCGCCGGAAGGCGCCCTTCTTGTCCTTGCGGTCGCGGTAGGCGTAGGTCAAGGAGTGGAGCATCTGCTCCTTGGCCTTGCGGTACAGCCTCGACCGCTGACCCCGGTAACCACTCGCCCGCTCGAGGACGACGCGGCGCTTCTTCTTGGCGTTGAGCGCCCGCTTTACGCGTGCCATTGTTCTATCTCCCCGGGGGTTCGGTTACTTACCGAGCAGCTTCTTGATCTTCTTGGTGTCGGCATCGGACATGACGACCTCAGGCTTCAGACGGCGCGTCAGCGTCGACGACTTCCACTCGTTGTAGTGGGCACGGTTCGCGCGCCGGCGAATGATCTTGCCGCTGCCGCTGAGGCGGAACCGCTTCTTCGCACCGCTGTGCGTCTTCATCTTCGGCATCTCAGCCGTCTCTCCCTCGTTCGTCCGTGCCGATATCCCGGGTCAAGGTACCCCAGCCAGGCCGTTCGGCCGGCTGTGGCACCTCACCCGGTGTCGGTGTTCTCTACGCTCGCCGCCGGATCGTCAGGCGGGCCGCGTCACTCGTGCGGTTCCGAAGCCCCCGCCATGTCGGCGCCGACGCTCACGTCGTCATGCTCGATGTTCACGTCGTCATGCTCGATGTTCACGTCGTCATGCTCGATGTCGTCATGCGCCGGGTCGTCGGTCCGCGCGCGCGCGGCGGCCTTCTCGGCCTTGGCCTCGGCCTTCTTCTTGTGCGGCCCGATCACCATGATCATGTTTCGGCCGTCCTGCTTGGGCTGGGACTCGACGAAGCCGAGCTCCGTCACGTCCTCCGCCAGCCGCTGCAGGAGCCGGAAGCCCAGCTCGGGGCGGGACTGCTCACGCCCGCGGAACATGATGGTGACCTTGACCTTGTCCCCCGCTTTGAGGAACCGCACGACGTGACCCTTCTTGGTCTCGTAGTCATGCGGGTCGATCTTCGGCCGGAGCTTGATCTCCTTGATGATCGTGTGCGCCTGGTTACGGCGCGCCTCGCGTGCCTTCATGGCGGACTCGTACTTGAACTTGCCGTAGTCCATGAGCTTGCACACGGGCGGACGAGCCGTGGCCGCGACCTCGACCAGATCGAGATCGGACTCCTGGGCCAGCTTCAGGGCGTCTCCGATGGAGACGATGCCGACCTGCTCGCCGTTCGGGCCCACGAGGCGGACCTCGGGCACACGAATGCGCTCGTTGATGCGGGGCTCAGTGCTGATGGGACCTCCTAGGTACCTGGCATTTCCGCGTTCGTGCTCGACCGTGCCATGGGGCCTCACGCCGGAAAGCGAAAAGCCCCGCACGTCGCGCATGCGGGGCCACCGAGCTCTCAGATCATCGATCGAGAGCTCCCCGGAGTAGTCCGGTAGTGATCCTTGACCCGCCGGCCTCACAGCCGATCAGGTGGGAGGAAGACCTCCGCTTGCGCGTCCAGCGCGCACGCCGGACCGATCAAGCAGCAACATTACCACAACACCGTGCCCCCGCCGAATCATCCCACACCCCTGTCACCCTGCGCGAGCCTTCCGGTGCAGAGGGCAACGAAACGGCCGTTCGCCAGGGGCCGGAAGCTCAGTGTGTACGGGCCGAACGCCTGAGCAACTCGGTCTCGCCGGCGGCGCGCACCGGGTCCACCGGTACGGGGGCCTGGCCGGTGTACAGCTCGACCTGGCGGACGGCCTGGTGGAGCAGCATGGCGAAGCCGCCGATGACCGTTCCGCCCTTGTCGCGGACGGCGCGCGCGAGCCGGGTGGGCCAGGGGGCGTAGACCACGTCGAAGACGGCGGGCACGACCGCCACGGCCTCGGCGTAGGCGTCCGCCGCGCCCGACGGCAGAGTCGAGATGGCCAGGTCGGCGTCGAGGGCGGCGCCCAGCTCGTCGAAGCGCCGGACCGACAGGGCCATGCCGAGCCGGTCGGCCACCTGTGCGGTCTCCTCCGCCCGCGACCGGTCGCGCACGACCAGCGTCGCCTCCCGGAGCCCCAGCTCGCGCAGGGCGGCGAGCGAGGAGCCGGCCGTCGCGCCGCCGCCGAGGATGGTCGCCGAGCGCGGCGCCGCGACCCCCGCCTCGGTGAGCGCGCGGACGATGCCGTGCACGTCGGTGTTCTCGCCGTGCCGCGCTCCGTCCCGGAACACCACCGTGTTGACCCCGCCCACCCGCACGGCGAGGTCGGCGACGGTGTCCAGCAGCGGCAGGACCGCTCGCTTGAGCGGCATGGTGAGCGACAGCCCGGCCCATTCGGGGCCCATCGTGGCCATCAGCCCGGCCAGGCCCGCCTCGTCGCACTCGATGGCGTCGTACCGCCAGCCGGTGAGGCCGAGCGCCCGGTAGGCGGCGCGGTGCAGGCACGGCGACAGCGAGTGCGCGATCGGCGAGCCCAGGACCGCGGCGCGGCGCTCCATCAGCCGCCCGCCTGGTTGCGGTTGAACTCCTGGACGAACCTGTCGTGCTCTTCCTGGGAGTCGGTGAACTTGGTGATGCCGCGCTTGGTGTCGGTGGTGACGAAGAACAGCCAGGGCCCGTCGGCCGGCTTGAGCGTGGCCTTGATGGCGTCTTCGCCGGGGTTGGTGATCGGCCCCGGCGGCAGGCCCGGGCGCGCGTAGGTGTTGTAGGCCGACTTGCTCTTCAGATCGGCGTGCGTGGCGGAGACGCCGAACTTGTTCAGGCCGTACATGACGGTGCTGTCCATCTGCAGCAGCATCGGCGGCGTGCGCTGCAGCCGGTTGTAGATCACCCGGGCGACCTTCGGCATGTCGCGCTTGCTGCCCGACTCGGCCTGCACGATGCTCGCGATCGTCAGGACCTCCAGCGGGGTGTGGCCGACCCGCCGGGCCCCGGCCACCAGGCCGACATCGTCGGCGGCCTTCTTGTACCGCTCGACCATCGCGGCGAGCAGGTCCTCGGGGGCCGACTTGGGCGAGACCTCGTAGGTGGCGGGGAAGGCGAAGCCCTCGAGCCGCTTCTTGGCGTAGGACGGCAGGTCAAGCGCCTCGGCGTCCTTGGCCGCCTTCTCGAAGTCGCGCACGGGCTTGCCGGTCGCGGTCGAGAGCTGCTGGAAGATCTGGGAGAGCCGCAGCCCCTCGCGCACGGTGAGAGTGGTCTGCAGGCGGCGCTTGGGGTCCAGGAGGGGGACGGCGTTGGCCGCGGCCATGCCCTTGCGGAGCTTGTACTCGCCCGGCTGGAGGGAGGCGCTCTTGCCGGCGGCGCCGATGGCGTTGATGAACGCCCGCTCGCTCGCCACGACGCCCTGGTCGACCAGGGTCTGGGCGATGTCGGTGGCGCTCTGCCCCTCTTTGATCTCCACGAGGACCTCGCCGGAGCCCTGGCCGGTGTAGTCCTTGGGGATCGTGACGCCGCGGATCCAGTTGTAGCCGAAGTAGCCGCCGACGCCGAGGACTCCGACGATGATGACGATCGCGACGAAGAAGGCGACGAAGCCCTTGCGCCGCTGGCGCCGCTGGCGCTTCTTGCTGCGCCTTTGCGCGGATCGGGAACCACGAGACCGGCGCCGGGGACCTTCGTCGTCCTCGGCACCCAGCAAGCTATCGAGGTCGAGATCGTTCATGGGTGCGTTCGCCAATCTCCCGGTCGGACCGGCCCGCCGTCAAGCCAGTGCTCACAATCGGCAGGACCTACCGTATGGCCGGTCGGTCCGGCGCCGGGGGTCGCGCCGGTCCGCGTCACCGGGCGTGTACGGGAGGGGACGGCCGTACCGCCGGGCATCAGTGGTGCTGCCCGAGACGTTTGTGCAGCTCTTCTCGGTACTTCACGAACTCACTCTCTTTGTCAGTGAATTTCGTGATTCTACGCTGTGGGTCGACCGTGACAAACCAGTACCAATCACCCTTTGCCGGACGAAGTGCCGCGCTGAGCGCCGCCTCACCGGGGTTGCTGATCGGCCCGGGCGGCAGCCCGGGGTGCATGTAGGTGTTGTAGGGGGTGTCGCGCTTGATCTCGGCGTTCGACGCCACGATGCCGTGCTTGCCCAGGCCGTACATCACCGTGCTGTCCATCTCCAGCTTGGCTCCGGACGCGAGGCGATTGTAGATGACTCTGGCGATCTTCGGATAGTCGGCCTCCCTGCCCCCCTCCGCCTGCACGATGCTGGCGACCACCACCGCCTCGCGCGGCGTGAGGCGCAGGCGGGCGGCCTCGGCCTCCAGCCCGACCTGGGCGGCGGCGCGCCTGAACCGGCGGACCATCGACCGCAGCAGGTCGCGCGGGGTCGTCGTGCGCTCGATGTCGTAGGTCGCGGGGAACAGGAACCCCTCGGCGGCGCCCTTGGCGTAGGCGGGCAGCCCGAGGTCGGCGGGGCGGGCGAGCACCTTGGACAGCTCGGCGGCGGGCAGGCCCGACCCCTTGGCGAGCCGGGCGACGGCCTCGGCCGCGCGCAGCCCCTCAGGCACCGTCACCCGCTTGCGGATCCTGGACTGCGGCGCGAGAAGCGAGTCCAGCGCGGAGGCGGCCGCCATGCGCTTGCGCAGCAGGTAGCGCCCCGGCCGCAGGCTGCCGGACTGGCCGCGCTCCTCCACGGCGTGCACGAACGCGCGTGCGCTCGCCACCACCTCCGCCTTCACCAGGACCTCGGCGATCTGCCCCGCGCTCGCGCCCGGGGCGATCTCGACCACGACCGGGACCGTGCCCCTGCCCTCGAAGTCGGCGGGCCTCATCAGTGGCCGGAACAGGGTGAGCGCGCCGGCCAGCCCGGCCGCGATCACCACGGCGCTGCCGCCGGCGACCAGCAGGAGCAACCCGCGGCGCCCGCGGTCGGCGCGGGCCCGTTCGTCGTCCTCCTCGCCGCCCTCGTCGCTGAAAGCGATCAGGTCGCCGGGGTCCTCGGGATCGTCGGGCCTGTCGGGGCCGTCCGGCGGCCCGTCCTGCCGCTCGCGCCCGTCCCGTTCCCCGTCGGCCTCGTCCGGGCCCATCGGAACGCCACGGCCCCGCACCTCCGGCCCGCCGTCGTGCTGTTCGATGCGCGTCGAAACCGCTCGCTCCGCCGCGTCCGCTCGCTCCGCCCCGTCCGGACGGACGTCCCGGTCCGGTGCGTCCGCGCCCGCCGCGTCCGCTCGCGCGGGCCGGTCGGATGTGGTGGGCGGAACGTTCCAATCATCCCGCTTCACATCGGGCACATCAGGGGAAACGTTCGGGTCGCCGGGGCCGCCGGGGCCCGCCTGGCGGGTCACCGCGCGGGCCCGGCGCTCGATTCCCCGCCGGGGCGGCGCCCCGGCGGCTCGACGGGTCTGCCCGGCGGGGCGCCGCTCGCCCGCTCGGCGTCCAGGGCGGCCTGCAGCAGCACCACGGCGGCCGCCTGGTCGACCACCTCGCGCTGGTTCTTGGCCTTCACGCCGCTGGCGCGCAGCCCCTGCTGCGCGGTCACGGTGGTCAGCCGCTCGTCGTAGAGCCGGACCGGGGTCGGCGCCAGCCGCCCGGCCAGCCGGACGGCGAACTCGCGCGCAGCGGCGGCCGCGTGGCTCTCGCGGCCCGACAGCGAGGTGGGCAGGCCGACGACGATCTCGACGGCCTCGTGCTCGCCGGCGATCGCGGCGATGCGGTCGAGGTCGCCCCGGCCTCGCCGCACGGTCTCCACGGGGGTGGCCAGCAGGCCCGAAGGGTCGCTGCGGGCCACCCCGACGCGGACGGAACCCACGTCGACGCCGAGCCGGACGCCCGCCCTCACGGCGGGCTCCCGATGCGGGCGCCGGTGTTCAGGACAGGGCCTCCCGGACCGCGTGCTCGACGGCGCCGAGCGCGTCGCCGATCGCCTCCGGACGGGCGCCACCGCCCTGCGCGACGTCATCCTTACCGCCACCGCCACCCCCAAGTGCCTTGGCGGCGACGCCGACCAGTCGCCCGGCCTTGAGCCCCCGGGCGCGCCCCGCATCGTTCACAGCGGCGACCACGACCGGCCGGTCGGCGGGAACACCAGCGATCACGATCATCGCGGCGCGGTCACCGGGGAACCGGCCGCGCACGTCTAGGGCGAGTTTACGCAGGTCATCGGGCGAAGTGCCGTCAGGCGCGCGGTGGGTGACGACCGAAACGCCCTCGATGTCGCGGGCGGAGGCCGCGAGCTCGCCGGCCACCGCGAGCACCTGGGCCGAGCGGAGCTTCTCCAGCTCGCGCTCGGCGGTGCGCAGGCGGGTGACGATGCCCTCGACGCGCTCGGGCAGCTCTTCGCGGCGGGCCTTGAGCTGCTCGCTGAGCTGGGCCACCAGAACGCTCTCGCGGGCCAGGAAGCGGAAGGCGTCGATGCCGACCAGGGCCTCGACCCGGCGCACGCCGGCGCCGATCGACGCCTCGCCGAGCACCTTGACCAGGCCGAGCTGGCCGGAGCTGGCGACGTGGGTGCCGCCGCACAGCTCGCGGGAGTAGTCGCCGACCTCGACGATGCGGACCTCGTCGCCGTACTTCTCGCCGAACAGCGCCAGGGCGCCCATCGACCGGGCCTCGTTGAGCGAGGTGTGGTAGGCGTGGACCTTCAGGTCGTTGATCAGGATGGCGTTGACCTCGTCCTCGACGTCGCGCAGCACGCTCGGCGGGACTGCGCCGGCCGCGGTGAAGTCGAAGCGGAAGCGCCCCGGGGAGTTCTCGGAGCCGGCCTGCGCCGCGCTCTCGCCGAGCGCGTTGCGGAACCCGCGGTGCACCAGGTGGGTCGCGGTGTGGCTGCGGGAGATGGCCCGGCGCCGCTCGATGTCGATCTCGGCGTGCGCCTGGTCGCCCACGCGGATCTCGCCGTCGCGGACCTTGCCGCGGTGCACGACCAGGCCGGCGAAGGGCGACTGGACGTCCACGATGTCGACGTGCGCGCCGCCGGTGCCGATCACGCCCTGGTCGGACAGCTGGCCGCCGCCCTCGGCGTAGAACGGGGTGCGGTCGAGGACGACCTCGACCGTGGTGCCCGCGCCCGCCGCCTGCACCGAGGCGCCGTCGACGAGCAGGCCGATGACGGTGGCCTCGGCGGTGGTCAGGTCGTAGCCGAGGAAGTCGACCTTGCCCGCGCGGTCGAGCAGCTCGCCGAGCACGGAGATGTCGGCGTTGCCGGTCTTCTTGGCCGCGGAGTCGGCCTTGGCGCGGTGGCGCTGCTCGTCCATGAGGCGGCGGAAGCCCTCCTCGTCGACCTGCAGGCCCTGCTCGGAGGCCATCTCCAGCGTCAGGTCGATGGGGAAGCCGTAGGTGTCGTGCAGCTGGAAGGCCTGGCCGCCGGCGAGCGTCGCGGTGCCCTTGCGCTTGGTCTCCTCGACCGCCGCGTCGAAGATCGCGGTGCCGGTGCGCAGGGTGCCGAGGAAGGAGGTCTCCTCGGCGTCGATCACCGTGTGGATGTGCGCGGCGTCGCTCTTGAGCTCGGGGTACTGCCGGCCCATCGCCTCGATGGTGGTGGCGGTGAGCTCGTGCATGTAGCGCTCTTCGCCCGCGCCGAGCAGGCGCAGGTTGCGGATGGCGCGGCGCAGCATGCGGCGCAGGACGTAGCCGCGGCCCTCGTTGGAGGGCAGCACGCCGTCGCCCACGAGCATGACGCCGGCCCGCAGGTGGTCGGCGATGACGCGCAGCGAGACGTCGGCGCGCGTGCTGCGGCCGTAGCGGGACTTGGTGAGGTCGGCCGCCCGGTCGAGGATCTTGTAGGTGGTGTCGATCTCGTAGATGTTGTCGACGCCCTGCAGAATGGCCGCCATGCGCTCGAGGCCCATGCCGGTGTCGACGCTCTTGGCGGGCAGCTCGCCCGAGACGTCGAAGTCGACCTTGCTGCGGACCGCGCTGAGCTGGAACTGCATGAAGACGTTGTTCCAGACCTCCAGGTAGCGGTTCTCGTCCGCGACCGGGCCGCCTTCCTTGCCGTAGTCGGGGCCGCGGTCGTAGTAGATCTCGGAGCAGGGGCCGCCGGGGCCGGGCACGCCCATGTGCCAGTAGTTGTCGGCCAGGCCGCGGCGCTGGATGCGCTCGGCGGGGATGCCGACCTTGTTGTGCCAGATGCCGAAGGCCTCGTCGTCGTCGTGGTAGACGGTGACCCAGAGGCGCTCCTCGGGGAAGCCGAAGCCGCCCTCGGACTCGGGCCTGGTCAGCAGCTCCCAGGCGTACGGCAGGGCCTGGTCCTTGAAGTAGTCGCCGAAGGAGAAGTTGCCGAGCATCTGGAAGAAGCTGGCGTGCCGGGTGGTCTTGCCCACCTCGTCGATGTCGAGCGTGCGCACGACCTTTTGGGCGCTGGCCGCCCTCGGGAACGGCGGCTTCTTCTGGCCCAGGAAGTAGGGCTTGAAGGGCACCATGCCCGCATTGACCAGCAGCAGCGTCGGGTCCTCGGCGACAAGGCTGGCCGAGGGCACGACAGTGTGACCGCGCTCCTCGAAGAAGCGCAGGAAGCGGCGGGCGATCTCTGCCGACTCCATCTCAGCGGCCATCCTTTACGTCGTTTACGTGGATTTGTTCAACACTGTCGATGCCGAAGCGCGCTCGCAACTCGGTTTCCCTGCCGGCCGCCAGGCGCCGGACGTCGCCGGCGAGAAGGCGCGCCTCCTCGGCGAGGCCCATGGCGCGGTCGGCCGTGCGGCGCGCGACGTGGTCGGGCTTCAACGCTTGCAGCTTACGCATCACCCAGACCGCGATGTACGCGCCCAGGGCCATGTAGAACAGCCGGCGGATCACGCGCGCCACCGCCTGTCGCCCGCCTGGAACGCGGCGCCCCTGCGGCGGCCGGTGAACGCGGCGCGCAGGCCGTGCAGCAGCGCGGCGACCTTGATGAGCGGCCTGGCCAGGAGCGTCGAGGCGACGCCGGTGACCTTGACCATGTTGCCGCTGACCTGCTTCATGTCGACCGCGATGGCCTCGACGGCGACCAGCTGGCGGTTGGTCTCGGAGACCGTGACGCTGACCTCGTCCAGCAGGGGGATGACCCGCTCGCTCAGGTCGGCGACCATCTTGGCGGTCTCGGTGAGCAGCCGGGCCAGCCGCACCAGCACCACGGCCATGAAGCACACCAATATCGCCCAGAACAGTGCGACGATGAGGCCTGCGACCTCTCCCGCGGTAAGCATGTCGATGCGTCCCCTCGTAGGTGACCTACGGATGTTCGACCCGGCTGGGGCGATGGAATGGGGAGACCCTATCGCGCCCGGGCATGGCGCCCGCGCTGAGCGCGCCAGTCTGTGGACGGCGGGAGACTCGCCCCGCCCCGGCGGAGCGGCAGGTCGCACGGTCCCGGCGGAGTGGGCTCGCCGCGCGTCCACCGGGATCTCCGGCGATCTCCGGAGGCGGCCGGCGGGACGCTCACCCGGCGCCGCGCAGGAACTCGCGGATCTTGGCCCACCGGTCGGCGAAGTGCCCTTCGGCGCCGTGGCGGGTGGGCTCGTAGTAGCGCCGGTCGCGGACCTCCTCCGGCGCGTAGTCCTGCCGGACCAGGCCGTGCTCGAAGTCGTGCGGGTACTTGTAGCCCTTGCCGTGGCCGAGCTTGGCCGCGCCCGGGTAGTGGGCGTCGCGCAGGTGGCCGGGCACCTGGCCGATCAGCCCCCTGCGCACGTCGTCGGAGGCGGCGCCGATCGCCCTGGTGACGGCGTTGGACTTGGGGGCCAGCGCGCAGTGGACCACCGCCTGGGCCAGGTTGAGGCGGCCTTCGGGCAGGCCGATCATCTGCACGGCCTGGGCGGCGGCCACGGCGACCTGCAGGCAGGTCGGGTCGGCCATGCCGACGTCCTCGGAGGCGAAGATCATGATGCGGCGGGCCAGGAAACGGGGGTCCTCTCCCGCCTCGATCATGCGAGCCAGGTAGTGCAGGGCGGCGTCGGCGTCCGAGCCACGCATGCTCTTGATGAAGGCGCTGATGACGTCGTAGTGCTGGTCGCCCTGCCGGTCGTAGCGCACGGCGGCCTTGTCCACGGCCTTCTCGACGGTCTCGACGGTGATCTCGCCCTCGGGGACGAGCAGGGCGGCCGCCTCCAGGTAGGTGAGCGAGCGGCGGGCGTCTCCCCCGGCCAGGCGTACCAGGTGGTCCATGGCCTCGGGGGCCAGGGTCACCGCGCCCGCCAGGCCCCTGGGGTCGGTCAGGGCGCGGCCGAGGACGGCGCGCACGTCGTCCTCGGTCAGCGACTCCAGCGTCAGCAGCAGCGAGCGCGACAGCAGCGGCGAGATGACCGAGAAGAAGGGGTTCTCGGTGGTGGCGCCGATGAAGGTGACCCAGCGGTTCTCCACGGCGGGCAGCAGGGCGTCCTGCTGGGCCTTGTTGAAGCGGTGCACCTCGTCGACGAACAGCACCGTCTGGCGGCCGGTCATGCCGAGCTCGCGCTTGGCCTGGTCGATGGCCGCCCTGACGTCCTTGACCCCGGCCGAGACGGCCGAGACCTCGACGAAGCGCCGCTTGGTGACCCCGGCGACGACGTAGGCGAGGGTGGTCTTACCGGTGCCGGGCGGCCCCCACAGGAACAGCGACATGGGGGCCTCGCTCTCGACCAGACGGCGCAGCGGGGTGCCCTGGCCCAGCAGGTGGCGCTGGCCGACCACCTCGTCGAGGGTGCGCGGCCGCATGCGCACCGCGAGCGGCTCCTGGCCCTTGTGGGCCTCCTCCGCCGCCGAGTCGAACAAACTCTCCACGCGTCGACATTACCGCCGGCGCGGGAGGGCCTACGGCCGCGCCGGCGCCGGCCCTCAGTGCGCCCAGACCGCCGTCGCCCCGGTGTGGCCGGCCCGCAGGACGTAGAAGCCGGCGGCGGCGGCGAGCAGCACGGTGACCACGACCAGTACGGCGGTGGTCATCCTGCCCAATCTGCGGGAGGAGTAGACCAGCAGCAGCGAGGAGACGCCCAGCCCGAGCGTGCTGAACAGCAGCGGGTTGGCGTAGCTCTCGTGCTCCTCGATGCGCGCGGCCAGCGGCCCGCTCGGCGAACCGCCCGCGAACATGGTGCTCAGGAACGCCTCGCCGCTCTCCTTGGCCGCGAAGGTGACGGCCGGCGCGGCGATCGCGAGCAGGACGACGGCCCAGCCGATGGAGGGCCGCACGCGGGGCACGACGCCGTACACCACCGCGCCCACGGCGAGCAGCGGGATGAAGATCACGGCGGTATGGATGATGAGGGGGTGGGCGGGCAGTCCGAGAATCTGGTCGAACATCACATGGCTCCTGTCAGTGGTTCGTCCCCATATACGGATCCGGCCGGCGCGTGGTTCCGGCCGGGCCGGCGGCACGGTCCCCCTCCACCGCCTCCCCATGATCCCGGAACCGGCGTCAAGTCGCCATAAGAAGTTCCGCGCGACAACTTTCCTCGCGGCAACCAGGCTGGGCCGCCCGGCAAAGGACGATCGACCAGGCGATGCGAACTGGGCGTTTTATACGGGCTCGACGTAAAGGCCGGTACGATTCCCGAGCACATCAAGTCATCTATCGGCAAATGGAAGGCATACCGTGACCGACGTGGATCGCCAGACCCAGCTGGCACGGGAGCACCGCGAGCGGCAGGAACAGCGCAGCAAGGACACCGGCAACTCCAGGCGGAACACGGTCATCGGCGCCCTCCTGGGGGTGGTGCTCGTGGCCGGCGGCGTCATCGCCGCCGTGACACTCATGGGGAACGACGATCCCAAGACGCCCGACGCGGCCGCGCCCGCCGACTCGGCCTCCGCCTCCGCCTCCGCCTCCGCCTCGCCGGGGGCGTCCGTCCCGGCCGCGCTTCCCAGCACGGACGCCAAGCCTGCTGGCGTGACCTGCGAATACCGCAAGGACGACACGGGAGCGCCGGCGAAGAAGGTGGGCACGCCGCCGGCGAAGCCCGACACCCGGGGCAAGAACATGGTGATCACCACCAACCAGGGAACGATCGTCATCCAGCTCGCCACCGCGCAGGCGCCGTGCACCGTGAACTCCTTCGAGTTCCTCGCGAAGAAGAACTTCTTCGACAACACGCGCTGCCACCGCCTGGCGACCCCGGACACCGTGGGCCTCGGCATGCTGCAGTGCGGCGACCCGCTGGCCAAGGGCGACGCCAAGCACGCGACCGACGGCACCGGCGGCCCGGGCTACCTGTTCGCCGACGAGAACCTCGGCGGCATCCCGCTCGGCAGGGCCACGGTGGCGATGGCGCAGGCCTCGGAGGACGCCAACTCCAACGGCAGCCAGTTCTTCATCTCCTTCTCCGACGAGAACACCCAGCTGACTTCCTCGGGCGCCGCGTTCACGCCGTTCGGGGTCGTCACCAAGGGCATGGACGTCATCGACAAGATCGCCAAGGGCGGCATCATCCCCTTCAACGGCGACCCCCTCGCCGACGTGCGGGGCGAGGGCTCCAACGCCCCCAAGCTCCCGGTGATCATCAAGGACCTGCGGATCACCCGCTAGCCGGCGGGCACCTGTCAGCACAGCGGAGCCCCGGCGCGCCACGCGCGCCCGGGGCTCCTTCGCGTCTCAGCGGACCGGCGTCTCAGCGGACCGCGGCGGCGCTCACCCGGTGGCCTTGCGCGCCTCCGTGGCGGCCCCAGGGGCCCGTCCGGCGTCCACTCCGGCCTCCTTGCGCTGCTCGGGGGTGATGGGCGTCGGAGCGGCCGTCAGCGGGTCGAAACCCGAGGCGGTCTTCGGGAAGGCGATGACGTCGCGGATGGAGTCGCCGCCCGCCAGCAGCATGCAGATGCGGTCCCAGCCGTAGGCGATGCCGCCGTGCGGCGGCGGGCCGTACTTGAACGCCTCCAGCAGGAAGCCGAACTTGCTCTCGGCCTCCTCCTTGGAGATGCCGAGCACCTCGAAGACCCGCTGCTGCATCTCGGCCCGGTGGATACGGATCGAACCGCCGCCGATCTCCATGCCGTTGCAGACCATGTCGTAGGCGTAGGCCAGAGCCTCGCCGGGACGCTCGTGAAAGGTGTCGGCGAACTCGGGCTTGGGGCCGGTGAACGGGTGGTGCACGGCCGTCCAGCCGGTCTGGCGGCCCACCTCGTCCACCACCGGCTCGAACATCGGCGCGTCGACGACCCACAGGAAGCTCCACAGCGACTCGTCGATCAGGCCGCAGCGCCGGCCGATCTCCAGGCGGGCGGCGCCCAGCAGGTCGCGCGAGGGGCTGCGCGGGCCGGCGGCGAAGAACACCGCGTCGCCTTCCGAGGCGCCGACGGCCTCGGCCAGCCCGGCGCGCTCGCCGTCGGTGAGGTTCTTGGCGACCGGGCCGCCGAGCTCGCCGCCGGCCTGCACCAGCACGTACGCGAGGCCCCTGGCGCCGCGGGCCTTGGCCCAGTCCTGCCAGGCGTCCAGCTCCTTGCGGGTCTGTGAGGCGCCGCCGGGCATGACGACCGCGCCGACGTAGGGCGCCTGGAAGACCCGGAAGGTGGTGTCGGCGAAGTAGCCGGTCATGTCGACCAGCTCGCAGCCGAACCGCAGGTCGGGCTTGTCGGAGCCATAGCGGGCCATGGCGTCGGCGTAGGTCATGCGGGGAAGCGGGGTGGGCAGCTCGTAGCCCACCGTCTCCTTCCAGATGCGCCCGATCAGCGCCTCGCCCAGGGCGATGACGTCGTCCTGGTCCACGAAGGACATCTCGACGTCGATCTGGGTGAACTCCGGCTGGCGGTCGGCGCGCAGGTCCTCGTCGCGGAAGCAGCGGGCGAGCTGGTAGTAGCGCTCCAGGCCGCCCACCATGAGCAGCTGCTTGAACAGCTGGGGCGACTGCGGCAGCGCGTACCAGTTGCCCGGCTGCAGCCGTACCGGCACCAGGAAGTCGCGGGCGCCTTCGGGGGTGGACCGCGTGAGGTCGGGGGTCTCGACGTACAGGAAGCCGTGCTCGCGCATGACCTCGTGGGCCAGGTAGGTGGCGGTGGAGCGGATGCGCAGGGCGTTGCCGACCTGCTGGCGGCGCATGTCCAGGTAGCGGTACTTCAGTCGCGCCTCCTCGGACACGCCGGTGCCGCCCTCGATCGGGAACGGCAGCGGCGCGGACTCGCTGAGCACCTCGACCTCCGAGGCCACGATCTCGATCTCGCCGGTGGGCAGGTCGGGGTTCTCGTTGCCCTCGGGCCGGGCGCGGACCTCTCCGACGATCCTGACGCAGTACTCCGAGCGGAGGTCGTGCGCGTGGTCCTCCTCGCGGAAGACCACCTGCGCCGAACCGGACGCGTCGCGCAGGTCGATGAAGACGACGCCGCCATGGTCGCGGCGGCGCGCCACCCAGCCGGCCAGCGTGACCTGCCGGCCGGCGTGCTCCCTGCGCAGCGATCCGGCGGTGTGCGTGCGGATCATTTGGTCAGTTTCTCCTTCAGAGTCGAGACGATCTCAGCGAGTGGCACGGCGGTCTGTTCGCCGCTTGCAAGGTCCTTCACCTGCGCGGACCCGGCGGCGATGTCGCGCTCGCCGAGGATCACCGCGTACGTGGCCCCGGAGCGGTCGGCGCCCTTCATCGCGCCTTTGAGCCCCTTGCCGTCGAAGGCCATGTCGGCGGCCACGCCGACGGCGCGAAGCGCGTTGACGAGGGTGAACATCCGCCGCGCGGCCTCCTCGCCGAGCGGCACGCCGTACACCGCGACGCGGGCGGGCGACCGCTGGGCCAGGCCCTCGGCCTCGACGGCCATGATGATGCGGTCGACGCCCACGGCGAAGCCGATGCCCGGCAGCGCCGGCCCGCCGATGTCCTCCGACAGCCCGTCGTAGCGGCCGCCGCCGCCGATGCCCGACTGGGCGCCGAGCAGCGGGTGGTCGAACTCGTAGGTCGTACGGGTGTAGTAGTCGAGGCCGCGCACCAGCCGGGGGGTGTCCTCCCAGGGGACCCCGAGATCCTCCAGCAGGGAGCGCACGCGGTCGTGGTGGGCCTTGCAGGACGCGCACAGGTGGTCGGTGATCAGCGGCGCGTTCTCGACCTGCGCCCGCACCTCGGGGCGCTTGTCGTCGAGCACCCGCAGCGGGTTGACCTCGATGCGGGCCCGGGTGGCCTCGTCCAGGTCGAGCCCGCGCAGGAAGTCCTGCAGGGCGGCGCGGTAGGCCGGGCGGCACTGCTTGCAGCCCAGAGTGTTGAGCAGCAGCCGCACCCGCGTCAGGCCGAGGGCCTGGTAGCCGGCCCAGGCCAGGGCGATGGTCTCGGCGTCGACCGCGGGGTCCTCGGTGCCGATGGCCTCGACGTCGAACTGCTGGAGCTGGCGGTAGCGGCCCGCCTGCGGGCGCTCGTAGCGGAAGGCCGGGCCGGTGGTCCACAGCTTGACCGGGAGCTGGCCGGTGTGCAGGCCGTGCTCCAGCGTGGAGCGCATCACCCCGGCGGTGAACTCCGGCCGCAGCGTCACCGATCGGCCGCCCCGGTCGGCGAAGGTGTACATCTCTTTGGTCACGACGTCGGTCGACTCGCCGACGCCGCGGGCGAACAGCTCGGTGTCCTCGAAGACCGGCACCTCGATGTAGGAGTAGCCGGCGTTCTCGGCCGCCGTGGAGAAGGCGTCGCGGACCGCGAGGAAGATCGCGGAACGCGGCGGCAGATATTCTGGTACGCCCTTGGGCGCCTGAAAGCTCATCTACAGTCCCCTGGTTGGGCCCGCGAACGGCGCCGCCTCGGCGAGGTACGGGTTCGTCGCGCGTTCGCGGCCGATCGTCGTCTGTGGTCCGTGACCGGGCAGCACCGTCGTGTCGTCCGGAAGCGTCAGGCAGACGCTCCCCAGACTGCGCAAGATGGTCGGGTAGTCACCGCCCGGGAGGTCGCTGCGCCCGATGGAGCCGGCGAACAGCAGGTCCCCGGAGAACATCACACGCTCTCCTGGAAGCCTGAACGTCACCGACCCCCTGGTGTGCCCGGGCGCGTGGTCGACGGTGATGGCCATGCCGGCGATGTCGAGCACCGCGCCGTCCGACAGCTCGCGCACGTCGTCCGGCTCGGTGAAGCTCAGCCCGCCGAAGAGCTGCTGACGGGTCATGAGCGACAGGCCCTTGCCGGGGTCGGTCAGCAGATCACGATCTTCGGGGTGGATCCAGGCGGGCACGTCCCTCGCTCCGCAGACCGGCGCGACCGACCACATGTGGTCGATGTGACCGTGCGTCAAAAGCACGGCGACCGGCTTGAGCCGGTGCTCGCGCAGCATGTCGTCCAGGCCCCGGACGGCGTCCTGACCTGGGTCGACGATCACGCACTCCTCGCCGGCGGCGGGCGCGACCACGTAGCAGTTGGCCTGCAGGGAGCCTGCGGGAAAGCCGTCGATGAGCACGGAAGCGGTCCTCGGTGTGATCGATCTCGTCAAGGAAAGCGGATGGGAATGTAACCGAAGGGTACCGGTGCGGGTCGCCGGGCTGCGAACCATGACCCGTGGGCCGATACGATTCGCCCACTCCATAAAGGTGGCGGTCGTCCAGTGAGACGACCAAACACGACCAACTCGGACAGTCGGGAGGGCACAGCGGTGGCGACCGGCAAGGACCGTCAAAAGCAGCTGGCACGAGAGCATTACGAACGGCAGATACGCCGGCGCGCCGAGCGGCAGGCCCAGCAGAAGAAGGTGGCGGTCGTCGCCACCACCGTGGGTGTCCTGGTGGTGGTCGGCGGCATCTTCACGGCCGTGGCGGTGGTCGGGGGCGGCGACTCCAAGACCCAGGCCGCGGCGGCGACGCCCTCGGCCCCCACCTCCGCCTCCGCCGCCCCCTCGGCGGCGGCGGGACCCAAGCCGTACGACGCGGCCACCGGCACCTGTGACTACGTCGCCGACGCCAACGGCGGCCCGGCAAAGAACGTCGGCATGCCGCCCGCCAAGCCGGACAAGAACGCCAAGACGATGACCCTGGAGACCAACCACGGCGACATCGTGGTGGCCCTGGACACCGCCAAGGCGCCCTGCACGGTCAACTCCATGGCGTTCCTGGCCAAGAAGAAGTACTTCGACGGCTCCAAGTGCCACCGCCTGGGCCCGGCCAACTTCCCGATGCTGCAGTGCGGCGACCCGCTGGCCAAGGCGGACGGCAAGAACCAGACCGACGGCCAGGGCGGGCCGGGCTACCGGCTGGCCGAGGAGAACCTCTCGGGCGCCAAGTACACCCGCGGCGTGGTCGCCATGGCCAAGAGCCAGGCGCCCGGCACCACGGGCAGCCAGTTCTTCATCATCTTCGGCGACCTGCAGCTCCCCGCGGAGTACACACCATTCGGTACCGTCACAAAGGGGATCGAAATCCTCGACGATGTCAGCAAGAAGGGCGTCCTGCCCGGAGGCATGGGCGACGGCTCCGGGGCTCCGAAGGACCCGGTCGACATCAAACACGTGACAATCTCTGGCAAGAGCTGACGTAATACAACCAAGGACGCGTGGCGTCCTGGAGGCTGATTCGAGTGCGGGAGGACACGGTGAGCACCGACCCGTGGGGCCGGGTAGACGACGACGGCACCGTCTACGTTCGTACGGCTGAGGGAGAACGGGCCGTCGGGTCCTGGCAGGCCGGTGAACCGGAAGAGGCCCTGGCCTACTTCCATCGCAAGTACGACGAGCTGGCGACCCAGGTTGAACTGCTGGAACAGCGGCTTCGCGGCACCGACCTGCCACCCGCCCAGGCGGAGGCGACGATCGTCAAGCTGCGCGAGTCGATCACCGAGGCGCACGCGGTCGGTGACCTCGGCGCGCTGGAGGACCGCCTGGCGGCGCTCAGCGAGCTGGTCGGCAAGCGCCGCGAGGAGGTCAAGGCCGCCCGCGACCAGGCGCGCGCCCAGTCGCGGGAGATCAAGGAACGCATCGTCGCCGAGGCCGAGCGCATCGCCGAGGACACCACCCACTGGAAGTCCGGCGGCGAGCGGCTGCGCCAGCTGGTCGAGGAGTGGAAGACCGCCGAGCGCATCGACCGCGTGACCGAGGCGGCCCTGTGGAAGCGGCTGTCGGCCGCCCGCACGGCGTTCGCCAAGCGGCGCAAGTCCTACTTCGCCGGGCTGGACGAGCAGCGCGAGTCGGTGCGCAGCATCAAGGAGCGCATCGTCGCCGAGGCCGAGCAGCTCGCCACCTCCACCGACTGGGGCGACACCGCCTCGGCCTACCGCGAGCTCATGCGGCAGTGGAAGAACGCCGGTCGGGCATCGCGCGAGGCCGAGGACGAGCTGTGGGGCCGCTTCAAGGGGGCCCAGGACCAGTTCTTCCAGGCCCGTTCCGCGGTGTTCGCCGAGCGCGACGCCTCCCTGCGGGAGAACGCCGAGGCCAAAGAGCGCATCCTGGCCGACGCCGAGCGGATCCTGCCCGTGACCGACGCCCGGTCCGCGCGCGCCGCCCTGCGCGGCGTACTGGAGCGCTGGGAGGCCGTCGGGCCGGTGCCCCGGGAGTCCAGGGACAAGCTCGAAGGCGGGCTGCGCCGCATCGACGAGGCCGTCCGCAAGGCCGAGGAGACCGAGTGGAAGCGGTCCAACCCCGAGGCCCGCGCCCGGGCGCAGAACACCGTCGACCAGCTCCGCAGGTCCATCGAGCAGCTCGAGGGGCGCCTGGCCAAGGCGAGCGCCGCGGGCAAGGACAAGGACGTCAAGGAGGCCGAGGAGGCCATCGCCGCCCGCCGTTCGTGGCTGGAGGAGGCCGAGCGCACGCTGGCCGAGTTCTCCTGACCCGCGGCCCGGGAAGCCGTCCATCGGGGGGACGGTCCCGGGCGGGAGAGACCGGCGGCGATCACCCCCGCCCGGCCGCGGCCGACGCCGGTCCAGGAGCGTCGACAAGCGGGGGCACCCGAACGCACCGCTGACACTCGAGGGACGTCTGCGGTTGTGGCCGCAAATCGACGCCGCCGGCCGATCGCGCACGTCGCTGCCGAGGTCGACCGTTCCGCGTCACGATCGCGCCGGCGACCGTGCACCGCACCCTTGTCCGGCGAAGCCTCAACCGGCCACGAGACCTCGACTCGCCGACCGGCGAGCAACTGCGCGAGTTCATCCGCTACGAGCACGACCGGGTCGGCGACCTGGTCCACGTCGACATCAAGAAGCTCGAAGATCATCGATGTAGGCGTCCGCCTGGGTGCCGTCGGTGGCCATCGTGCTGCCATCCCCCCATGCCTTGACCACCTCCAGCTCGGCGAAGGTGCTGACCACATCGGCGATCGCGGCGTTCAAGGTGTCAGATCCGCAGTGGTCAGGCACCATGGCGGCTATGAGCCGCTTATCCTCGCGACGGCCTCGGTCCCGTACCTCCGCGCGCAGCGTTCGGCCATCGGCCCGTGCCGTTCGGGCGGTGGCGCGAAGACCCCGTTCTGGGCGGAAGCGAAAGATGCGCGATGTTCGCTGGAACGTCCAGTGGTGGGCCGCGCTCGCCACCGTTCTTGCTGGACTCATGTCCCTGCCCGCACTCGTCATATCTGTGAATGCACTAAGGGTCGCGGAGCAGCAGAGGCTCGATGCACACAAGATTGCGGAGCAGCAGAGGCTCGATGCGCAACGCCAGAAAGCCGAGGAGGACCAGGCGCTCAGGCGGGCGTTTGTCCAACGAATAACCTACGACGGGTCGGACAACGTGTTCTTCGATGACGGCGACCTCGTCTTCAGCAACGGCAACACGTCATTGGCCACTACTCGCATCCTGCTCAGGTTCACCCGCGACAAGGGGGCTGGTGCGGCCGCGAACTGGACCTACAGCCTCATGGAGTTCCGGGTGCCGGCCTGTACAGAGGCGACGTTCCGGATCACTAAGGGGCTTGAGGAGGAGATTCAAACCGAGGGTGTCACGTTTTCTAGCGTGGTGGCCGAGAATTACGCATCGGTCCTTAATCCCTATGACAACCGGTGGTGGTATGTCCTGGGGTTCGCTGACAGTGTCCCTGAACCTCTGACACAAGAAGACCACGTACTCCAGCAAGAGCAGTCGATGAGCGTTTTCACCGAACCGGACAAGAGCCGGGAGCTCTCGGGATGCGCATGACCGGCCTGCGGTCCGAGATCGACGTGCTCGCGGCGCCACTGATGACCGCCCGCTCCGCGACGACTTCACCCGGGCCGAAGGCCACCTGATCGAGGCCGCCCGGACGCGCGCGCGAGCTGTTGCGGGCAGGGAGCGGAGCCTCGCGCCGCCGGCGTAGCTCCTCGGCCAGGTGCGGGCGGGCGACAGGCGCCTATTCCAACGCCTCGGGATACTTCTCGGTGTCGTTCACCGTCCCGCGGTGCGCCTACTCCACGGTGACGATCAAAGGACTGGGCTGGGGAGGCGGCCAGTCCAATGAAGACTTCGTCTACGCCCTGTGCTGAGGGTGACCTGGCCGGCGGCCGGCGGACCGGCCTGTTGGTGACCTACGCCGCCGGGGCGCGGCCGGTCAGTTGGTGACGCGGTAGACGTCGTAGACGCCCTGGATGTTGCGCACGGCCTTCAGCACGTGGCCGAGGTGCTTGGGGTCGCCCATCTCGAAGGTGAACTTGCTGACCGCCGTGCGGTCACGGGAGGTCGTCACCGACGCCGACAGGATGTTGACGTGCTGGTCGGACAGCATGCGGGTGACGTCCGACAGCAGGCGGGGCCGGTCCAGGGCCTCCACCTGGATCGCCACCAGGAACACCGAGTCGTCGCCGGGCGACCAGCTCACCTCGACCAGCCGGTCGGGCTCGGAGCGCAGCTGCTCGATGTTGGGGCAGTTGGTGCGGTGGACCGACACCCCGTGCCCCCGGGTCACGAAGCCCACGATCTCGTCGCCGGGCACCGGCGTGCAGCAGCGCGACAGCCGCACCCACACGTCGGAGTCGCCCGCCACGATCACTCCGGCGTTGGTGCCGGTGCGCGGGCGGCCGCGCATCTTGGTCGGGACGGCCGCCTCGGCGATGTCCTCCTCGGCGGCGTCCACTCCCCCGAGGGACTGGACGAGCTTCTCGACCACCGACTGAGCGCCTGTGTGGCCCTCTCCGACCGCCGCGTACAGCGCCGAGACATCGGGGTAGCGAAGGTCCCTGGCGAGCGCCAGGAGCGTCTCTCCGGACATCAGGCGCTGCAATGGGAGGCCCTGCTTGCGCATCGCCCGCCCGATGGCCTCCTTGCCCGCCTCGATCGCCGTCTCGCGGCGCTCCTTGGAGAACCACTGGCGGATCTTGTTGCGCGCCCGGCCGCTCTTGACGAACTTCAGCCAGTCGCGGGACGGGCCGGCGTCGGGCGACTTGGAGGTGAAGATCTCGACGGCGTCGCCGTTGCTCAGCCGCGACTCCAGCGGCACCAGGCGGCCGTTCACCCGGGCGCCGATGCACCGGTGGCCCACCTCGGTGTGCACGGCGTAGGCGAAGTCGACCGGCGTCGCCCCCTCGGGCAGCGCGATGACCTGGCCGCGGGGGGTGAAGACGAAGACCTCCGACACCGACAGGTCGAACCGCAGCGACTCCAGGAACTCGCCCGGGTCGGAGGTCTCCTTCTGCCAGTCGAGGAGCTGGCGCAGCCAGGCCATGTCGCCGGCCTGCTTCACCCGCGCCCCGGCCGCGCCGGCGGTGCCCATCTCCTCTTTGTACTTCCAGTGGGCGGCCACGCCGTACTCGGCGCGGTGGTGCATCGCGCGGGTGCGGATCTGCAGCTCGACCGGCTTGCCCTCGGGCCCGATGACCGTCGTGTGCAGCGACTGGTACATGTTGAACTTGGGCATCGCGATGTAGTCCTTGAACCGGCCGGGCACCGGGTTCCACCGAGCGTGGATCGTTCCTAGCGCCGCGTAGCAGTCGCGCACGGTGTCGACCAGCACGCGGATGCCCACCAGGTCGTAGATGTCGTCGAACGCGACCTCGCGCGCGATCATCTTCTGGTAGATCGAGTAGTAGTGCTTGGGCCTGCCCTTGACCGCCGCGCGGATCTTGGCCTCGCGCAGGTCGGCCGAGACCTTCTCGATGACCTCCTGCAGGAACAGGTCGCGGCGCGGCGCGCGCTCGGACACCATGCGGGCGATCTCGTCGTACCGCTTGGGGTAGAGCATGCCGAAGGCGAGGTCCTCCAGCTCCCACTTGATGGTGTTCATGCCGAGCCGGTGGGCCAGCGGCGCGAAGATCTCGAGCGTCTCGCGGGCCTTCTGCTCCTGCTTGTGGCGGGGCAGGTAGCGCAGGGTGCGCATGTTGTGCAGGCGGTCAGCGAGCTTGATGACCAGCACCCGGATGTCGCGGGACATCGCCACGACCATCTTGCGCACGGTCTCGGCCTGCGCGGCGTCACCGAACTTGACCTTGTCGAGCTTGGTGACCCCGTCGACCAGCAGCGCGATGCTCTCGCCGAAGTCGGCGCTCAGCTCGTCCAGCCCGTAGGCGGTGTCCTCCACGGTGTCGTGGAGCAGCGCCGCGCACAGGGTCTCGTCGTCGGTGCCGAGCTCGGCGAGGATCGTCGCCACCGCCAGCGGGTGGGTGATGTAAGGATCGCCGCTCTTACGCTTCTGATCACGGTGGTGGTAGGCGGCGACGTCGTAGGCGCGCTCGATCACGCGCAGATCCGCCTTGGGATGCGTGGCGCGGACCGTCTTGAACAGCGGTTCCAGGACCGGATTCATCGCGCCACCCCATTGCCCCCCGAACCGGGAAAGCCTGCGGCGTGCGGCAGGCGCCGGCTTGTCGTCGGTGCCTGCGGACGTGGCTAAACCCGTATCGTCCGCGGGCGCGGAAACCGGCTCAGGGGTGTCGGTCACTTCGGGCAAGGCCACATCACGGGGCACTCAGACTCCTCACGTCGAGTCCAGATCCTCCAGTGTATCCACGCTGGAGAACGCCGACCTCGCGGAGGAGCCGATCAGACCACCACCAGGGCGCGCAGGTCGACGTCGGGAAGACGGTCGCGCCCCTTGAGGAAGGCGAGTTCCATCAGCACGGACACGCCGACGACCTGCGCGCCGGCCCGGCTGACCAGCTCCACCGCGGCCCGGGCGGTGCCGCCCGTGGCCAGCACGTCGTCGACGATGAGCACGCGCTCGCCCGGGAAGAAGGCGTCGCGGTGCACCTCGATGACGGCGGAGCCGTACTCCAGATCGTAGGACGCTTCCAGCGCCTCGGCAGGGAGTTTGCCCTTTTTTCGGACCGGCACAAACCCGGCTCCCGCGCGGTAGGCCACCGGGGCGGCCACGATGAAGCCGCGGGCCTCGATGCCGACGACCTTGTCCACCGCGAGGCCGTCGGCCAGCGCGTCGACCACCGAGGAGAAGGCCCCGTGGTCGCCGAGCAGCGGCGTGATGTCCTTGAACATCACCCCCGGCCGGGGATAGTCGGGCACGTCCCTGATGCGGTCGAGGATCGTCGTGGTGAGGTCGCTCATAGGGGGTCCTTTCCGGCGGCGGTGAGGCGCCCAGCGATCCTAGAGGACCGCCCGGCGGCCAGCAGGCGAGCGCCCCCGTGGCGGCGAGCTCACGGGGGCGCTGAGGGACGTGCGACTGCGGGGCTAGCGCTTCTTGCGCTTGCCCGTGGCCACCGACCCGTTCGCCGAGCCGGAGGTGGAGGCGGCGGCGGGCTCCTTGCCCTTGGCCTTGCCCGGGGACGCGGCGTCCTTGGAGGCGGCGACCCGGTTGGCGTGGACCCGCTTGGCGATCGCCAGGTACTTCGGCTCGCGCTCCTTGAGGTTGGCCAGCAGCGGCGTCGCCACGCACAGCGAGGAGTACGTACCGACGATCATGCCGACGAACAGGGCCAGCGACAGGTCCTTCAGCGTGCCCGCGCCGAACAGCGTGGTGCCGATGAACAGAATCGCGGCGACCGGCAGGATGGCCACCAGTGAGGTGTTCAGCGAGCGGATCAGCGTGTGGTTGAGCGCGTTGTTGGCGGCCTCGGTGTAGGTCATCTTGGCGGTCGTGCCCAGCTTGGCGGTGACCTCCTTGATCATGTCGAACACGACGACGGCGTCGTAGAGCGAGTAACCGAGGATCGTCAGGAAGCCCAGCATGGTCGCCGGAGTGACCTCGAAGCCCGACCAGGCGTAGATGCCGGCCGTGATGACCAGGTCGTGGATGAGCGCGACCACCGCGGCCAGCGCCATCTTCCACTCGAAGGCCAGCGTGAGGTACAGGATGATCGCGATCATGAACACGATCAGGCCGATGATGGCCTTGTTGAGGACCTCACCGCCCCAGGTGGCGCCGATGATCTGCTTGGAGATCTGGTTGTCGGGCACGCCGTACTTGGCGGAGATGGCGTCGGCGACCTTCGTCACGCCCTCTTCCGGCAGGCTCTGGGTGGTGACCCGCCAGCGTGTGCCGGCCTCCTGCACGATGACCTGGTGGCCGCCGACCGCCTCG
This sequence comes from Sphaerisporangium sp. NPDC004334, assembly GCF_053602655.1. NCBI lineage: Bacteria > Bacillati > Actinomycetota > Actinomycetes > Streptosporangiales > Streptosporangiaceae > Sphaerisporangium > Sphaerisporangium sp. NPDC004334. The sequence goes on from NZ_JBSGDZ010000033.1 coordinate 30,483, forward strand.
ACGGTGTCACGGACGTCGGCGATGGAGGACGCGGCCGGCTTGTCGAAGCTGAAGACCGAACCGCCCCGGAACTCGATGCCCAGGTTGAGCCCCTGGATGACCAGCCCGAGGATGGAGATCAGCAGCAGGACCCCCGACAGCGTCGCCCAGAGCTTGTACCTGCCGACGAAGTCGACGTTGACCTCGCCACGGTACAGACGGCGCCCGAGCGCCCCGATGGCAGACATCAGCCCTCCTGCGGAACGGTCGTGCGAGCGGCCGGCGCCTCGCGGCTCATGCGCTCGGCGTCGAGGCCCGACAGCTTGTGCCCCTTGGCGAAGAACGGGAGCTTGGCCAGCAGGGCGACGAACGGCTTGGTGAACAGGAACACCACCGCGATGTCGATCAGGGTGGTCAGGCCCATCGCGAAGGCGAACCCGGCCACGCCGCCGACCGCGAGGAAGTACAGCACCACGGCGGCGATGAACATGACCGCGTCGGCGATCAGGATGGTGCGCCGGGCGCGGGCCCAGGCGACCTCGACGGCGACCCGCAGCGACCGCCTGCCCTCCTTCATCTCGTCTCGCATGCGTTCGAAGTAGACGATGAAGGAGTCGGCGGTGATGCCGATCGACACGATGAGGCCGATGATGTGCGGCAGCGAGAGCCGGAAGTTGGCGTTGTGGCCCAGGATGACCACCGTGCTGTAGGTCAGGATGGTCGCCACCACGAGGCTGGCCACCGCGACGAGGCCGAGGCCCCGGTAGTACAGCAGGCAGTAGAAGACCACCAGGACCAGGCCGATGGCGCCGGCGAGCAGGCCGCCCCTGAGCTGGTCGGCCCCGAGCGTGCCGGAGACCTCCTCGATGGAGCTCTGCTTGAACTTCAGCGGCAGCGCGCCGTACTTGAGCTGGTTGGCCAGGTCGGTGGCGGACTTCTGGGTGAAGCTGCCGGAGATGCGGGCCTGGCCGCCGGGAATGGGCTCCTCGATGACGGGAGCCGAGATGACCAGGCCGTCCAGCACCATGGCGAGCTGGTTGCGCGGCTGCGGCGCGCTGGTGATCTGACCGGTGGTCTTGGCGAACTCGCTGGCGCCCTTGCTCTTGAAGGTGACCTGGACGATCCACTCGCCGGTGGTGGAGTCGACGCCGGAGGTGGCGCCGGACACCTCGGTGCCCTTGACGGCGGCCTTCTCCAGGATGTACCTGGCGTCGCCGTCCTTGCTGCACGCGGCGAGCTGCTTGTCCGGGTTGTCCTGGACGCCCTGGCCTCGGTCCTTCTTGGTGCAGTCGATCTTCTTGAACTGCTCGGCCACGGCCGGGTCGACGCCGGTGAGGTCCACGCCCGCCATCGGGTCGTCGGAGGGCTGCGCGGTCGGCTGGCCCGAGGGGGCCGAGGCGCTCGGCGCCGGAGTGGCCTTGGCGCTCTTGTCGGCCTTGCCGGAACCCGAGGCCGAAGTGGACGGCGCCGGGGTCGGGGTGGTCAGCGCCGACGACAGGGCGCGGCCCGCGGGCGTCGCGCTCGTCGCGGGCTTGGCCGTGGCGGCGGGCTTGGCGGTCGATGACGGCCGGCCGCTCGCGCCCGGCTTCGGAGTGCCGGTGCCCGAGGGCGCGGGCGTCGCGGGCGCGGTCGGCAGCGGGCTCGGCGCGATGACCGCCGGGGCCACCGCGAGCACTTGACGGAAGCGGAGCTCGGCCGTGGTGCCCAAGCGCCCGACGACCTCCTTCTGCCCGGCGCCGGGAACCGAGATGACGATGTTGTCACCCGATTTGGCGACCTCGGCATCGGAGATGCCCGTACCGTTCACCCGGTCGCGGAGGATGTTGACGGCCAGGTCGAGGCTCTCCTGGGAGGGAGCCGCACCTGCCTCCGTGACCGGAGACAGCGTCACCGTGGTGCCGCCGGCGAGGTCGAGGCCGAACTTGGGCACGAAGGCCTTCTGCAGTGCCATCACCCCGCCCATGGCGAGGATGAGCACCAAGAGGGCCAGGAGCACGCGTCCCGGCCTGCTCTGGCTACTGGTCGATGGGGCCACTGGTGGTCGATTCTTTCGTCAAGGGGTTTGCGGTGAGCCTACTCAGGACTTCTTGTCGCTCGGACCTTCGTCTCCGCGGATCTCCGGGGCGTCGGCCGGCTTGACGTCGGTGACGGGTTCCGGCTCGACGATTCCATTGTCCACCGTCTCCTCCTCGACCGGGACGAGCACGCGGCCGATGGCCGCCTTCGTCCAGCGGGTCTCGACGCCGGGCGCGACCTCGAGGATCACGTCGTCGTCCTCGACGGCGATGACGGTGCCGAACAGGCCGGTCGTGGTCATCACACGGGTGCCCGGCGTCACACTGCTCTGCATCTGCGCCTGCTCCTGCGCCCGCTTACGCTGCGGGCGGATGAGCAGGAAATAGAACACCACGACCAGCAAGATCAGTGGCACGAACGATCCAAGGCCCTGCACGGGGCTTCCTTCCGGTTAAGAATTGACCGGCCTGGCGCCGGCGGTCTGGCGGCGATCGGCACGGCCACACACTGATCGCGTCAGCGTACACAGCCAGCCAAGCCACGGAGTTTAGGCGAGCTTGTCAAAGCCCGGCAACGAACCCACGCTCTTGCAGGCGGGAAAGTTCCCGTTGTCACCGATCTGTGACCGGCGGATACGACCGGCTTGAAACTTTCAGTGCCCGCGCCGCCCTCCTGCGACGGCATCCCCGAGCAGCCCGAATGATCCGGCGTATCCCCCCAAACATGTGCACAGCTCGCAAGCAGCACCGCAGCCTCTGTCAACCTCCCAGTCAGAACGTGCGAGGGCCGCCACCTGCCACCGCCCCGCGCCGGGCGCCCGAGGCCGGCATCCCCCGGCTCGGCCCTGCCTCGCTCAGGAGGGACCGGGGTCGTCGAACAGGACCGGCTGGGCCGCCGCGCCGAAGGCGTCCGGCGGGGGGACCATGCCGAGGTGCGTCCAGGCCGAGGCCGTGGCCACCCGGCCGCGCGGCGTGCGCGCGATCAGGCCCTGGCGCACCAGGAACGGCTCGGCGACGACCTCGACCGTCTCGGGCTCCTCCCCCACCGCCACGGCCAGCGTCGACAGCCCTACCGGGCCGCCGCCGAACTTGCGCAGCAGCGCGCCGAGGACGGCGCGGTCGAGCCGGTCGAGCCCTTCGGCGTCCACCTCGTACAGGTTGAGCGCGGCCGAGGCGGTGTCCCTGGTGATCACGCCGTCGGCGCGGACCTCGGCGAAGTCGCGCACCCGCCGCAACAGCCGGTTGGCGATGCGGGGCGTGCCCCTGGACCTGCGGGCGATCTCGTGCGCGCCCTCGTCGGGGAGCTCGAGCCCGAGCAGCCGCGCCGAACGGCGCAGCACCTGTTCGAGCTCGGCCACGTCGTAGAAGTCCATGTGGGCGACGAAGCCGAACCGGTCGCGCAGCGGAGCGGGCAGCAGCCCGGCGCGGGTCGTGGCCCCGACCAGGGTGAAGGGGGCGATCTCCAGCGGGATCGCCGTGGCCCCCGGGCCCTTGCCGACGACGATGTCGACCCGGAAGTCCTCCATGGCGAGGTAGAGCATCTCCTCGGCGGGGCGGGCCATGCGGTGGATCTCGTCGATGAACAGCACCTCGCCCTCGGACAGGGTGGACAGGATCGCCGCGAGGTCGCCCGCGCGCTCCAGGGCGGGGCCGGAGGTCAGCCGCAGGGGCATGCCCAGCTCGGCCGCGATGATCATGGCGAGGGTGGTCTTGCCGAGCCCGGGCGAACCGCTCATCAGGACGTGGTCGGGCGGCCGGCTGCGGCGCAGCGCGCTCTCGAGCACCAGCGACAGCTGCTCGCGCACCCGGCCCTGGCCGATGAACTCGCCGAGGCGCTTGGGGCGCAGCGCCGACTCGACGGCCTGCTCGTCGCCCTCGGCGTCGGGGGACACCAGGTCACGCTCAAGGCTCACCGCAGTGCCTCCGTCACATGAGTAGGGCTCACCGGCAGCGCCTCCGTCACAGGGTCACGGCTCACGCGGCGGGGCCCGTCGCGAGGTCAATGCTCGCCGCCACGGGCCGGGACGTCCAACCCCCGGTGGGCGCGCCGGCGCCGCAGATCGCCTGGACGGCGCTCATCGCACGCTCAGGGCCCGCAGGGCGGCCTTCAGCAGGGCGGCGACCGCGGGGGTGCGCCCGGCGGCCAGCTCGGCGTCGGCCTCGGGGGACACGATGGAGATCGCCTCGTCGGCGTCCTTGGCGGAGTAGCCCAGCCCGACCAGGCCGGCGTGCACCTGCTCGCGCCAGGCGGGCTTGCTCGCCTTGCCGTTCAGCGCCGCGGCGACGGCCGCGTCCGGGGTGCCGAGCTTGTCCTTCAGCTCCAGGATGATGCGCTGCGCCCCCTTCTGGCCGATGCCGGGGACCATGGTGAGCGCCTTGACGTCGGCCCCGGCCACCGCGACCCGCAGGGCGTTGGGCGCGTGGACGGCGAGCATGGCCAGGGCGAGACGCGGGCCGACCCCCGAGGCGGTCTGGAGCATCTCGAACACCACGCGCTCGTCGTCGGAGCCGAAGCCGTAAAGAGTGAGCGACTCCTCGCGGACCACCAGCGAGGTGGCCAGGCGGGCCTGCTCGCCCACCCGCAGCCCCGCCAGCGTGCCGGGAGTGCAGTGGACCAGGACGCCGACGCCGCCCACCTCGACCACCGCGGAGTCGGGGGCGAGCGCGGCGACGCGGCCGGAGACCGAAGCGATCACTGGCCGGCTCCTTTCGCGGGAAGGCCGGAGGGCGGCGCCGCGGCGGGCCTGGCGCCGCGCGGGCCCGCCGCCGGCGGGCGCGTGCCGGTGGATCTGGCCTTGGCGAGGGCGTCGGCGAGGCGGTTCTGGGCGCCGCCGCGCCAGATGTGGCAGATGGCCAGGGCCAGCGCGTCGGCGGCGTCGGCGGGCTTGGGCATGGCGTCGAGCCGCAGCAGCCGGGTGACCATGGTGCCGACCTGCGCCTTGTCGGCGTTGCCGAACCCGGTGATGGCGGCCTTGACCTCGGAGGGGGTGTGCAGGGCGACCGGCAGCCCCCGGCGGGCGGCGCAGACGATCGCCACGGCGGAGGCCTGGGCCGTGCCCATGACCGTGCGCAGGTTGCTCTGGCTGAAGACCCGCTCGACCGCGACGGCGTCCGGCTTGATCTCGTCCAGCCAGCGTTCGATCTCGGCCTCGATGGCCACCAGGCGCTCGCCGATGCCCTCGTCGGCCGGGGTGCGCGCGACGCCGACCTTGACCAGCGACAACGGGGCGCCGGCCCGCCCCTCGACGGCGCCGAGACCGCATCGGGTCAGCCCGGGATCGACTCCCAGCACCCGCAGCTCAGGCAGCCGCACCCGCACGCCTCCAACCTCGCCGAACACCTGTTCGGGGGAACTGTACCGGCATCGGCGGCCCCGCGCACGCACCGGCCGCGCCGCCGTGTCCTGGCCCCGCACGGTGGCAGAGGCGCCGGAGCCGGGGTCAGAAGTAGTCGATCATGTAGGGCTTGGCGGCGAAGACGGCGCCGAGCCGGTCGTCGCCGTCCGGGGTGCCGCCGGTGAGCAGCCCGGCGCGGCGCAGGGTGCTGGTCTGGACGCCCGCGAACAGGGCCGACATGCCGCCGATGGTGAGGCGGGCCACCTCGTCCCCGGCGGGGCCCTCGGCGGGGGTGGCCGTGCCGGCTCCATCGCGGACGCGCAGCCGCCAGGCCCCGGAGTTGGACGGGCGCATGCGGTCCTCGACGACGACGACGGTGTCGAGGCCGGTCCCGGCCGGGTAGCCGCGGGCGGCGACGGCGGCTGGCAGGTCGATGAGGCGGAGCATCCAGCGGGTCTGCTCGACCGAGTCGCGTGAGCGCTCGCGCAGCAGCCACAGCATCGGGTCGTCCGGCTCGACGCTGGCCCTGACCGTGGCGGCGACCGAGGAGGCCGTGCCGACCAGGGACCACAGCGCCCTGGCCGTCGCCTCCGAGCCGGCCACCAGGTTCTCCACCTCGATGTTCCCCTCGTGCCAGCGGTAGACGACGAAGCCGTCCTCGGCGAGGTAGGCGAAGTCGTCCTCATCGGACAGCCACCGGCGGGCGGCGGACTCCTCCCACCCCAGCGGCCCGCAGGCCCGCGTGGAGGCGTAAACGCGTGCCATCGTGGCGAGCAGCTCGGGGGCGTCGCCGGGGCCCATCCTGCGCAGCTTCACGCCGTCGCCGGTCCCGAGGGCGCGCAGCGCCTCGGTGGGAACGGTGACGCGGCTGCGCGCGCCGGCGTGCTCGTAGCCGGCGCCGCGGTACACCGGGGTGGTGGCGGGGTACAGCGCCGAGATCACGTGGCCGAGCTCGGCACAGCGGTCGACGGTGGCCTGGATGAGCAGGCGCCCGACGCCGCGGCCGCGGTCCTCGGGGGCGACGGTGACGCTGGCGACCCCGCCCATCGAGACGGGCCGGCCGTGCCACCACTGGTCGAAGCGGATGATCCTGCTGGTGGCGACCAGGCGCGCGCCGTCGAAGACGCCGACGTAACGGCCGTCGTCCAGAGCAGCGGTCGCCATGGCGCGCCACTGCTCGGCGCTGCCGGGGGGAATGGGGCCGAAGGCGCGTTTGCGGTTGTCGAGCACGGCGCCGAGGTCGCCGACCGTCACGTCACGAATTTCCACAAGCGCCCAACCTAGGGCCCCGCCCCGACCAGGTCGAACCGTTTTTCTCCCCCTGCCGGCGGCCCGGCCGGACCGGCGTCAGTCGAGCTTGGCCAGCACGTCGTCGGAGACGTCGAAGTTGGCGTAGACGTTCTGGACGTCGTCGCTGTCCTCCAGGGCGTCGATGAGGCGGAAGACCTTGCGGGCCGAATCCTCGTCCAGGGGCACGCTCAGCGTCGGCATGAAGCTGCTCTCGGCGGAGTCGTAGTCGATGCCGGCGTCCTGCAGGGCCTTGCGGACCGGGACCAGGTCGCCGGCCTCGGAGACGACCTCGAAGGACTCACCGAGGTCGTTGACCTCCTCGGCGCCGGCGTCCAGGACGGCGACCAGCACATCGTCCTCGCTGAGGCCGCCCTTGGGCACGATGACGACGCCCTTGCGGTTGAACATGTAGGACACCGAGCCGGGGTCGGCCATGGACCCGCCGTTGCGGGTCATGGCGACGCGGACCTCGGAGGCCGCGCGGTTGCGGTTGTCGGTGAGGCACTCGACCAGCACCGCGACGCCACCCGGCGCGTAGCCCTCGTACATGATCGTCTGGTACTCGGCGCCGCCCGCCTCCAGGCCGCCGCCGCGCTTGCGGGCGCGCTCGATGTTGTCGACGGGCACCGAGCTCTTGCGCGCCTTCTGGATGGCGTCGTACAGCGTCGGGTTGCCGTCCGGGTCAGGACCACCGGTACGGGCCGCCACCTCGACGTTCTTGATGAGCTTCGCGAAGAGCTTGCCGCGCTTGGCGTCGATCACGGCCTTCTTGTGCTTCGTCGTCGCCCATTTGGAGTGGCCGGACATCGGCTAGAGCTCCCTCACCATCTCGACAAAATACGAATGAACCCGCGTGTCCCCGGTCAGCTCGGGATGGAAGGACGTAGCGAGCAGAGGTCCCTGCCGGACCGCGACGATCCTATCCCCAGGCTCGGCCCGTCCCAGCACCTCGACATCCGCGCCGACGGACTCGACCCACGGAGCCCGGATGAAGACGGCGCGCAGCCGACCGCGTCCCGCGAAGTCCAAGGATGCCTCAAAAGAGTCGACCTGGCGGCCGAAGGCGTTGCGACGCACGACCATGTCGATGCCGCCGAGGGTCTGCTGGCCCTCGACGCCGCCCTCGATGCGGTCGGCCAGCATGATCATCCCGGCGCAGGAGCCGTAGGTCGGCATACCGGACTTGACGCGCATGCGCAGCGGTTCGAGCAGCTCGAACGCCTCGGCGAGCTTCCACATGGTCGTGGACTCGCCGCCGGGCAGGACCAGCGCGTCGACCGCCTCCAGCTCGGCCTGGCGGCGAACGGCCACGGCCCTGGCGCCGGAGGCCTCCAGGGCCCGGACGTGTTCACGCACGTCGCCTTGGAGGGCGAGCACGCCGATCGTCGGCGCAGAGGTCACCGGTCTTCCTTCCCGTTCGGTCCATTGGTGGTGGCGCGGATGTCGTTCCCGACCGCCGAAGCGTACGGCCAAGCGGAACAACGTCCCAAACGGGCCCGGACTTCCCGGAGCGGGGCCGAGGCCGGCGGCCGGGTCAGGTCTGGCGGACCAGGCCGGGGATCCGGTCGGCGACGGTGAAGCCGGCGGCCACCAGGGCCGGTGCGCCGGGGGTGTTCACGTACTTGACGATCTTGAATTCGGCCCTGACCTCGGCGGGCTCCACCTTGAGCAGCAGGTAACCGCGGCGGCGCAGATGGAACCGCAGGTGGGGGTTGGTGTCCAGCAAAGCGTCTCTGGCGCGGTCGTGGTCGTGGCCGTTGCCACCGCTGCTGACCGAGGTCACGGCCAGCTCGGTGCCGATCAGGGGCGAGTCCTCGTCGTCGTAGTCCAGAGCGAGGTCGCCGGCCCAGTGGGAGTGCACGTCACCGGTCAGCACGATGGCGTTGCGCGTGCCGGCCTCCAGCCAGCCGCGGGTGACCCTGGTGCGCGAGGCGGTGTAACCGTCCCAGGCGTCCTGCCGCACGACCCTCTCGGGGCCGGGGTACTTGGTCCGCTGGCCGAAGAAGACCTGCTGGCCGATGATGTCCCACCGCGCCCTGGACTCGCGGAAGCCCTCCAGCAGCCATCGTTCCTGGGCTTTCCCGGTGATCGTGCGGCCGGGGTCGTCGGCCTTGGGGCAGTCGGCGAAGCCGGAGCCGCAGATCGGCCGGTCGCGGTACTGGCGGGTGTCGAGCAGGTGCAGAGTGGCCAGGCTTCCCCAGTGCAGGCGGCGGAACAGATGGATCGCCGCCCCCTTCGGGATCGACGCGCGGCGCAGCGGCATGTGCTCGTAGTAGGCGCGGAAGGCGGCCGCGCGCCGCGCGGCGGGCAACCGGCTCGTCCAGTTGTTGCGCACCTCGTGGTCGTCCATGATCGGCACCCAGGGCGCCGCCGCGTGGGCGGCCCGCAGGTCCGGGTCGGTCTTGTAGAGGGCGTGCCTGCGGCGGTAGTCGGCCAGGCTGGTGGCCTCGCCGCCCTCGTGGTCGCGCACGTTGCCGCCGGGACACGGCGCCTGGCCCTTGCCGTGCTCGTAGATGTAGTCACCAAGGTGCAGCACCATGTGCGGGCGCTCCTCGGCGACCCTGGTGTAGGCGGTGAAGTGCCCGTGCTGGTAGTTGGCGCAGGAGGTCACCGCGAGGGTGAGCGAGGCGGCGGGCGCGCCGGCGGGGGGCGCGGTCACCGCGCGGCCGGTCGGCGAGATGTAGGGGCCGGCCTTGAAGCGGTACCAGTAGTCGCGGCCCGGCTCCAGCCCGCCGACCTCGGCGTGCACGGCGTGGGCCCATTCGCGCACGGCGTTCTGGCTGCCGCGCCGCACGACGCGGGCGCAGGCGGGGTCGGTGGCGACCTCCCAGTACACCGGCACCGGGGCCGCCGGCATGCCGCCGTACCCGTCCTCGGCGAGCGGGGCCGGCGCCAGGCGGGTCCACAGGACGAAGCCGTCGGGCGCGGGATCGCCGGAGGCGACGCCGAGCGTGAAGGGCTCGCCGTAGGGAGCGCTCAGGGGTGGCACCCCCGGCACTCCGGCTATGAGCCCCATCACGAGGAACGATCGCCTGTCGATCACATGACGATCATCAACTATGCCCAGCAAACACCAGGTATAGCCATACCCAGGTCAGAGCGGATATTTCCGGACGATCAACGCGCCTCGGCCGCTGCGGGCGCACGTCTCGGCCGACATGTCATGATTCCAGGCGACAAATCGCCATGTAAGCCACACGCCGTCCCGATGGCCGCGAATGGGCACCGGGACGGCGGGAAGATCACCAGCCGCGCGTGGCCAGGCGCTCGCTGTCGGGAAGCGTGGCGACGTTGATGCCGACCATGGCCTCGCCGAGCCCGCGGGAGACCTTGGCGATGACGTCGGGGTCGTCGTAGAAGGTGGTGGCCTTGACGATCGCCGCCGCCCGCTTGGCCGGGTCGCCGGACTTGAAGATGCCCGAGCCGACGAACACGCCCTCGGCGCCGAGCTGCATCATCATGGCGGCGTCCGCCGGGGTGGCGATGCCGCCGGCGGTGAACAGCACCACGGGCAGCTTGCCGGTCTTGGCGATCTCGGCGACCAGCTCGTAGGGCGCGCGCAGCTCCTTGGCGGCGGCGTAGAGCTCGGCCTCGTCCAGGGCGCCCAGGCGCTTGATGTCGCCGCGGATCTGCCGCATGTGGCGGGTGGCCTCCACGACGTTGCCGGTGCCGGCCTCGCCCTTGGAGCGGATCATGGCGGCGCCCTCGGCGATGCGGCGCAGGGCCTCGCCCAGGTTGGTCGCCCCGCAGACGAAGGGCACCGTGAAGGCCCACTTGTCGATGTGGTTGGCCTCGTCGGCGGGGGTGAGCACCTCGGACTCGTCGACGTAGTCGACGCCGATGGCCTGCAGGACCTGGGCCTCGACGAAGTGGCCGATGCGGGCCTTGGCCATGACGGGGATCGAGACGGCGGCGATGATGCCGTCGATCATGTCGGGGTCGCTCATGCGCGAGACGCCGCCCTCGGCCCGGATGTCGGCGGGCACGCGCTCGAGGGCCATGACGGCGACGGCCCCGGCGTCCTCGGCGATCTTGGCCTGCTCCGCGTTGACGACATCCATGATCACACCGCCCTTGAGCATCTCGGCCATGCCGCGCTTCACGCGGGCGGTGCCGGTGACGGCGGTGGTCTCGGCGACTTCGGGGGTGCTGCTGGACACGGTCTTACCTCACGAGCGTGACGACGGGTTCCCGTCCCATGGTAGGCGCTGATCAGCCCGGCGCTCGCCGTCCGGATCGTCGCAACTCCACGGGCGCTTTGGACATGTTGTACGGGTACGACGGACCGCGTGCCCCGGATCAGGGCTGCACGGGCTTGGGCGCCGCCAGGACGATCCACACCTGGCCGGGGCTGAGGTTCATCGGCTCGCCGCCCTCGGTGGTGAACGTGGCGCCCTCCTTCTCCGAGGAGCGCGACCATTCCGCCTTGTAGGCCTTGCCGTCGCGCAGGACGACGGCCTTGCCGGTCCCGGTGGTGTGGATGAGGGGGGTGTAGCTGCCGGTGAAGTCGTGGAACTGCGAGCGGGTGGTCTTCGCGTACTGGACGACGATGGTGGGGGCGCCGAGCTGGCCGCCCTCGGCCGCCATGTCCTTCTTGCCGTCCTGCGTCACCAGCCAGCGCTTCTGGGAGGCCGCCCAGGTGAAGGTGAAGGTCGCCGCCGGATATCTCACGGTGAACGACTTCTTGGCGGTCCCGCCCTCCGGCGCGTCGCCGAAGGTGAGGCCGATGTCGCGCGCCTTGGTGGCCTTGGGCGCCTTCGCCAGCAGCTTCCTGGTGTCGGCGAACAGGTTGTAGGGGGCGACGCGGCCGGGCTGGCGGAAGTAGGCGCCCGGCGCGGCGCTGTCGGAGACGTCGTACAGCGACGCCTGCTGGACCAGCGGCACCATCTTGCTCTGCACGCCCGAGTAGGCCAGGGCGGGCTTGCCGAACATCGGCAGCAGGTGCAGGTCGGAGATGCGGGCGCTGCGCACCGGGCCGACCTTGGCGGGGATCTTGGAGGAGAAGACCGCCATGAGGCGGGTCAGGCCGCCCTCGACCTGCTCGACGAACACCAGGTCAGCGCTGCGCAGCCCGAGCTGCGGCTTGCCCGAGGAGGTGTTCTCGATCTTCACGGCGAGCACCGGCCGGCGCCCCGCCACCGGCTGCCCGGTGAACGGGTGCTCCGGCGGCGGGGTCGGGGAGGCCGAGGCCGATGCCACCGGCTCCGCGCCCTGCGACGCGGGCGCCGCGCCGCCGCCGCCGGAGGAGGAGCACGCCACGGCGGGCACCAGAACGGCCGTCCCCGCCAACGCGATGCCAATCACCCGTTTTGCTGGCACAGCTGCGGCTCCTCCCGATTCGTCGCGAAACGCCACGAAGCTTACCTATGCAGGCCCTGGCGAATACGCAAGATCGGTCGTATCACCCGAATCGAGGGCAAGTCGTTGCCAGTACTTGCCGCAATCCCTACCAAGGCCCCGTGGCCTACGGCCTGCCCTCCCGACGCGATGAGCCTCCTTGGCCGCCGGGACCTGCTCTGGCCCGGCTCGCCGTCAACCCAGGGCGGGTGGTGGGGCGCTCCCGTTGTAGAAGGGATTCTCGGGCAGGCGCCCGGGCGTGACCAGCAGTCGGACTACCCCGGCCTTCACCTGCCAGGCGTTCCACACCGTCCAGCCCCCGCCCACCCGGTCCGCGGGCAGCGGCTCGAAGGACAGGCCGCCGGTCTTCGGGTCGATCCGGATGAGGCTGAACACCGCCGACAACTCGCGCTTGCGCGCCTCGGCGAGGATCTCCCCGACCGGGCGGCCGTCCCGCAGGCGCACCCCGTGGAACATCCCCCCCGGCGCCAGGGCCGCGTCGAAGTTGGCGTACTCCTCCCCCGGCCTGGCCTGGCGGCCGATCCGGACGTCCACCCTCCCGGTCAGCCCGGCCGGGACCCGGATCACCATGACGCAGCCGGCGGACCGTCCGGGCTCGCACCCCCGGGGATCGGTTCCCAGCGTCAGCGGGACGCCGCCGAACCGGGGGCCGGAGGGATCCGGCGTGGCCTGCCGGTCGGGAGCCTCCTTCCCCCCGACCGCCATGCCGAGCATCGTCCCCTCGTATCCCGGCGAGACCGGCACCGGGCGCAGTTCGACCCGCAGGCCGACCGCCCGGAAGGCCTCGGTGTACAGGGCGTACTCGGCGAACGGGTCCTTGATGCGGGCGACGTACTGGTCGCCGTCGCGTCTGATGTCCACCGCCGCGTTGGCGTAGGACACCGCGACACCGCCTCCGTCCCGCACCAGGCTCGGCCCCACGACGACGCCCGTCGCGAGCAGGGCCGCGGCGGTGAGGCCGAGCGCCAGGCGGCGGGGACCGGGCCGGAGGGACCGGTGCCGCCGCCCGGCCAAGGGCCCGGTCAAGGGGGCGCCTGGGCTCCCTGCGGCCACCGCCTCCGGCCGCGTGACGACCGTGTCCGGCCCAGGGACCGCCGGCGCGTCGGCCCGCCGGCCCGTGATGGAGGCCAGCAGCGCCTGCGCGCCCGCGCCGGACCCCCCGCTTCCCTTTCTTCCGGGCTCCACCCGGGCCAGCGGCCGCAGCAACCGGCTGATCTCTTCCGCGTCGTTCACAGCGGCCTCCCCGCCGGGATCATCCGGCTGCCCGTCGTCAGGTGGACATCGGCCGCGCTCAGCGCGGCGGCGAAGCGCCTGCGCGCGCGGTGCAGCCTGACGCGCACCGCGTTGCGCGACACTCCGAGCATCGTGGCGATCTCGTCCCGGCCGAGCCCTTCCCAGGCGACCAGCGACAGCAGCTCGCGATCGTCGTCCGGCATGCTCCGGAACACCGCCGCGACCGCCCTCAGCTCGGCGCCGGCCTCCGGCGGATCGCCGTAGAGATCGGCCATCTCGGCGTCGAGCTCCACGTCGCGCATCCGCCGGCGGACCGACTTGCGGCGCTGGTCGGCCAGCACCCTGCGCGCCACGCCGTACAGCCAGAGCCTGGCCTCTCCGCCTCGCGGCAGGTCGGCCAGCTTGCGCCAGGCGATCGCGAAGGTCTCGGCCACGACGTCCGCCGCGTCCTGCGGCGAGTCGCAGCGCCGCACCGCGTAGGCCGTGATCTGGTCGTAGCACTCCCTGTAGACGGCCTCGAACCGGGCCACCTCGTCATCATCCACGCGCCGTCCCCATGGCGTCTCCTTCGTCAGTACCGGATGCGGACATCCCGTACATGGCTCGAGCGGACCCATCATTTCCGGCGAGCTACGCCAGGACGGCGGTCATGGTGCGCCGGCCGCCTGGCACCGCAGGCTCGCCGTCCGCTATGAGGCCGGTCGCCACATCGCCGTCATCGACGACCGGCCGCCGACCTCGCCTCGCGACCGGCCCTCGGTGGGGGGCACGCGTCGTCCAGCGCGGCGCGGAGGATCGCGTGGGCGTTCGCGCGCAGCATCTCGGCCGCGTCCTCCCGGGTCAGGCCCGCCACGTCGATCAGCCAGACCAGGGCCTCGATTCCGGTGGCGGCGCGGATCGCGATCGCGAGCCGCCGGGTGTCGAGGTGCGGCCGCAGCGGGACCAGGGCGTCTTCGATCCAGCCGATCGCCCGGCCCTGGCGGAGGGTCGGGCTCGGTGCGCCGGGCTGGAGCGCCAGGCGCAGCGAGGCGCGCAGTTGCGGCTCCCACTCCAGGGTGAGGCGGATGAACTCCCTGATCGCGAGGTCCAGGCGGGCGGCTGGGTCGTCCGGGGCGTCGTCGGGCAGGAGCGAGGACCGGCCGGTCTCGGGATGGGCGGCGGCCACGAGGGCCGACCGGTTGGGGAAGTACCGGTAGGCGGTCGTCCGGGAGATGCCGGAGGCGGCCGCGGCCTCCTCGACGCTCGGCTCGTGCCCGTCGGCGAGGAGGCCGCGGGCGGCGTCGAGGAGTTCGCGGCGGGTGCGCGCCTTCTGGCCGGTGCGGCCGGTCGCCTCGTAGGGGACTTCCATTCGTTCACGGTACTACGTATCCTTCATGGTACTGATATCCCATGAAGGGCCGGAGGTCCCATGAGCATGGATCCAGCCGTCACCGACCCCGCCCTCTACACCGTGATCTTCGAGAACGAACGCGTCAGGGTGCTGGAATACCGGGACCGTCCGGGCGACAAGACCTCACCCCATTCCCACCCCGACACCGTCATGTATCCGCTCGCGTCGTTCCGCCGCCGTGTCTCCAGCGGCGACCGCGCCGTGGAGGTCGCGCTGGAGCCCGGTGCGATCCGGTGGGTCGCCGCCCAGACCCACCAGGGCGAGAACATCGGCGACACCCCGTCGCACGCGCTGTTCATCGAGCTCAAGGAGCCCGCCCCCGCCCCCTCCCCGGGCACCGCGCTCGGCCCGGAGGAAGGCTGAGGGGATCTAGAGGCCATCCGCCCTACTACGCGTCGCGGGGGCTCCCGTCAGGCGGTGAGCTCGGCGGCGAGGTGGGCGCGGAACTCCTTGACGTGGACCGTGTCGGCGTAGGGGGTGAGGCGGTCGGAGAACCGCCTGACGCGCTCGACGGCCCGAACGGAGGTCAGCGACCGGGCCGCCGGAATCGCCGTCCGGGCCATATCGACGGCCCGCTCGACCTCTCCCATGCTCAAGTAGGCGTCGGCGGCGTTCACCCGGTTCAGCTGCGCCGAGCGTGGCCGGGCCTCCGCGAACTCGCGTACCGCCAGTTCGGCGCAATCGGCGGCCCGCTCGTGCTCGCCCAGCAGTTCCCAGCACATGCCCGCACGGGCGATCAGTTCCGGCTCGTCGTTCCAGGTGGCCCAGGCCGGGTCGCGGTCGCTCCGGCCCCGGGCGTGGACACGCTCGGCCTCTGCGAGCTTCAACTGGACGGTGCGTGCGCCATGTCCGTCCCGGCTCTCGCCAGGCCGGGTCCGCAGTGCCGTCGCCCAAGCCTCCTCGACCAGCAACATCGCCGCCACCCATGGCGGCGCGTCCACGCGCCGGGCGGCTTCCACGGCGGCCCCGGTCAGCCAGACGGCCTGCGCCGAATGCCGCAGGTACAACGCCTGATGGGTCATGCCCTCCAGGATGAGGGAGCCGATCATCGGGTCGCTGCCCAGTTTCGCCAGTTTGAGGGCCTGTCCGAAGTACTGCTGCGCCTGCCCATGACGGTGCAGGTCGAACGCGGTCCACCCCGCCATCCCCGTGAGCCCCGCGGCGGCCGACATGAGGGCGGCGCCGACCTTCTCGGTGTAGCGGCCGCGGAGCAAGGGGTGGACCATGGTGCCGAGGTAGTCGACCACGGCGGGCCGGACCAGGCCGGCGCCGAAGCGATGATCCATCTCGCCGAACGCCTGCCGCGCCTCCTCGATGCGCTGGACGTCCGACAGGCCCACCGAGGGGCCGGAGCCGTCGTGGGCGGCGGAGGCGACCGGGGCGCCGTAACTCCAGGCCGACAGCCAGCTTCCGAGGGCCGCGGGCACGAAGGGCAGGGCGGCGAGCACATGACGGCGATCGGGGTCCATGTCGCACCTCCACAGGCGTCCGGCGGCCTCGACCGTAGCCGCGAGCGACAGGTCGCTGAAGTCCGGGCGGAGCCAGGCTTCCGTATCGACCGGGGCACCGCCTTCGATCCACCGCTCGACCTCGGCCGGATCCACCGCGAACACCTCGGCCATCCGCGCCCGGTACACCGGCCGGATCGCCTGCCTGCCGCGCTCCCAGCGGCTCCAGGTGGTCGGCGACACCCACAGCGCCTCGGCGATCTCCTCCTGGCTCATGCCCATCCGCCTGCGCGCCCGCGCCAGCTCCGGCCTTCCCGCACCACGCTTCGACCCGCCCACGACCACCTCCATGACCACGCGTAATCAGACGGCGACCCATTGTCAATAGGGACGGCACGGATTCCCGGCCCCCCGTCCGAAACGACCGGGAAACGACCACTGGGCGCGCAGACGCGCACGGCGGGCGACGGAAAGGTCCCCGGGACGCTTGGACGGCGCGGCGAACGGCGACGCCCGAGAGGGGACCTGTCCTGCGGGCGTTCGGTCGGGTCTCCTGCTGGAGCACCGTCGCCGAGAGCCGAGAAGGAGCAGCCCGATGCGGCCGATCCCCCACTGGTCAGCGGACGCACCCGGCGTCCCCTCAGGACGCCCGACGATCCCCGCCCAGAGAGACCCGGGCGCCGACGGGCGCACCGTCGCAAACCCCATGGACGGCATGAACGCCGGTCCTCGCCCCGGGCGGTCGGCCTCGGCCGGCACCTGCTGGGGCGAGGCGCCCCGGCGCGACCGCGTCCCCGAAGGGGACGGGCACGGACGCGTCATTGGAGGGGACGAGCACGGACGCGTCATCGAAGGAGATGGGCTCGGAGGCGTTCGCGAGGAGACCGCGGACCGTCGTGCCGCCGAGCGGGGAGCCGGTTTCGCCGCGACCGGCGGGGCGGGCGGGGAGTTCCCTTTCGCGCTGGTGAGCGTGGTGGTCGCGGTGCTGCATCCCGGTTCGGCGTGCCGCCGTGGCCGCGCCCTGGTCCGGGAGGCGCTCCAGGCCGAGGGGCTGTCCGGCGAGGAGGTGCTGGACGCCGAGACGATCGTGGCCGAGCTGGTGGCCAACGCCGAGCGGCACGGCCTGCCGCCCTACGAGCTGCGGGTCTATGAGCTCGGCGGCGTGCCGACCTGGTGCGAGGTGGTGGACGGCGACCCGGATCTCGGCTGGATCCCGGCCGTCCTGGGCCGTCGGCACGGGCGGGTGGAAGTGGATCTGTTCTCCGAAGGCGGCCGGGGGTTGGTGCTGACCCGCGAGCTGTCGCAGGGCCACTGCCGCGCGTACGTCACCACGGCCTTCGCCGGCGGCGAGCCCGCCAAGGCCGTGGCCTTCGCCCTGCCGACCCGATCAGGCACCCGCCTGACCTGCCCTCCGCTGCTGCGCCACGCCCGGTCCCGGGCCCGCCTGCTGCCCTGACCGGGACCGCCGGGCGCAGGTCTGCTGGGCTCAGGTCTGCTGGGCGAAGGAGGCGGGTTCGGCGTCGTCGATCTCGAAGAAGGACGGGGGGTCGGTGTGGCCGGCCAGCCGCAGGGTGCGGGCCAGCCAGCGGCGCTGGGCCCGCCGGGTCACCTCGGCGGCGTTGTTGTAGAAGCGGCGCGAGTAGATGACCTTGGTGACGGCGGTGTCCAGCTCGGCCGCCAGAGCGGCCCCCTCGGGGGTCTCGGCCAGGCGCTCCCTGAAGCGGTCCTGGTCCATGACGGCCCTGATCGTGCGCGACAGGTCGCTCTCGGCGTGCTCGCGCTCCTCCGGCCCCGCCGAGCGGGCCTCGTGGGTGGCCGCGGCCAGCACCAGGCTGGTGGCCGGGTCCAGCACCCGTGAGGCGGCCAGCTCCATGCACACGGCGGCCCGGCTGATGAGCGCGGCGTCCAGGGCGGCCCGCGCGGTCTCCAGGCGGATGTGCATGCGGTCCAGCCGGCCGGCCCGCCAGGAGATGTAGACGGCGGTCAGCACGATGACCGCGCCGACGACCAGGCTGATGGTCATGGCGCTCACAGGACCACTCCGCGGCTCTCCTCTTCGACGCCGCCGCTGGTGGTCGCGGCGACCGTCTCGTAGACGCGCACGACGTCGCGGGCCACCGTGGACCAGTCGTACTTGCGCACGGCCACGCGGGCCTCGTCGGACAGCTTGGCGCGCCGCTCGGGGTCGTCCAGCAGGGACGCCGCCTCGCGGGCGAGGGAGGCGGCGTCGCCGGTGGTGAACAGCGCGCCCGCCTGGCCCTCGCCGAGCACCTTGCGGAAGGCGGGGATGTCGCTTGCCAGCACGGTGGCCCCGGCCGCCATGGCCTCGGCGAGCACGATGCCGAAGCTCTCGCCGTGGGTGTTGGGCGCGCAGAACACGTCCACGGAGTGGTAGGCGCGGACCTTGTCCTCCTCGCTGACCATGCCGAGGACGCCCACCCGGTCGCGGAGCGCCGCGGGCACCTTCGACAGCACCTCGTCGGCGTCGCCCGGCCCGGCCACCAGCAGCCGCAGGCCGGGACGCTCAGGGGCGAGCCGGGCGAAGGCCTCCAGCAGCACCGGCAGGCCCTTGCGGGGCTCGTCCATGCGGCCGAGGAACCCGATGACGCCGCCGCCCGAGCCGCCGTCGGGGCCCCAGCCGGGCAGCGGCTCGGCGTCGGTGTACCGGCTGACCGTGACCCCGTTGGGGATGAGGACCGCGTCGCCTCCGATGTGCTCGACGAGCGTCTTCCGCGCGGCGTCGGACACGGCGATGCGGCCGGAGATCTTCTCCAGCGCGGTGTGCAGCACGGGCGCGGTGACGGCCACGACCCGCGAGCGCTGGTAGGAGGCGTGGAAGGTGGCCACGATGGGCCCGCTCGCCGCCCACACGGCCAGCAGGCCGACCGAGGGAACGGCCGGCTCGTGGACGTGCAGCACGTCGAACCGGCCCTCGCGCAGCCACTTGCGCGTCCGGCCGGCCGACAGGAAGCCGAACGCCAGCCGCGCCACCGAGCCGTTGTAGGGCACGGGGACGGCCCGGCCGGCGGAGGTCACGTAGTAGGGCAGCGGCGCGTCGTCGGAGGCGGGCGCGAGTACCGACACGTGGTGCCCGTCGGCGATGAGCGCCTCGGCCAGGTCGCGGACGTGGGCCATCACCCCGCCGGGGACGTCCCAGGTGTAGGGGCAGACCATGCCCACCCTCACGGCGCGCTCACCCCGCCCCGGGCAGGCCGGGCCGCGGGCGCGGTCACCGGGGCTCCAGGTCGTCCAGCCAGAGCCGCTGGAGCATGTGCCAGTCCTCCGGGTGCTGGGAGATGCCCTCCTGGAAGACGCGGGCCATGCTCTGGGTCATGATGGCGACCTTCTCCTGCCGCGTCCCCTCGGCCGGGACGGGGATCTCCTCGTGGATGTGGATCGCCCAGCCGGCGTCCTCGAACCAGATGGTCGCCGGGTGGAGCGCGGCGCCGGTCTGGACGGCCAGCAGCGCCGGGCCGGCGACCATGCGGGTCCTGCCGTCGAAGAAGTCGACCTCGATGCCCTTCTCGGTCAGGTCGCGCTCGGCGGGCAGGCAGACCGCGCGGCCGGCGCGCAGCCGCTGGGCCAGGGTGCCGAAGGCGTGCGCGGTGCCGCCGCCCTGGGCCGTCAGCGGCAGCACCTCCATGCCCAGGCTCTCGCGGAAGGCCACGAACCGCTCGTACAGCGACTCGGGCTTGAGCCGTTCCATGACCGTGGTGAAGGTGTGGCCGCTGTGGACCAGCCAGGCGCCGGACAGGTCCCAGTTGCCCATGTGGGGCAGGGCGAGCACGATGCCCCGGCCGCTGTCGAGGGTGTCGAAGATGCGCTCGCCGTGGATGGCGCGCGTGCCGGTGAGGATGCGCTCCTTGCCGATCACCGGCAGGCGCAGCGCCTCCATCCAGTAGCGGAAGTAGGAGCGCATGCCGGCCCTGCTCAGGTCGCGGACCGAGGGGTCGGCGACGTCCTTGCCGGTGACCCTCGCCAGGTTGGACTCAAGGCGGCGCACGAGCTTGCCGCGCCTGCGCCAGATGAGGTCGGCGATGAGGCGGAAGGCCCACGCGGCCACCGGCTCGGGCAGCTTGGGCACCAGCACCCAGCCGAGGTGGAAAGCCCATACGACGAGCCGATCAGTCAACGCGAGGTTCACCCCCATGGGTAGGTCACAGGCTCCGGCGGGGCGCCGGTCGGGACTTCAGGGCATCATCGCCGATGCGCGGCCCGTAGGTTCATGTTGGCACCGTCTGGCGGTAAACGTGCACGATGCGCTGCACGGCGGTGAACGCGCTGGCGGCGGCGAGCAGCCACAGGCCCGCGGCCAGGATGTAGGGCACGCCGAGTCCGCCGAGTCCGGCGGCGACCAGGACGACCACCAGGCGCTCGGAGCGTTCGGCCAGGCCGACATCACAGGTGAGGCCGAGCCCTTCGGCCCGCGCCTTGGCGTAGGAGACCACGGCCCCCGCGACCAGGCAGAACAGCGCGACGCAGGCCAGCACGGCCTGCCCGGTGGACATGAACCACAAGATCAGCCCGGCGAAGACGGCGGCGTCGCCGACGCGGTCGAGGGTGGAGTCCAGGAAGGCCCCGAACACGCTGCCGTTGCCGAGCATGCGGGCCAGGACGCCGTCCAGCAGGTCCGCCAGGACGAAGAAGGTGATGACGACCGACCCGAGGAACAGCTGGCCGCGCGGATAGAAGCCGAGGGCTCCGGCGGCGACCCCGAGCGTGCCGAGGACGGTGATGACGTTCGGGCTGATCCCCCGGCGGGCGAGCGCCCGGCCGAGCGGGGACAGGACACGGGTGACGGCGGGGCGCAGGAGCTTCAACATCGCCGTCCGATCGTAGCCACTCCGGCCGCGGGGTCCGAACCGAGCGCCGTCCCCTCACCTGGGCCGCTTCCCCTGACGGGGAGCGGCGCGGCGCGGGCCGGAGAACGGCGGGGAACGACCCGGGGAGCGGGTCAGGAAGTCCACATGTCTTCTCGCGAGCACTTTTGCCTTTAGACCCTTGTGATCCGCGCCGGACGGGTGAAGGGTGAATGCACCGCGCTCTTTTTCGGGCGGCGGGCGCGGCGGCGGACGATGCGACCGCGCGCGGCCGCATCTCACGGCGAGACGCGGGAGGCGTTATGCCAGAGAGAACAGCGGGAGCCGCGGGCAGGGCACCCTCGGCCGACCGGCCGGATGCCGTGCGCAACGTCGTGCTGGTCGGCCACTCGGGGTCCGGAAAGACGACGCTCGTGGAGGCCCTGCTGGCCGCGACGGGCACCATCCAGCGCACCGGCCGGGTCGAGGACGGCACGACCGTCAGCGACTTCGACGAGGTGGAGGTGCGCCAGCAGCGTTCGGTCAACCTGTCGGTGGCGCCGCTCACCTACAACGGCATCAAGATAAACCTCCTGGACACCCCCGGCTACGCCGACTTCGTGGGCGACCTGCGGGCGGGCCTGCGCGCCGCGGACGCGGCGCTGTTCGTGGTCTCCGCCGCCGAGGGCATCGACGGGCTGACGCGCATGCTGTGGGAGGAGTGCGCCTCGGTCGGCATGCCGCGCGCCGTCGTCATCACCAAGATCGACCATCAGCGGGCCGACTTCGACGACGTGGTCACCGCCTGCCAGGACGCCTTCGGCGACGGCGTGGCGCCCCTCTACCTCCCGGTGGTCACCAACGGCCACGTGAACGGCCTGATCGGGCTGCTGTCGCAGAAGTTCTACAACTACGCGACCGGCACGCGCACCGAGAACCAGGCGGGCGCGGCCTACCAGGAGCAGATCGACGCCTACCGGGGCACGCTGATCGAGGGCATCATCCAGGAGAGCGAGGACGAGTCCCTCATGGACCGCTACCTCTCCGGCGAGGAGATCGACACCAAGGTCCTGATCGACGACCTGGAGAAGGCCGTGGCCAGGGGCGGCTTCTACCCCGTGCTGGCGACGTGCGCCGTGCAGGGGTCGTGCGCGATCGTCGGCATGCAGGAGCTGCTGGAGATCATCACCCAGGGTTTCCCCTCCCCCATGGAGCACCCGCTGCCCGAGATCACCACGATCGGCGGCAAGCCGGCGCCGGGCCTCGCCTGCGACCCCGACGGGCCGCTGGTCGCCGAGGTGGTCAAGACCACCAGCGACCCCTACGTCGGCCGCATCAGCCTGGTCCGGGTCTTCTCCGGCACGCTGCGCCCCGACATGGTGGTCCACGTCTCCGGGCACGGCCTGACCGAGCGGGGCCACGAGGACCACGATCTGGACGAGCGCATCGGCGCGCTGTCCTCCCCGCTGGGCAAGCACCAGCGCACCACCACCAAGTGCGTCGCCGGCGACATCTGCGCGGTGGCCAAGCTCAGCCGGGCCGAGACGGGCGA
The DNA here is from genome assembly GCF_053602655.1 of Sphaerisporangium sp. NPDC004334. Classification (NCBI taxonomy): domain Bacteria; kingdom Bacillati; phylum Actinomycetota; class Actinomycetes; order Streptosporangiales; family Streptosporangiaceae; genus Sphaerisporangium; species Sphaerisporangium sp. NPDC004334. The sequence continues at coordinate 52,882 of NZ_JBSGDZ010000033.1, forward strand.
CACGCTGTCCGACAAGGACCAACCGCTGCTGGTGACCTCCTGGACCATGCCCGACCCGCTGCTGCCCGTCGCCATCCGCGCCAGGTCCAAGGCCGACGAGGACAAGCTCTCGCAGGCCCTCGGGCGCCTGGTGGCCGAGGACCCGACCCTGCGCCTGGAGAACAACCCCGAGACGCGCCAGCTCGTCCTGTGGTGCATGGGCGAGGCCCACGCGGACGTGCTGCTGGACCACCTGGCCAAGCGCCACGGCGTCGAGGTCGAGCGCGTCGAGCTGCGGGTGCCGCTGCGCGAGACCTTCGGCGGCAAGGCCCAGGGCACCGGCCGCAACGTCAAGCAGACCGGCGGGCACGGGCAGTACGCCATCTGCCACGTCGAGATCGAGCCCCTGCCCTCCGGCGGCGGCTTCGAGTTCGTCGACAAGATCGTCGGCGGCGTGGTGCCGAGGCAGTTCATCCCCTCGGTGGAGAAGGGCGTGCGGGCCCAGATGGAGCGCGGCGTGCTGGCCGGCTACCCGGTGGTAGACATCCGGGTGACGCTGTTCGACGGCAAGGCCCACTCGGTCGACTCCTCCGACATGGCCTTCCAGATCGCCGGGCAGCTCGCCCTGAAGGAGGCGGCGGCCAAGGTGCCCGCCCTGCTGCTGGAGCCGGTGGACGAGCTGTCGGTGCTGGTCGAGGACGAGCATGTCGGCGCGGTGATGTCCGACCTGTCCTCGCGCCGTGGCCGCGTCCTGGGCACCGAGCCGGTCGGCACCGGGCGCACGCTTGTCAAGGCGGAGGTCCCCGAGCTGGAGATCACCCGGTACGCCATCGACCTGCGGTCCATGTCGCACGGCACGGGCACCTTCCACCGCTCGTTCCTGCGGTACGAGCCCCTGCCCTCCCACCTGGCCGACAAGCTCAGATCGGCCGAGTAGTCCCCGCCCCGGCGGCCCCCCGGGCTCCACCGGGGTGCCGCCGGACGCGGAGGTAAGGCAGTTGTCACCCGGGCTACAGGCGGGAACGGATCGGGCCCGCCCGGCCCGGGGAGCGGCGGGCGGGGCGGAGCGCCGAGGCGCAGGTGCCGGCCGGGAAACCGCCGTGTCCGTGCCGGACGGCGGCCGCCGTCATGGGCCGGCGCTCCCCGCCACGGCGGCCTCATATACCTCGTGTGTCACCGTGGCATCACGGTGCGATTTCTTTTATCGGGCCTTACCAGTGTTTGGCCGATGCCAGACTGATGTCCCATGCGAAACGGACATCGGCCTCTGCTCGCCGCCACCACCATGGCGGTGGTCACCACCGGCGTCGCCTATCTCTTCGGGCCTGGCGCCGCTCCCGCCGACAGCGAGGCCAAGCGCCCGGCCGCCGAAGCCAAGCGCCCTGCCGCCGAGGCCAAGCCCGCGACCGGCCAAGCCAGGTCCGCGGCCGCCCACCCCGCGGCGGCGAAGCAGGAGCAGGCGTGCGAGGCGAGCCCCAAATACCCCAAGCGGCAACTGCGGGGCGTGTGGATCGCAACCGTGCACAACGTCGACTGGCCGTCCAAGACCGGCCTGGACGCGGCGCGGCAGCAGGCCGAGTACGTCCGCATCCTGGACAACGCGGTCAAGCGCCACCTCAACGCGGTGTTCGTCCAGGTCCGCCCGGCCTCCGACGCGATCTACAAGTCCCCCTACGAGCCGTGGTCCCAGTGGCTGACCGGCACCGCGGGCCGCGATCCCGGGTGGGAGCCGCTGCCCTTCCTCATCGACGAGGCGCACAAGCGCGGCCTTGAGTTCCACGCCTGGTTCAACCCCTACCGCGCGGCCGACAAGGACGATGTGTCCAAGCTGCCCGCGAACCACCCGGCGCGCCTGCACCCGAAGTGGGTGGTCAAGCACGAGGGGAAGCTGTACTACAACCCCGGCCTGCCGGAGGTGCGCGCCTACACCGTCAAGGTGATCAAGGACGTGGTGCAGCGGTACGACATCGACGGGGTGCACTTCGACGACTACTTCTACCCCTATCCCGGCCGGGGCACGAAGTTCGGCGACGCCGCCGCCTTTACAAAGTACGGCAAGGGCATGTCGCTCGCCGAGTGGCGGCGGGAGAACGTCAACACGCTGGTCTCCCAGGTCGGCGCGGCCGTCCACCAGGCCAAGCCGTACGTCAAGTTCGGCATCAGCCCGTTCGGCATCTGGCGCAACAAGTCCGACGACCCCACGGGCTCCGACACCAAGGGCCTGTCCGCCTACGACGCCATCTACGCCGACGCGAAGGCGTGGATCAAGTCCGGGTCGATCGACTACGTCATGCCGCAGATCTACTGGCCGCGCGGCTTCGCCGCCGCCGACTACGCCAAGCTCGTGCCGTGGTGGGCCGACCAGGTCAAGGGCACCGGAGTGCACCTCTACATCGGCCAGGCGCTCTACCGCGTGGGCACCAAGGACACCGCGGCCTGGACCAGGGCCGGCGAGCTGCCCGCCCACCTGAGCCTCAACCGCAAGTACCCCGAGGTGCGGGGGGACGTCTACTTCAGCGCCGCCCAGCTCGCCAAGAACCCGCTGGGCGTGCTCGACGCGCTGGTCAAGGAGCACTACCCCCGCCCCGCGCTGCTTCCGCTGGTCCAGGACCGCGGCGGCAGGGCCCCGGCCGCCCCCACCGGGCTGACCCTGGCGGGCGGCGCGCTCAGCTGGAAGTCCTCCCCCGAGGCCCGGTCCTACGCCGTGTACCGGGTCACGGGCGCCAAGCCGGACGCGTGCGCGACCGCCGACGGCCGCAACCTGGTGGCCGTGGCACCGGCCGCCCCGGCCGCCGTCCAGTCCTTCGCGGTCACGGCCGGCGGCTCCTACCTGGTGACCGCCCTCGACCGCCTCGGCAACGAGAGCGCGCCCGCCACCGTCGTCCTGCCCTGATCCGGGGCCACGCCGGGCCGCGGGCGATGTTCACCGCGATTTCCTGGACCGGGCGGCGCGCTTTCCCGTACGGTTCCATGGATTCGCGGGTGGACGTCATGGGAGGTCAGTCAGTGGTGAGGCGGGCGCTGGGCGCATTGGCGGTGATCACGCTGTGCATGGTCACGACCGGCGCCGCGTGGGCGCACGCCCCCGGGCGGGCGGAGGCCGCGGGACGGGCCGACGCCCCTGGGCGGGTGGCGCTGATCGGCGTGCCGGGGCTCCACTGGGACGACGTGAGCGCCGAGACCACCCCGAACCTGTGGCGGCTCGCGGCGCAGAGCGCCATCGGTTCGCTGTCGGTGCGCACCGTCGGCCGCGTCACCTGCCCCTACGACGGGTGGCTGACGATCTCTTCGGGCGTGCGCTCCTCGGTCGGCGCCCGCTGCGGGCCGCCGCCCGCCGTGGAGCGGCAGGGCGGCAAGGCGGTCATCCCCGGCTTCGACTGGCTGTGGACGGTGCGCGACGCCGACTACGCCGGCTCGCTCGGCGCGGCCGTCCACGCGGCCGGCGGCTGCACCTCGGCCGTCGGCCCGGGGGCGGCGCTCGCGCTCGCCGACCGCTCCGGCGCCGTCGACCTGTACGCCCCGGCGCCCGACGGCGTCCGCGACTGGTCCGCCTGCCCCGTGCTGGCCGCCGACATCGACGACCTGGTGCGCCCCTACTACGACGGCGAGCTGCTGGCGGACGCCCCCGACAAGCTCACCCCCGCCGCCCGCCGGGCGGCGCTCGCCGCCGCGGACGCCGGCGTCGGCACGGTCGTGGGGCACCTGCCCGCCGACACGCGGGTCGTGCTGACCGGGCTGTCCGACCACGGCTCCGAGCCGCACCTGCGGGTGGCGATGTGGCGGGCGCCCGGCGCTCAGGACCACTTCCTGGGCGCGACCTCCACCCACCGCGACGACATGGTGATCCTGCCCGACGTGACCGCGACGATCCTGCGGGCGGCCGGGGCGGCGGTCCCCGGCACCGTCATCGGGGTGCCGTGGGCGCCCACCGGCGCGACCGGCACCGAGGAGGGCGTCGCCGCCCTGCGGCACGCCGACGTCGCCGGGCAGACCATCCGCGCCGTCGGCGGCGGCTTCTTCACCGGCCTCGCCGTGCTGCAGGTGCTGTTCTACCTGGTCGCCTTCCTGCTGCTGCGCCGCCGCCGGGCCCTCGGCGGAGTGCGCGTCGCCGCGCTCGCCCTGGCCTCGCTGCCGGTCTCGACCTACCTGGTGAACCTCGCCCCGTGGGAGCGCGCCGCGGCGCCGGCGGTCACGCTGGTGGCCGGGGTGCTCGCCTGCGCCGCCGCGCTCACCGTGCTGGCCCTCGGCGCGCCGGTCGCGTGGGCGCGGCTGCGCGGCCGTCCCGGCGCGGGCGGGGTGCTCGGGCCGCCGTCGGTGATCGCCGGGGTCACGGCCGCGGTGCTGGTGGGCGACCTGCTCAGCGGCACGCCCCTGCAGCTCGACAGCATCATGGGGTACACCGGCGTGGTCGGCGCCCGCTACTACGGCCTGGGCAACATCCCGTTCGCGCTGATGGCCACCGCCGTGCTGCTGCTGACCACCGCGGTCGCCGACGGGCTGGTGCGGGCCGGGCGCCGACGGGCGGCCGTCATCCTGGTGGCCGGGCTGGGCGGGTTCGCGATGATCCTGGACGGCTGGCCGGGGGTGGGCAGCGACTTCGGCGGCGTCATCGCCTTCGTGCCGGGCATCGCGGTCACCGCCCTGCTGGTGGCCGGCAAGCGGGTCTCGGTGGTCAGGCTCGGGGCGTTCTGCGTGGCCGGCGGGGTCCTGGTGATGGGCATCGCCTACCTGGACCACCTGCGGCCGCCCGCCTCGCAGACCCATCTCGGGCGGTTCGCCGGTCAGGTGATCGACGGCACGTTCCTGCCGGTGATCGGGCGAAAGCTCGGGGCCATGCTGAGCACGCTGCTGTCGCCCAACCTCATGCCGATCGTCATCGCGGCCTTCGCGTTCCTGGTCTTCGCGCTGCTGCGGCCGGGCACCGCCAGCGCCGGGGTGCTGCCGGTGGCCTTCGAGCGGGCGCCGATGCTGCGCGCCGGGCTGATCGGCGCGCTGGTGAGCGGCGTGGTCGGCATGCTGGTCAACGACTCGGGCGCGGCCGTGCTGTCGATGGCCCTGGCGCTGGCCGTGCCGCTGGTGCTGTCGGCCGGCATCCGCGCCCTGGCCCCGCAGGCGCCGGCCCGCCCGGCCCCCGCACTGAGCCCGCTGCCCACCTGAGCCGAGAAGGGCGGACGCGTCCGCCCCGCCGCCCGTCCGAGCCGCCCGTCGGAGCCGCCCGTCCGAGGTTGCGGCCGGCCGGCGGGTCAGGCGGGCCAGGCGCCGGCGAGCAGGTCGCGGGTGTCCTGCAGGAGCTGGGGCAGCACCTTGGTGTGGCCGACCACCGGCATGAAGTTGGTGTCGCCGCCCCAGCGGGGCACGACGTGCTGGTGCAGGTGGGCGGCGATGCCGGCGCCGGCGACGTGGCCGAGGTTCATGCCGACGTTGAACCCCTGCGCGCCGCTGGCCTTCCTCAGCGACAGCACCGCGCGCTTGGTGAAGTCGGCCAGCTCGGCGGTCTCCGCCTCGTCCAGGTCGACGTAGTCGGCGACGTGGCGGTAGGGCACCACCATCAGGTGCCCGGAGTTGTAGGGGTAGAGGTTGAGCACCGCGAAGACCGAGGAGCCGCGGGCCACGATGAGCCCGTCCTGGTCGCTCATCTTGGGGATCTCGCAGAACGGGCAGCCGTCGCCGGGGCCCGAGCCGCTCGGCTTGTTCTCTCCCTTGATGTAGGCCATGCGGTGCGGGGTCCACAGACGCTGGAAGTTGTCGGGATCTCCCGCACCGGGCTGCTCAATCGGCTCCTGCATGCCTTGCAGCATAGGACGCGGGGCGCCGGCCGCGCCTGCCGGGCACCGCCGCCCCGCCTCCTTCGAGCCTCAGACCTGGACGCGGCGCTCGACGGCGTCGACGATCTCGGCGATCGCGTCGTCCACGGGGACGCCGTTGTTCTGCTCACCGCTGCGGTAGCGGAAGGAGACCGCGCCGGCCGCGACGTCGTCGTCGCCGGCCAGCAGCATGAACGGCGCCTTCGCCTTCTGCGCGTTGCGGATCTTCTTCTGCATGCGGTCGGCCGAGGCGTCGACCTCGACCCTGATGCCCCGCTCGCGCAGCCGGCCGGCTATCTGCGAGAGGTAGTCGACGTGGGCGTCGGAGATCGGGATGCCGATCACCTGCACCGGCGCGAGCCAGGGAGGGAACGCCCCGGCGTAGTGCTCGACCAGCACGCCGAAGAACCGTTCGATCGACCCGAACAGCGCCCTGTGGATCATGACCGGGCGCTGGCGCCCCCCGTCCGCCCCCTGGTACTCCAGCTCGAACCGCTCGGGCAGGTTGAAGTCGAGCTGGATGGTGGACATCTGCCAGGAGCGGCCGATGGCGTCCCGCACCTGCACCGAGATCTTGGGGCCGTAGAAGGCGGCGCCCCCCGGGTCGAGCACCAGCTCGAGCTTCTCGGACTCGGCGACCTCGCGCAGCGTCTGGGTGGCCTCCTCCCAGTCTTCGTCGGTGCCGACGAACTTGACCGGGTCCTTGGTGGACAGCTCGAGGTAGAAGTCCTCCAGGCCGTAGTCGCGCAGCAGCTCGAGCACGAAGCGCAGCAGCGAGGTCAGCTCGTCGCGCATCTGCTCGCGGGTGCAGTAGATGTGCGCGTCGTCCTGGGTCAGGCCGCGCACGCGGGTGAGGCCGTGCACCACGCCGGACTTCTCGTAGCGGTAGACCGTGCCGAACTCGAACAGCCGCAGCGGCAGCTCGCGGTAGGACCGCCCGCGCGCCCTGAAGATCAGGTTGTGCATCGGGCAGTTCATCGGCTTGAGGTAGTAGCGCGCGCCCTCCAGCTCCATGGGAGGGAACATGCCGTCGGCGTACCAGTCGAGGTGGCCGGAGACCTGGTAGAGGTGCTCCTTGGTGATGTGCGGGGTGTTGACGAAGGAGTACCCGGCCTCCTCGTGCCGCTTGCGGGAGTAGTCCTCCATGAGCTTGCGGATCACCCCGCCCTTGGGGTGGAACACCGGCAGGCCCGAGCCGAGCTCGGGCGGGAAGGAGAACAGGTCGAGCTCGGCGCCGAGCTTGCGGTGGTCGCGCTTCTCGGCCTCCTCCAGCAGGCGCAGGTACTCATCCTGCCGGTCGCGCGACTCCCAGGCGGTGCCGTAGATGCGCTGGAGCTGCGGGTTCTTCTCGCTGCCCCGCCAGTAGGCGCCGCCGGAGCGCATCAGCTTGAACGCCGGGATGGACCGGGTGGAGGGCACGTGCGGCCCGCGGCACAGGTCCTTCCAGCAGAGCTCGCCGGACTTGGGGTCGAGGTTGTCGTAGATGGTGAGCTGGCCGCCGCCCACCTCGACGCTCTCCTCCTCGCCGGCGCCGCCCTTGAGGCCGATGAGCTCGAGCTTGTAGGGCTCGGCGGCGAGCTCCTCGCGCGCGGCCTCGTCGCTGACGGCGCGCCTGGCGAAGGTCTGGCCCTGCTTGACGATCTCGCGCATGCGCTTCTCGACGCGCTTGAGGTCGTCGGGGGTGAAGGGCTGCTCGACGTCGAAGTCGTAGTAGAAGCCGTTCTCGACGGGCGGGCCGATGCCGAGCCGGGCGCCGGGGAAGATCTCCTGGACGGCCTGGGCCATGACGTGCGCGGTGGAGTGGCGCACGATCGCCCGGCCCTCCTCGCTGTCGATGGCGATGGGCTCGACGACGTCGCCGTCGGCCACCTCGGCGGCGAGGTCGCGCGGCTCGCCGTTGATCTTGGCGGCGACGACCGACCGGCCGTCGGCCGCGAGCGCCTCTCCGGCCGTCGTGCCGCCCGCCACCACACGCTCGGCTCCGGCGAGGGTGATGCGTATTTCGAGGGCGGCAGACACGGTTGCTCCAAGGAGATGGGTGGGCGCGGGCACTCCGCTTGTCGTGCCCGATGCTACCGGGAAACCGGTCGGCGTTATCGCGCTCCCTACGCCTTGCTGCGGCGGTCCTCGGCCGGTTGCAGGCCGAGCGCGGTGAGCTGCGCGCGGGTGCCGCGGAAGACGTTGCGGTCGATCGGGCCGTGCGCGTACTGGTGGATCGCCCAGCGGTCCCACGGCGGCGGCACGACGGGGTGGCCCTTGGGATGACTGGGCGCGGCGATCCACAGAGGGTAGTCCTCAAGACCCGCGCAGTAGCCCTTCTTGGCGAAGGACAGGAAGGTGTAGATGAGCGGCCGCACCCCGGTGACGATGTTCACCACGTGGCACCAGCGCCGGGCGAAGGCGGCCACCCTCTGGGGCGGCAGGTGCCCGGAGTGCTCCAGGTCCAGGGCGATCAGGTCGCCGCGCCGCAGGCCGCCCGCCGCGTCGACCACGTCCAGGAAGTGGCGCACCTGGTCCTCGGCGTCGCCCTTCGGGTGGGCGAAGTGGTAGGCGCCGCAGACCAGCCAGTTCTCCCGCATGGCCGCCCAGTTGCGGGCGAACCACTTGTCGGTGAAGCCGGTGCCCTCGGTCGCCTTGGCGAATCCGAAGTCGACGCCGTCGCCGGCGTGCCCCGCCCAGTTGACGGCGCCCTGCCAGTTGGACACATCGATGCCGTGCAGCATGAAGCCTTCCCACATCCCCCGAACTCGCCCCCGGGGGATTGTAGTGAGGACACCCACGCGGAGGCGGCCGGACACGCCCGGGGCGGCGTCCCGGCGCGCGGGCGGGTGAGAGATGGTGGAGGTAGGACACTGGAAGGAGGCCCCCATGCAGGTCAAACAGTGGACAGTGGAGATCTACATAACCGAGGACGACAACGACGACCGCACCGTCGCGCGGGCCGTCCTGATGAACCGCGCCGGTATGCGGCGCGAGGGAGTCGGGTACGCCCGGCGCAACCCGGTCGACCGGCCCGTCCCGGAGATCGGCGACGAGCTGGCCGTGGGGCGCGCTCTGGCGGACCTGTCGGCCAAGCTGACCGAGGACGCCGCCGAGGACGTCGCCCAGATGGCGGGGCAGTCCCGGCGCGTGTGAGCGCCACCACGGGCTGGAGCGTGACGGTCCGCGACGCGGGGCGAAGGGGCGGCGCGTCGGCCGTCCGGCACGCGCGAGGCGAACGTCACGCGCATTCGGGACCTACGACCGTGACCCCGGCGCGCTCCGGGGAGTCGGATGGAACTGATGGTCCCGCGAACTATCCAGGGAGGTTCTCATGTCCATGCAGACGCGAAGCACGTCCAGGGGCCTGGTACCCGACCTGCTGGACTGGCTGGAGGCGCCCTTCACCGGAGGCGGCCGCCCCTACACCGCGGGCCAGATGGTCCGGTTCGAGGACACCGTGCGGGACGGCCACTACATCGTGCGCGCCGAGCTGCCCGGCATCGACCCCGAGCAGGACGTCGAGGTGGTGGTGTCCAACGGGATGCTGACCATCCACGGCGAGCGCAAGGAGGAGCGGTCCGAGCCGCACCGCACGGAGTTCCGGTACGGGGAGTTCAGCCGGTCGGTCCCGCTGCCGGCCAACGCCGGGGAGCAGGACGTCAAGGCCGTCTACCACGACGGCATCCTGGAGGTGGACATCCCGCTGGCGGAGGAGAGGCAGCAGAGCAAGCGCGTGCCGGTGGAGAAGGCCGACTAGCGCCGGGCGCTCCGGGCCCGGCCCGCGGGGACACGGGCCGGGCCCGGACGCGGTACTCCGGGCCGCGCGCGGGAGAGGTCACTGGGGTCGCCTTATGATTCGCGTGTTCCTGCTGGACGATCATGAAGTGGTCCGCCGGGGGGTCGCCGCCCTGCTGTCGGCCGAGGGCGACATGGAGATCGTCGGAGAGGCCGGCACGGCCGAGCAGGCCGTGGCGCGCATCCCGGCGCTCAGGCCGGACGTGGCGGTGCTGGATGTGCGGCTGCCCGACGGCAACGGCGTGGAGGTCTGCCGCGAGGTGCGCGCGAGGACGCCCGGGCTGGCCTGCCTGATGCTGACCTCCTTCGCCGACGACGACGCCCTGTTCGACGCCGTCATGGCGGGCGCGGCCGGTTACGTGCTCAAGCAGATCCACGGGTCCGACCTGGTCGGCGCGGTGCGGACGGTGGCGGCCGGCCAGTCGCTGCTGGATCCGGAGAGCACCGCGTCGATGCTGCGCCGCCTGCGCGAGCAGGCCGCCAGGAAGAGCCCGCTGGCGGCGCTCACCGGCCAGGAGCGTCACATCCTGGAGCTCATCGGGGAGGGGCTGACCAACCGGCAGATCGGCGAGCGGCTGTTCCTGGCCGAGAAGACGGTCAAGAACTACGTCTCCAACCTGCTGGCCAAGCTGGACATGCAGCGGCGCACGCAGGCGGCGGCGCTCGCGGCGCAGCTCAAGGCCGGCCGCCGCGACTGACCCCGCCCCCGCCGTCCGGCAGGTCACGGGCGGCCGGGGCCGCCTGGGACGGGGTGGCGTGGCGCCAGGCCATGCGCGCGCCCGGCGGGGAGGCGCCGGGGGCGGGAGGGCTCTGGAGGGCGAAGATGGCCGAGCGGATGCGCCGGATGGTGCCGTCCAGTTCGTCGATGGCGTGCCGCACCCTCGTGCGGGCCTCGGGCCGGTCGAGCAGGCGCATCGCGCCCATCAGCGTCATGGCCACCCCGAACAGCCGCTGGATGACCACGTCGTGCAGGTCCTTGGCGATTCGGTCGCGGTCCTCCAGCAGCAGCAGCCGCTCGGCGTCCGCGCGGGCCTCGGCCAGTTCCAGGGCGAGCGACGCCTGCCCGGCGAAGGAGTGCAACATGCGCACATGGGGCCCGCCGAAGGGCGGACGGCCGGGGCGCCGGCCGAGCGACAGCACCCCGCGCACCGCGCCGGCGGCGCCCAGCGGCACGGCGACGGCCGGCCCCGCGCGCGAGCGCTCGCACACCAGGGCGGGGATCGCCGTCTCCGCCGAATCGGCGACGACGACCGGTTCGCCGGAGGTGTAGGCGCGGCCCGGCAGCGAGTCGGCGACCGCGACCTCCGCGGGGCTGACCCGCCCGGCAGGCACGCCGTCGGCGACGGTGACGCGCAGCCGTTCCCCGCCGGCGCAGGGCAGCAGCACCACCGCGACGTCGGCGCCGGACATCTCGCGCGCCCGCCGGGCCACCAGCGCGAGCACCTCGGCCGAGCCGGCCCCCGACAGCAGGCGGGTGGTGACCTCCGAGGACGCCTGGAGCCAGATCTCGCGGCCGCGGGTCTCCTCGTACAGGCGGGCGTTCTCGATGGCGACGCCCGCCGCGGCGGCGAGGGCGACCACGATCGCCTCGTCGTCCTCCCCGAAGTCGCCTCCCCCGCGCTTCTCGGTCAGGTAGAGGTTGCCGAAGACCTTCTCGCGCACCCTGATCGGCACGCCGAGGAAACCGCCCATGGGCGGGTGGCCGGGCGGGAAGCCGGAGGACTCGGGGTGCTCGGCGATGCGGTGCAGCCGGAGCGTGCGCGGCTCCTTGATCAGCAGGCCGAGCAGGCCCAGTCCGTGCGGCCAGTGCTCGACGCGGGCGATCTCCTCCTCGCTCAGCCCGACCGGGATGAACTGCACCAGGGTGTTCTCCTCGCCGATCACGCCGAGGGCGCCGTAGGTGGCGTCCACCAGGGTGGTGGCCGTCTCGACGATGCGACGCAGGACGGTCTGCAGATCCAGGTCGCCGCCCACGGAGACGACCGCGTCCAGCAGCGCGTGGACCCGGTCACGGGTGGCGAGCACGGTTTCCAGCCGGGCCCGCAGCTCCGACAGCACCTCGTCCAGCCGCGTGTGCGGCATGAGGGAGCGCGGTGGGACGTCCGCCATACCAGGAGTGTCCCCATCGCGACCGCTCCGCGAATCCGGATAAAAGGGATATTCGACATATTTACCGATTAATGACGCCTCCGCCCGGCCGCGATCCGGCCGTCTCCCGGGGATGGACCACGGCGACCGGGCAGCGGGCGTGCCGCAGCACCTCGTAGCCGACCGAGTAGCCCGCCGAGCCGCCGAAGCCCGCGCCCGTGGCGTCGCCGTGCGCGCCGGAGCCCACGACCACCAAATCGGCCCGCCGGGAGGCGTCCGACAGCGCCGTGACCGGATGCCCGCGCATGGCGCGCAACCGGGCGGTGACCCCCGGGCACCGCTCCCGCCACATCGCCAGCCGCAGCCGCACCTCCCGCGTCACCTCACCCATCGCCTCGGCGAGGCCGCCGGCGCAGGCGGTCGCGTACGGGGAGATCGGCGGCGCGCTCCAGGCGTAGAGCACGCATACGCGCGCGCACCGCCGGGCGGCCTCGCCGAGCGCGTACTCCATGGCGGCCTCCGACACCGGGGACCCGTCGTAGCCGACGACGATCTCGCCATGACGCCGCCCGGGCGAGCGGTTGACCACGACCACCGGCGCCATGGCGTGCCAGGCGACATCGCGGCCCACCGAGCCGAGCACCGCCCCCACGAAGCCGCCGGGCCCGCCGCCGCCCAGGATCAGCTCGTCGGCGTCCTCGGCCTCGGTGCACAGCCGCTCGGCGGCGGCGCCGGTGAGCAGGGTCGCGCTCACCTGCAGGCCGGGCGCGTAGCCGCGCACCCAGTCGACGGTGGCCGCCAGCACGGCCCGCCAGTACGCCGTCAGCGCGTCGGGCAGCCACGGCGCGGACCGGTAGGGGTAGTCCATCGACCAGGGCTCGCGCACGTGCACGACGCGCAACCGGGCTCCTCTGCGCACCGCGTCGTCCGCCGCCCATTCCACCGCGGCCGCCGCGGAGTGGGAACCGTCGACGCCGACCACGATCTGTCCCGCCATGGCGCACCTCCCCCTCGCCTACCACCCTCACACGAGGCACCACCGGACCGGCGCGCGCCCTCCCCGGGGCGGCGGAGTGGGCTCACAGATACAGCGGCGGCACGGTGATCAGGTCGTCGGTGGCGAAGCCGAGCCGGTCGTCGACCTCGATCACGCCGTCCACCGCGTGCACGGACTCCACCACCAGCGGGATCTGCGAGCGCCTCGGGACCGTCCCGGTGAGCGCGACCAGCCCGTGCTCGACGAGGATCGACAGGGTCCGCGGCTCGACGCCGGCCCCGCGCACGGCCTCCTCGACGTCGTCGAGCACCTCCGCGGGCGGCCGGACGAAGATCTTGAGCAGGTCGGCCTGGTGCACGGTGCCGACGATCTTGCCGGTGACGCGGTCCACGACGGGAAGCTGCCTGATCCGGTGCTCGTGCATGAGGCGGGCCGCCTCCCGGACCGGCGTCACCTCGGTCACGGTGATCGCGGGACTGCTCATCACCTGGGCGGCCGTACCCCCCTTGCCCCCTTTGCCCCCCTTGCTCCCCTTGCCCCCCGCGGCCATCGTGTGCCCACGGTCCGGCCCGCGGCCCTCGATGACCGCTTCGACGCGCTCGGCGCCGATCTCCCGCAGCAGCAGGTCGTCCGCCGACACCACTCCGACCGGCCGGCGGCCGGAGTCGACGACGGCCACGGCGCCGACCTTGAAGCGGCGCATCGTCTCCACCAGGTCGGCGAAGCAGGTGTCCAGCCTCACCGCGATGGCGACCCTGCCCATGACGTCGCCGACATTCACGACCATGGTTGCCTCCCCTGTCCAGCGCCCTGATATCGATCGTCCCGCCGGCCGGGAAGAGCTGTCAGCGGCGAAGGTCCCCAGCTCGACGGGACCTTCGGCTCGCCCGCGCACGCCGCGAACAGGGCACCCGTCCAGCACGGACTCAGCGGACCCGCCAGAGACGGCGCCCTCTGACAGGGGCGGTCCGCACGACGGACGCCCGGCCCGGGCCGCTTGCATCCATCCGGGGATCGAGCTAACCTACGAATCAAGTCAGAGGTTTCCTCGACGCAGATATTCAGAGGAGGTTCCGGAGATGCTGTTGACGTCGATCGATCCCTTCGTTCAGGAGGTTGAGCGCCAGTTCGACCGCCTGACCCGCGGCAGCCTCGGCTGGGGGGAGGGAAGCGCCCGCGCAGTCATGCCCCTCGACGGCATCCGCCGCAAGGACGACGTGCTGCTCCGCTTCGACCTTCCCGGCATCGACCCCGACTCCATCGAGGTGACCGTCGACCGCGGCGTGCTGAGCGTGAGCGCCGGCCGCGCGGAGGAGCTGTCCGAGGACGACCGCCCGTTCGTCCGCGAGCGCCCGATGGGCACCTTCACCCGCCGCGTGTACCTGTCCGAGCACCTCGACAGCGAAGCCGTGGACGCCGCCTACCACAATGGCGTGCTGCAGGTCCGCATCCCCGTCCTGGAGCGCGCGAGGCCGCGGAAGGTCGAGATCCAGCGCAGCGACGACGCCAAGGCGATCCGCGCCTGATCCGCCACCCCCGAGAGACGATGGGCCGGCACCGCGCGAGCGGCGCCGGCCCGACGCGCCTGGAGGCGCCCATGACCCGGCTTCCCATCGACGACCACCACGCGCCGTTGTACTCCTTGGGGCAGGTGGCCGACATGCTCGAGGTCCAGCAGTCCTTCCTGCGCCGCCTGGACGAGTTCGAGGTCGTCCGCCCCCAGCGCTCCTCCGGCGGCCAGCGCCGCTACTCGCGCGCCGACATCACCCGCGTGCAGTACGTGGCCGAGCTGTCCGGCGAGGGCATGACCCTGGTCGCGATCCGCCGGATCCTGGAGCTGGAACACCAGGTGCGGGCGTTGCAGGCCGAGCTCGCGGCCACCCGCCGCCTGCTACCCCCGCCCGCCGGCTGACCGGGCGGCGGCCGTGGAGGCATGCGGTCACCGCACTAAGCCCAGGGGCGGAAGACCGCGCGCACGCACCCGTCCTTCTTGTTCTTGAACAGGTCGTAGCCGTGCGGCCCGTGCTCCAGCGGCATGGTGTGGGTCGCCATGTGGGCCGTGCGCAGCTCGCCGTTGCTCACCATGTCGAGCAGTCTCGGGATGTAGCGCTGCCCGTGCTGCTGGGCGCCCCTGACGGTCAGGCCCTTGTTCATCATCGCGCCGAGCGGGAACTTGTCGACCAGCCCCGCGAAGACGCCGAGCACGAACACCGAGCCGCCCTTGCGGCAGGCGTAGATGGCCTCGCGCACCGCGGCCGGACGGTCCAGCGTGAGGCCCGCCCGCTGCTTCACCCGGTCGTACAGGCGTGTCGGCCCGGCGCTGTCGGCCTCCAGCCCGACGGCCTCGATGCAGACGTCCGGGCCCCTGCCGCCAGAGCGCTCCTTGAGCTCGGCGACCACGTCGGTGCGGGTGTAGTCCAGGGTCTCGGCGCCCACGTGGCGCTCGGTCATGGTCATGCGCTCGGGGTGGCGGTCGATGGCGATCACCCGCTCGGCGCCCAGGAGCATCGCCGCGCGGGCCGCCATCTGGCCGACGGCGCCGCAGCCCCACACCGCGACCACGTCGCCGGGCTTGACCCCGCCGAGGTCGGCGCCCATCCAGCCCGTGGGCGCCGCGTCCGAGCAGAACAGGGCGTCCATGTCGCTCACGCCGTCGGGCACGGCGAAGGCGCCGTGGTCGGCGAAGGGGACGCGGACGTACTGGGCGTGGCTGCCCTTGAACCCGCCGGTGGCGTGGGAGTAGCCGTAGATGCCCGCGGACGGCTGCCCCCACAGCATGTCGGTCAGACCGGGATCGGGGTTGGAGTTGTCGCAGGCCGACCACAGGCCGTTCTCGCAGTTCCAGCAGCGGCCGCAGCCGATGATCGAACACACCACGACCCGGTCGCCGGCCTTGTGCCGGCGCACCCCGGTACCGACCTCGACGACCTCGCCGAGGAACTCGTGCCCGATCACGTCGCCCGCCCGCATGGCCGGGATGTAGCCGCCCAGCAGATGCAGGTCGGAACCGCAGGTCGTGGTGAGGCCGACCTTGACGATGGCGTCCTGGGCGTTGAGGATCCTGGGGTCGGGGACGCGCTCCACCGACAGCTCGTTCACGCCCTGCCAGCACAGTGCCTTCACAGCCGCCCCTCCCCGCCCGCGCGCTGCACGGCAAGATCCAGGATCTTCCCGGCGGGAGTGGGCCGCGTGCTCGGCGGCGCGTCCGGCAGCAGCACCTCCCCCGTCTCCATCAGGCACTTGGACTCCCGCAGCGCCCTTCGCACCGCCTGGCGCGGATCCTCGCCGCCAAGCCGGGCGAGCACCTGCGTGGCGCCGGTGGGCACCCCCGCGAGCGGGCGGGCGCCGAGTTCGGTGCCGCGGCCTCCGGGCGCCTCGCGCACCCGCACCTCCACGGTGTCGCCCAACCTCGCCAGCGGCTCGGGGAGCCGGCCCTCCGCCAGCACCTCCTCCGGCCGGCGGTTGATGGTGACCATCAGCCAGCGGGCGGCCTCCCGCCGCGTCCTGGCCTTGCTCCGGCGCGAGGAGCGCCATCGCATCACGCCCAGGCCGATGCCGCCGAGCGACACCGCCCCCAGAACCGCACGTTTCATTGCCCTCTCCCCCTTGATGGACAACTGCTCCCATGGCTACCCGCTCGCACCGGGCGCTACCTCGGCGCCGGCGGCACTTGAGGAGGAGTTGACGACCCGCTGATCGCGTCATGGCCCCGCGTGCGGGCGGCCCTCGGTCACCACGCCCTTGGTCACCATGCCCTCGTTCAGCGCGTCCGGCGGGCGGTCCAGGGGCGCGGAGGCCATGCTCCTATGACTTATAGGAGCGGAAAGGTACGACAAACCGCCATACGCGGGTACGCGGGGCCGCTAAGGATCGGCGGGCATTCACCGGCACGACGACCGGTCAATAGGCTCGCCGGAGGCATTGCATATCGCGATCGCATGTAACGCGGCGGATTGGGCACGGGACGGCGGCGAATGTCCGGAAGCGGACAGCGGACGCCCGCCGGGCCGCCGCGATAGGCTCCGCGCCGGAAAATGCCCGGGCAATCGCCCCGGCCGCGGCGAGCATTCCCATTACGGCCGGTGAGACGGCATGCGGTCGGACAGGACCCTCCCGGCAGGTTCGGGCCGGCCGCGGAGTAGGCGGGTGAGAGCGGCGTGACGGCAGACGCTATCGCAAGATGGTGACGTCGGTAAGGCGGATGCGTCAAGTCGTCATGTCCCGGCCGGATCGGTTCGGATTGACATGGCCGAGGGCCGGCATACCCGGCGCCCGGGCACGGCAAGGCGCACACGGCGGTTGTCGCGCGGCGATCCCGCGACCTCTCGCACCTGTTAAGCGTCGGTTACGGGTGGAAAGCCGCCTTGCCGGCGGCGTGCTGCCTGCCCATTGTTTCCGGGGACTCCTCCAGAGCCGGGCGGCGGCACGGCTAACACGTAACGATGGTAAGGAATAGTGCTCAATGTGACAAAGTGACTGAAGCCAGCACTACCCTTCCGCGAATGGCGACCCGAGCACGCTCGACGGGGCCGCCCCTGGACGCGCACCGACCAGCGCCGCGGATCCGCAGGTCAACCCCGTCGTCCACGAGGACGGCGGAGGCCGGGCGGGGCCGTCCTCCCCACTGGGACGGCCTCTGCCCGCTGCGAGCACGGCGGCCGCAAACGCGGTCCGCGTGCGGCGACCCGCACGGCGGATCACATGCTCGCCGGGCGACTAAACCGGGCGGGACGGCTTAATCAATCACTGAGCCTGTTCGTACTGTGCCACGATGTGCGAGGCGATGCGGCCCCGCTCGCTGACGTTCAGGCCATGCGCCTTGGCCCAAGCGCGGATCTCGGAGCTTTTGTCGCGAGAGGGACGCTGAGAGCCGCCACGCTTGCGCCCCCGGGCGGGAGCGCTCTCAGCCCGGCGCGCGCTGGACACGAAAGGCGAAAGAGCCTCGCGGAGATTCCTGGCGTTTTTGTCGTTCAGATCGATCTCGTAGCTGGTGCCGTCAATCGCGAAGGACACCGTCTCTTTTGCTTCGCCACCTTCCAGGTCGTCGATGAGAAGCGTCTGGATCTGTGTCGCCATCTTCCACTCCTTTCACAGGGCATAGTTTGACCCCTCAAGAATATACCCGATTTCCGCCGCCTCCCACGTGTGGAACAGGGCGGCGCATTGGCCGGCTCTTGGGGCTAAGTTAGCGCGGTTTCCGGCCCGCCCTCGGTTTACCACGTCGATCAGCGCGTCATCGGCCCGGAACGACGCCACATCGGCCGCCAAACTGGTGTCAGCACCACTTAATTAGGCGATGGCGGATAGTGTCGACTACACAATCACCCGGGCCGCCTCCCGCGCCCGGCGCGGTGTCGTCCCGCGTCGTCGTGCGTCGTGATCCGTCGTCGTGCGTCGTCCCGGTCGCCACGCGGCCCGCGAAGGCCGCGGCCGGCGGGCCACCATGGCGGGGACACCGGCGTCCGCAGGAGGCGGGCGGCCGTACAGTTGCCTGCATGGGCATGGTCAAGACCGTAGGGCTGGTGCTGCACCCGCAGCGGGACTCGAAGGAGGCCATCGACACCATCATCGAGTGGGCCCGCACCAGGAGCGTCACCGTGCTCGGCCTGCCCGACGAGGTGGGCCGCATCGACTGCAGTGCCGTGCGGGTCGACGCCGCCACGCTCGTCGAGCGCGCCGACCTGCTGGTGAGCCTGGGCGGCGACGGCACGATGCTGCGCACCATGCGGCTGGCCTCCGAGCGCATCACCCCGGTCCTCGGCGTCAACCTGGGCAAGCTGGGCTTCCTCGCCGAGATCGACGTCGAGGAGCTGCCGCCGGCGCTGTCGGCCATCGACAACCACCGCTTCACCGTCGAGCCGCGCATGGCCGTCCGGGCGTCCATGCCCGACGGCGAGACGGTCACCGCGTTCAACGACATCGCCCTGGTGCGCATCCCCGGCGAGGGGCTGTCGGCGGTGTCGATCTCGGTGGGGGGCCAGCCCTTCGTCCGGTACGCCTCCGACGCCGTCATCGTGGCCACCTCGACCGGTTCGACGGCCTACAACTTCTCCGCCGGCGGCCCGCTGGTCTCGCCGCTGGTCGAGGGGTTCCTCGTGGTCCCGGCCGCGGCCCACTCCTCCTTCAACCGGGCCCTGGTGCTGTCGGCCGACGAGGAGGTCACCCTGGACCTGCTGCCCTCCAGCGGGCAGCTCGCCGTCGAGGTGGACGGCTCGGTCGGCGCGCGGCTGTCGCCCGGTGACCGCCTCACCGTGACGGCGGTGCGCTGCGCGGGCCGCGTGGTCCGCCTCGGCACCACCACCTTCTACGAGCGGGCCCGCCGCAAGCTGCGGGTCAGCGGCAGCGCCGAGGTCGACTGACGCACCGGCGGGCCGTCAGTAGGCGGCGTGGTCGGCGATGTCGACCTTCGAGCGGTCGGGCAGCAGCAGAGTCGCGGTGAATCCGACGACCGCCCCCGCGATCATGAACAGCGCGATCGCCTGCCAGCCGAAGTCGTGCAGCAGCCAGGTCGCCACCAGCGGCGCCGGGCCTCCCGCGATGAGCGAGGAGAGCTGGTACCCCAGCCCGGCGCCGCCGTACCGCAGGCCGGTCGGGAAGCTCTCGGCGATCATCGCCGCCTGCGGGCCGTACTCCATGGAGTGCTGGATCTGCACGATCATGATGGTCAGGAACACCACGACCGGGATGGCCGTGTTGAGCGCCATGAAGTACGGGAACGCCACGAGAGCCAGCACCACCGCTCCCGTCGCGTACACCTTGCGCCGGCCGACCCGGTCGCTCAGGTGGCCGAAGGCGGGGATGGCCGCCAGCTCCAGCGCCGCCGCGCAGGTCACCGCCGCCAGCGCGAACCCGCTGGACAGGCCGACCTCCTTGACGACGTAGGTGAGCGCGAAGGTGGTGAAGATGTAGAACGGCAACTGCTCGGAGGCCCGGGCGAGCGCGCTCAGCACGACCTCCTTGGGGTGCCGGGTCAGCACCTCGGCGATCGGCAGCCGCGCCACCTGGCGCCGCTCGATCACCTGGGCGAACAGCGGCGTCTCCATGACGCGCAGGCGCACCCACAGGCCGACGGCGACCAGCAGGATGCTCGCCAGGAAGGGCACCCGCCAGCCCCACTCGACGAAGGCGTCGCCGGCGGTGGTCGCCAGCAGGGACATCATGCCCGTTCCGAGGATGAGGCCGATCGGGACGCCGGTCTGCGGCCAGCTCGCCATCAGCCCGCGGCGCCTCTGGTCGCCCCATTCCATGGACAGCAGCACCGAGCCGCTCCACTCGCCGCCGACCGCGATGCCCTGCAGGACGCGCAGCACCACCAGCAGCACCGGCGCCGCGACGCCGATGGACGCGGTGCCGGGGAGCACGCCGATCAGGGCGCTGGACACCCCCATCAGGGCGAGGGTGACGATGAGCGTCGCCTTGCGGCCGATGCGGTCGCCCCAGTGCCCGAAGATCGCCGCTCCGACGGGCCGGGCGGCGAAGCCCACCGCGTAGGTCGCGAAGGA
This sequence comes from Sphaerisporangium sp. NPDC004334, assembly GCF_053602655.1. Taxonomy (NCBI): domain Bacteria; kingdom Bacillati; phylum Actinomycetota; class Actinomycetes; order Streptosporangiales; family Streptosporangiaceae; genus Sphaerisporangium; species Sphaerisporangium sp. NPDC004334. The sequence continues at coordinate 73,029 of NZ_JBSGDZ010000033.1, forward strand.
GGAGAGCGTCCCGGCGTACTCGCTGGACTGGGGGAAGAAGACCTGCGGGAAGACCACCGCGGCGGCCGTCCCGTACAGGAAGAAGTCGTACCACTCGATGGCGGTGCCGACGACGCCGGCGAACGCGGCCTTGCGCCGCTGTGACCGCATGTCCTCGGCGTGGAGATCGCTGTCCGGGGGCACCTGATCCTCCTCAGGAGCGGAGATGGTGACTGCGATCTTCACTCCGGGCCGCCACCGTCCGCAAGGGCCCCTGTGATGTGGTTCACATCCGGTCCGCTCACCTGGCCCGGCGATCCGGCCGTCCGGCTCCCGCCGATAGGGTCGGTGCCATGGACGGCTCGCCGGTCCCCTGGGACACCCTCGGCGTGATCTCCGCGGGCGGGGTGATCGGCGCGCTCGCCCGCTTCTGGCTCGGCGCCGCCTTCCCGCATCCGCCCGGCGGGTTCCCGTGGACGACCTTCGGCATCAATGTGGCCGGATGCCTGCTGATCGGCGTGCTGATGACCACGATCGCCGAGGCGGGCCAGGTGCACCGGCTGCTGCGCCCCTTCCTCGGGGTGGGCGTCCTCGGCGGGTTCACCACCTTCTCGGGGTACATCGTGGACATCGGCCGCGCGACCGCCGCCGGAGCGCCCGGCGTCGCGCTCGCCTACCTGGCGGGGACGGTGCTGTGCGCCGTGCCCGCCGTGTACGCGGGCGCCGTGCTCACCCGCGCGGCGCTGCGGCTGCTCCGCACGGGGCGGTCATGACCAGGGACGAGGCCGGCATGGCGGACATGGTGAAGACGATGAAGCTCCAGGGCCCCGCCCTCCGGCTGTCGGTCTTCGTCGGCGAGTCCGACCAGTGGCACCACCGGCCGCTGTACCACGAGATCGTCCGCCGCGCCCACGAGGCGGGGCTCGCCGGGGCGAGCGTCGTGCGCGGCATCGAGGGCTTCGGCGCGACCTCGCGCATCCACACCTCCCGCATCCTGTCGCTGTCGGAGGACCTGCCCGTCGTGGTCATCATCGTGGACGCCGAGGAGCGCGTCCGCGCCTTCCTGCCCCGCCTGGACGAGCTGGTGACCGAGGGGCTGGTCGTCCTGGACCAGGTCGAGGTGATCCGTTACACCGCCCGGCCCGGCGGGACCGCGCCGTGAGTGTGCTGCTGGTGATCCTCGGCGCGGCGCTGGGCGCCCCGCTGCGCTACCTGACCGACCGCTTCGTGCAGGCACGGCACGACGCGGCCTTCCCCTGGGGCACTTTCACCGTGAACGTCTCCGGCTCGGCGCTGCTCGGCTTCCTCGTGGCGCTGCCCGCGGGCGACGGGGTGATGGCGTTGCTGGGCACCGGGTTCTGCGGCGCGCTGACCACGTACTCGACCTTCGGCTACGAGACGCTCCGCCTGGTCCAGAACGGCGCACGGCTGCTGTCGGCGCTGAACGTCGCCCTGAGCGTGGCGGCCGGGCTGGCCGCCGCCGGCTGCGGCGCGCTGCTGGCCCGCCTCCTCGCCGGCTGACCGCCGCGCCGCCCGGCCCGCCGCGGGCGCGGCGGGCACGCCTTTCAACGGGCGAGGGCGCGGCGCAGGGCGGCGGAGCGTCCGGCGACGGCTCTGCGGCTCAGCTCGGCGCCCGGCACCAGCGCGTCGAACCCGTGGAAGGCCCCCGGGTACATGTGGAACTCGGTGGACACCTCCGCCTGGACGAGCCGGCGGGCGTAGTCGGCGCACTCGTCGCGGAAGACCTCCAGCTCGCCGACGTCGATGTAGGCGGGCGGCAGCCCGGACAGGTCCTCCGCCCTGGCCGGCGCCGCGTACGGCGGCACGCCGGCGGACCCGGCCGCCTCGCCCAGCAGCGCCCGCCAGCCGAAGGCGTTGGCGGCGCTGTTCCACGCCACCGCATCCTCCGACCGCAGGGACGAGGGGGTGGTTCCCCGGTCGTCGAGCATGGGCGCCAGCAGCAGCTGGAACGCGACGGCGGGGGTGCCGCGGTCGCGGGCCAGCAGGACGGTGCCCGCAGCGAGCCCTCCGCCGGCGCTCCCTCCGCCGACGGCGATGCGCGCGGGGTCGACGCCGAGGTCGCCGGCGTTCTTCGCCGTCCACACCAGGCCGGCGTAGCAGTCCTCGACCGGGGCGGGGTACGGGTGCTCGGGAGCCAGGCGGTACTCCACCGAGACCGCCACGCAACCCACGTCGCGCACGAAGGTCGCCACCCGGGCGTCGTCCATCTCCACCAGGCCGAGGATCATCCCGCCGCCGTGGATCCAGTACAGGCACGGCAGCGGCGTCGGGCCGCGGCGCTCGGCGGGCCGGTAGACGCGGAGCCTGAGGTCGGGCGCGCCGTCCGGGCCGGGCACACGCTGGTCCTCGACCGTGACGCCCGGACCGGTCATCGGCGGCATGGCCGCGAACGCGCCAGCCATCCGCCGTCGCAGGGCAGGCAGGTCCTCGGGGGACATCCGGGCGAAGTCGATCGGCGGGATGAAGGCGTGCTCCAGCCCCGCGGCCAGCTCGGGGTCCATGTTGGGATGCGGCGGCATGCGGTTCCCCTCGTGCGAAGTGCGCCGCGCACTGCGCGGCGGAGCGGACGGGGGGATGGCGGACGGGCCGTCGAACGGGCGGTCGGCGGCGAAGCGGACGACGGTGCTACGCGGACGGCGCCTGATGACGCCTGATGACGCCTGATGACGCCTGATGACGCCTGTCGAGCATCCGCCGCCGCTTCGGCGCCGACAACCGCGACATGCCTCCCATGACCGACTGTTTCCCGTCCGATCGGCCTGACGAGAGACCACCCGCCCGCACACCGCGCCTCCGCCGCCGGCCGCGCCGTTCCCCGCGGGCAGCGCACCGCGGCGTGGCGCGGCGTGGCGCGGCGGGGTGGTCAGGTGCGGCGGGACAGCATGCGGTCGCGGGCTTGACGGGCCGCGTGCCACGCCTCGTGGGCGGTGCCGGGACGGGCGCGCCGCTGCGCCCAGGCGAGCAGCCCCGCCCCGGCCACGGTGGCGGCGCCCGCCGCGATGATCACACCAGGACGGCGGCGCGCCTGGGTGGAAACCTGCTCCGCCACACTTCTGAGCCGCTCGGGAACAGGCTCACGGGCCGTCTCCCCTGTGCCCGGGCCGAGGCCCAGGCCGGTGTCCATCTCGGTGTCCATGCCGGTGGCCCCCTCGCCGGTCCGGGTGTGGGCGACGCCGCGCAGGCGGTCGGCCATCTCAGCGGCCTTCTCCTTCGCGGCGGCGGTGGTGCCGGTCACCTTGTCCCTGGCCGCGGCCGTGGTCTCGGTCACCTTCTCCTTGGCGGCGGCCTTGGTCTCGGCCACCTTGCGCTGGGCGCGGGACTTCACGTCGACCTTGTGCGCGAGCGCCTCGACCGTGCGGCCGAGCTCCTCGCGGGTGCGCACGATGTCGTCCCGCAGCCGGTCGGCCTCCGAGACGCGCGTGCCGCCGTGCCCGCCGTCGGGCGAACCGTGCCCGTCGGGCGAACCGTGGCCGGACTCGGCGGCCGCGTGTCCGGGCTCGGCCGCCGGCGTGGATTCGGCGGCGCGGACGGGCGTCTCGGACAGCCCGGCGAGCGGGTCGCCCCTGCCGTGGCTGACCACGGGCTTCACGTACGGCTTGGGCGGCGCGTGGACCTCGGGCACGTTGAGCGAGGGGCCGGCGGACTCAGGCGTCGCGGTGCCCGGCTCCTGTCTGCGCAGGCCCACTTCGCCCGCGGTGGGGCGGTGGTCCGCGCCGATCGGGTCGTTCTCGGTCATCGGTGTGCACTCTCCTTCACGGCGTCGACATCGGCCTTGATGCTGCGGATGGCCTCCTGCGGCAGGGGCGGCGTGGCCCTGGCGACCTGCCGCTTGCCCACGAGCGCGAGCACGGCGGCGACGATCAGCAGCACCACGCCCACGATCAGGGCGGAGATCCAGGGCGCGAGCGCCTGGGCCACCAGCAGGATCAGCGCGGCGACCAGCGCCCCGCCGCCGTACAGGGCGACCACTCCGGCGCCGCCGAACAGGCCGGCGCCGAGGCCGGCCTTGCGGCCCTTGCCGGTGAGCTCGATGGCGGCCAGCCGGATCTCGTCCTTGACCAGCCGGGACACGTCCTCCGACAGGTGCCGGACCAGCTCGGCGGTCGACAGGGAGGCGTACGGGTTCGCGGCGGGCCGGCCGTCTCCCAGGTCCGTGGCGGCCGCGCGGCCGTCCTTCAGGTCGGTCATGGCTGTTCCCCTTCCTTTCCCCGGCTCCGGCAGCGCGGCGCCGGCCGGGAGCGGCTATGAACGGCGGAGCAGGCTGATCACCGCCCGTTCGACGCCGCCGTGCGTCGCGAGCTGGCCGAACCCGGCGTCGGCGCCGAGCTCGACCAGCGCCCGCTCGATCGTGCGGCCCTTGTCGAAGGCGTCGATCACCCGGGGGTCGACGTAGGAGGCCCGCGCCACGGCCGGGGTGTTGCCGAGGTAGTCGGCCACCTCGTTCATCACACGGCTGACGGCGCGCTTCCTGCCGGTCCTGTTGCGGGCCCGGGCGGAGACGGCCAGGCCGACCGCCGCCAGCACGGTGGCGTGCCAGGTGCGGAAGTCCTTGGCCGTCACCTCGAAGTCCATGGTCTCGCGCAGGTAGGCGTTGATGTCCTCGCTGCGCACGTCCACCCAGACCGAGCCCTCCTGGTAGCGCAGCAGCTCTCCGTCGCCGCCGTCGCGGTGCAGCGCGGTGACCACCTTGCAGACCTCGGCGTCGATGAGCCGAACCTCCCTGGGCTTGCCGCCCTTGGCCGGGTAGGAGCAGGTGACCATGCCGTTTCCGCAGGTCACATGCTCGGTTCGCAGGGTGGCGAGCCCGTAGGACTCGTAGGACTCGCCGCCGACGCGGAAGAAGCCGATGTCGAGCATGCGGGCCGCGGCGGCCAGCACGCGGTCGCGGCCGAGGCCGCGCCGCTGCAGGTCCTTGCCGACGCGTTCACGGAAGGCGGGGAGCCTGCGCGCCATCTCGCACACGCGGTCGAACTTGACACGATCTTGCTCCTCCCGCCACACGTCGTGGTAGCGGTACTGCCGCCGGCCGGCGGTGTCGGTCCCTACGGCCTGGACGTGGCCGTCGGCGTCCCGGCAGATCCATACCTCGCGCCACGCCGGCGGGATGGCGAGGGCTTTGAGCCTCTCCAGCGTCCGCCGGTTCTTCACCGGCCGGCCGTCCGGCCAGTGATAGCTGAACCCGCGTCCCCGGCGCCTGCGGCGGATGCCCGGTTCGGCGGGATTGCTCTGTCGCAGCTCCACGAGGACCCCATACCCGTGCTGAGCGCGGCAAACGGCCGGGCCGTCCAGGTTGCCGCCTGGCCGCCGGCGGGAGCGCGCAGCGGGTGTGGCGAGGCGCGCCCGCCACACCCGGCCGGGCACTCCGTTACTGCCGCATCGGCATCTTGCGGTTTCCCACCGCCATGGCGCCGAGGCCGAGCAGCAGGATGACGATGCCGGTGATGACGTTGTTCCAGATCGACCCGGTCGTGTGGGACCGGATGATCCACGGGGACAGGATCGTCCAGACCCCGAGGATCGGCGCGATCCACGTCAGCCCGTACGTCCGGCCGAACGCCGACGCGAACCCCAGGGCGAGGGCGGCCAGGGCCAGCCCGGTGACCATGTTGCTCACCGACAGCCGCGACAGGCCGTTGAACCCCACCACCCACGGGGATATCGCGAGATAGAGCCCCGCCAGGAGCGTCAGCCCGTCTATCACCTGCGCCGCCATGCTGGAGCTCGCCCGCTCGTACTTGGCTCTCATGGCCACGATGTCGGGGTGCGCCTCCAGGCCGGTCGGTCTAGTCATGACCTCACCGCCTCCCGTTTTGCTTCTCGGAACGGATCAATTTCGCCATACCCGAGATGGAGGCCGGGATCACGGTGACCTGGGCAAATAATTCCAATCGTCATGACTGATCATGAGATTGAACGCCATGGAACGCCATTTCGGCCGCGGACCGCGCGTGTCCCAGACACTCCGGCGTACCCGCGGTCCGTCCGGCGCCGGGGCGCCCGGTCCCGGACGAAACCCCTAGCGGCCCCGTCCGACCCCACCTGGCCTCCCTCGCCCCCGCTCGGCTCCGCCCCGAGCTTGACAGCCGTGCGCACGGGATGGTTACTTAGGCCTGCCTTACCTTATTTAGGTTAGGCATACCTAATCATTACCTCGTCCAGCCCTTCCCGGCATCGCCCCCATCGCATGAAGGACCAGACCGTATGAAGGAGCGGACGCCATGACCCGCGTCTATGATCTCGTCGGCATCGGCTTCGGCCCGTCCAACCTCGCCCTCGCCGTCGCCCTCGCCGAGCGCGGGGACAGCCCTCTGGACGCGGTGTTCCTGGAGAAGCAGGAGGCGTTCGGCTGGCACCGCGACATGCTCCTCGACGGCGCGACGATGCAGGTGTCCTTCCTGAAGGACCTGGTCACCATGCGCAACCCGGTCAGCCGCCACAGCTTCGTCAATTACCTGCACGCGAAGGGCAGGCTGGCCGACTTCATCAACCTCAAGACGATGTACCCGACCCGGCTGGAGTTCCACGACTACCTGTCCTGGGTGGCCGCCGACTTCGACGACCGGGTGCGGTACGGCGCCGAGGTCGTCACCGTGCGGCCGGTCGAGGACGCGGACGGGCGGGTGGAGCTGCTCGACGTCGTCGTCCAGCGCGGCGGGCCGGACGGCGAGCTCGCGACCTGCCGCGCCCGGAATCTGGTGGTCGCGGCCGGTCTGCGGCCCACGCTGCCGGACGGGATGGTGACCGACGGCCGGGTGTGGCACAGCCAGGAGCTGCTCACCCGACTGGACGGCCTGACCTCCCCGCCGCGCCGGTTCGTCGTCGTGGGCGCCGGGCAGAGCGGCGCCGAGGTCACAGAGCACCTGCACCGCAGGTTTCCCGGCGCCGAGATCTGCGCCGTGTTCGCCCGCTACGGGTACAGCCCCGCCGACGACAGCCCCTTCGCCAACCGGATCTTCGACCCGGCCGCCGTGGACGACTTCTACGCCTCCCCCGAACCGGTGAAGCGCATGCTGCTGGACTACCACGCCAACACCAACTACGCCGTCGTCGACCTCGACCTGCTGCGGGAGCTCTACCGGCGGGTGTACGAGGAGCGGGCGGCCGGGACCGAGCGCCTTCGCGTCATGAACATGTCCCGGGTGACCGGGCTGAGCGACGAGGGCACCCATGTGGAGGTGACCGTGCGGTCGCTGGCCGGCGGCGAGGTGGAGAGGCTGCGGGCGGACGCCGTGGTCTACGCCACCGGGTACCGGCCGGTCGACCCGCTGGACCTGCTCGGCGCGGCCGGCGCGTACTGCCTGCGCGACGAGCGCGGCGGCCTGCGCGTGGGCCGCGACCACCGCCTGGAGACCGCCGGCGGCATGGACTGCGGCATCTACCTGCAGGGCGCGACCGAGCACACCCACGGCCTCACTTCCACGCTGCTGTCGACCACCGCCGTGCGGGCCGGAGAGATCCTCGGCTCCATCCTGGGCCCGGCCGGACGCCCGCACGTGCCCTCCGCCTCCTCCCCCAGGGCCACAGGGTGACCGGCGACCCCGGTGCCGGCGGCACCGCGCCCGGCGCCGATGCCGGCGGCCTCGGGACCGGCGGCTTCTCGCGGGCGCGGACGGGTGCGCCCGGGCGGGCGGTACTGCTGCGCGCCATCCGGGGACAGCGGCGCGACCTCGCGCTCGGGTCGGTGCTCGGAGCCGGTCACCAGGCCGGCGAGGCCCTGGTCCCCGTCCTGATCGGCGTCGTGATCGACCAGGCCGTCGCCGGCGGCGACGCCGGGGCGCTGCTGGGGTGGCTCGCGGTGCTCGCCGTCGTGTACGTGGGGCTGTCGTTCGGTTTCCGCTTCGGCGCCCGCGCCGGGGAGCGAGCCGCCGAGCGGAGCGCCCACGCGCTCCGCGTCGAACTGGTACGCCGCGTGCTGGATCCCGGCGGCGGGGCGGAGAACGGCAGGCTGCCGGGCACCCTGGCCACCATCGCGACCGAGGACGCCAAGCGCGTCGGCGCCGTCGCCATGGCCGTGATGATCGGCATCTCGGCGCTGACGGGGCTCCTGGTCGGCGCCGTGGTGCTGCTGCGGATCTCCGTGCCGCTCGGCCTCACGGTGCTGGCCGGGACGCCCGTACTGCTCTGGCTCGGGCATCTGCTCGGCAAGCCCCTGGAGCGCCGCAGTGAAGCCGAGCAGGAGCGTGCCGCGCACGCCTCCGGTGTCGCCACCGACCTGGTGACCGGGCTTCGCGTGCTCAAGGGCATCGGCGCCGAGTCGGCGGCCGTCGCCCGCTACCGGCGCGCCAGCCGCGACTCGCTGGCGGCCACGCTGCGGGCGGCCCGGGCGGAGGCACTGCAGAACGGCATGGTGCTGACCCTCACGGGATGCCTGATCGCCGTCGTCGCGCTCACCGGCGGCCGGCTCGCCCTCCAGGGCGACATCAGCCTGGGCCAGCTCGTCTCCGCGGTCGGTCTCGCCCTGTTCCTGCTGGGACCGCTGGAGGTGTTCTCCTACGTCAACGCCGACGTCGCCCAGGGCCGGGCCTCGGCGGCGCGCATAGCCGAGGTGCTGTCCGCGCCGCCGCAGGTGACCTCCGGCGGCGCGCGGCCGGCGCGGCCCGTGCGGGGCGCGGTCCGGCTGCGCGGCGTCAGCCACGGCGGGCTCCGCCAGGTGGACCTCGACGTCGCCCCCGGCGAGGTGCTCGGCGTGGCCGCCACCGATCCGGCGGACGCCACGGCGCTGCTGCGCTGTCTCGGCCGCCGCTCCGACCCCGACTCCGGGGTGATCGAGCTGGACGGCGTACCGCTGAACGAGTTCGACCCGGCCGACCTGCGCATGGCGGTGCTGGTCGCCGACCACGACGCGGAGCTGTTCGAGGGCACCCTGCACGACAACGTCGGGGCCGCGGCGCCCGGCGACGCCGGCTCCGGCCGGATCGCCCGCGCGCTGGCGGCGGCCGGGGCCGACGAGATCGTCCGGGCCCTGCCGCTCGGCGGCGACACGGCGGTGGGCGAGCGCGGAAGCTCGCTGTCCGGCGGGCAGCGCCAGCGCGTGGCCCTGGCCCGGGCCCTGGCCGCCGAACGGCCCGTGCTGGTGCTTCACGACCCGACCACCGCGGTGGACGCGGTCACCGAGTCACGCGTCGCCGCCGGTATCCGCGAGTTCCGCCGCGGCCGCACCACGATCTTGGTCACCACCAGCCCCGCGCTGCTCGCGGTCACCGACCGGGTGATCCTGCTCGACGACGGCCAGGTCACCGACACCGCCCCGCACGCCGAACTGGTGCGACGTCACGCCGCCTACCGCACGGCGGTGCTGGCATGACAGGCGACACCGGCACGCCCCACGGCACCGGCATGACACGCGACGCCAGTGCGACAGGCGGCACCGGCACGCCCGGCAGCCCCGACATGTCTCGCGGTGCCGGCATGGGCGGCGTTACCGACATGTCCGGCGGTACCGACATGTCCGGCGGTGGGGCGGGGACGGACGTCGCCGGGGATCGCCTGACACCGGCCACGTCCGCGCCCGTCCGCCCTGAGGAGGGACGGGCGCTGCTGCCCACGGCGAGCCCGGCACGGACCTGGGCCGCCGCGAGGGAACTGCTGCGACCGCACCGGGGCCTGGCGTTCGGCGGGTTCGCGGTGATGGTCGCCGCCACGGCCGCCGGCCTGCTCATCCAGCCACTGCTGGGGCACATCGTCGACCTGGTCGCCGGACGGCGCCCCGCGCAGGCCCTCACCGCGCCCGCCGCGCTGCTGGTGCTGGTCGCCGTCGTCCAGGGCGCCGGCACCGCGCTCGGGCTGTCCCTGATATCGCGGCTCGGGGAGACCGCGCTCGCCCGGCTGCGCGAGCGGTTCGTCGGACGCGCCCTTCGGCTTCCCCTCGCGCAGGTGGAGCAGGCCGGGTCCGGGGACCTCACCGCCCGGGTCACCGGTGACGTCTCGCGCGTGGCCGAGGCCGTGCGGACCGCCCTTCCCGAACTGGCCCGCTCACTACTGGCCATCGTGCTCACTTTCGCAGCGCTGGCCGTGCTCGACTGGCGGTTCCTGCTCGCGGCGCTGCTGGTGGTGCCGATCCAGGCGCACACCGCGCGCTGGTACGTGCGCAACGCCGTGCCGTTGTACGAGCGGCAGCGCGTCGCCGACGGGGCGCAGCGGCAGCAACTCCTGGACAGCATCAGCGGCGCCTCCACCGTCCGGGCGTTCCGGCTGGAGGCCGAGCACGAAAAGCGGGTGACGCAGCGGTCGTGGTCGGCGGTGGAGCTGACCATGCGCGGGGTACGGCTAGTGCTGCGGTTCTACAGCCGCCTGCACGTGGCGGAGTACATCGGCCTGGCGGCGGTCCTGGTCGCCGGTTTCCTCCTCGTGCGCGGCGGCGCGGTGTCCATCGGCACCGCGACGGCCGCGGCGCTGTACTTCCACAGCCTGTTCGCGCCGATCAACTCCGCGCTGGTCCTGGCCGACGACGCCCAGTCGGCCGCCGCGAGCCTCGCCCGGCTGGTCGCCGTCGCCGACCAGCCGGCACCCGAGGACCCCGTACCCGGCCGGGCACCCGAGCGACCGGCACCCGAACGGGCTTCGTCCGAGCGACCGGCACCCGGCCTGCCGGCACCCGAGCGGCCGGCATTGGGTGGGCAGTCATCCGAGGGGGCGTCAGCGGAGCCGTCGTCGGAGGGGGCGTCGTCGGAGGGGGCGGGGCGCGCGGAGGATGCCGGAGGCTCGCTGCTTCCGGGGGACCCCGTGGTGACGGTCAGCGGGGTCGGGCACGCGTACGAGGCCGGGCGGTCCGTGCTGCACGATGTCGATCTCGTCATCCGCCGCGGCGAGCGTGTCGCGTTGGTCGGCGCCAGCGGGGCGGGCAAGACGACGCTCGCCAAGCTCATCGCCGGCGTCCACCGCCCGACGCAGGGCTCGGTACGACTGGCCGTCCCTGAGCGGGACCGGCCGGGCCCCGCGGTGGCACTGATCACCCAGGAGACGCACGTCTTCGCCGGGCCGCTGGCCGAGGACCTGCGGCTGGCCCGCCCGGAGGCGACCGACGGCGACCTGCGCGAGGCCCTGGCCCGCGTGGAGGCCCTGACCTGGGTGGAAGCGCTGCCGGAGGGCCTTTGGACGGTCGTCGGCGACGGCGGTCACCGCCTCACCGCCATGCGGACACAGCAACTGGCCCTCGCCCGGCTCGTCCTGGCCGACCCGCCGGTGGCGGTGCTCGACGAGGCCACGGCCGAGGCGGGCAGCACCGGGGCCCGTGCCCTGGAGCAGGCCGCCCTGCGGGCGATCGAGGGCCGTACAGCCCTGGTGGTGGCGCACCGCCTCACCCAGGCCGCGACCGCCGACCGCGTCGTCATCATGGACGGCGGCCGGGTCGTGGAGAGCGGCCTCCACGACGAACTGCTCGCCGCCGGCGGACCCTACGCCGCGCTCTGGGAGTCCTGGTCGGACGCCCGTTCCGGCGCACTCCACCTTCCCCCCACGCACAACGCACCGATCCTCTGACGAAAGCCGAAGGAAATCTCGATGTCCCGTTCCACCAGAGGCACCCGGCTCGCCGGGGTGCTCGCCTCCGTCCTGCTGCTCTGCGGCACCGTCGCCGCCTGCGGCTCCGGCACCGGATCCGGCGGCGGCTCCGCCCCCAGCGCCGCCGACCCCTCCGGCGCCCCCGGCGGCGGCGCCTTCCCGGTGACCATCGAGCACAAATACGGCGGCACCACCATCGCCGCCGCGCCCAAGCGGATCGTGACGGTCGGGCTGACCGACCAGGACTCCGTACTGGCTCTCGGCTCGGTGCCGGTCGGCACCACCGAATGGCTGGGCGGCTACAAGGGCGCCATCGGCCCCTGGGCCACCGACCGGCTGGGCGCCGCCGCCGCGCCCACCGTGCTCAAGGACACCGGCACGGGACCGCAGGTGGAGAAGATCGCCTCACTGGCCCCCGACCTGATCTTCGCTTTGTACTCGGGGCTGACCAAGGAGCAGTACGCGACCCTGTCGAAGATCGCCCCCGTGGTGGCCCAGCCCAAGGACTACGCCGACTACGGCGTCCCGTGGCAGCGGCAGACCGAGATCATCGGCAGGGCGCTGGGCAAGGAGGCGGAGGCCAAGAGGCTCGTCGCGGGCGTCGAGGCCGAGTTCACCGCCGCCAAGCAGGCGCACCCGGAGTTCGACGGCGCCACCGCGGTGATCGCCACCCCGTACCAGGGGATCTTCGTGTACGGACCGCAGGACAACCGCTCGCGCATTCTGAGCTCGCTGGGCTTCACGCTGCCCTCCGGCCTGCAGCAGGCCGTGGGCGACCAGTTCGGCGCCAACATCAGCAAGGAGCGCACCGACCTGCTGGACACCGGCGCGATCGTGTGGATCGTCGCCGACCCCGCGGCGGACGCGGCCAAGCTCCACAAGGACAAGCTGTACGGCGACCTGAAGGTCGTCCGGCAGGGCCGCGAGGTCTTCGTCAAGGAGACCGGCGACTACGGCAACGCCTTCTCGTTCGTCTCGGTGCTGAGCCTGCCGTACACGCTCGACCGGCTGGCGCCGCAGCTCGCGGCCGCCGTCGACGGCTCTCCCGCCACCGAGGTCACCGAACCGGCCTCCTGACCCGCCCCGGCACACCGGGCACCGCCCGCGGAGAAGGGCCGGCCCGCGACTCCCATCGCGGCCCGGCCCTTCTCGCGTACGCCCTCGGGGTCAGCCGTCCTGGTCCACCAGGCTCTTCGGGCGCATGTCGGTCCAGTTGGCCTCGATGTAGGCGAGGCACTCCTGGCGGGCGGCGGGCCCGTGGACGGCGGTCCACCCGGCGGGGACCTCGGCGAAGTCCGGCCACAGGCTGTGCTGCCCCTCGGCGTTGACCAGCACCGAGTAGACGCCGTCGGGGTTGTCGAAGGGGTTGCTCATCTCGGGTTCTCTCTCCTCAGGATCGGCGGAACGGTTGTCGGGGGTCGTGGTGGTCAGCGGTCGCCGCCCAGCGCCTCGGCGCGGTCGACCAGGGCTCGCAGCACGCGGAACCACGTCTCGGCGAGGTCCCGCACCGCCTCCTCCGGCAGCAGCCGCGAGGCGTAGGACCAGTGGGCGGTCAGCTCCGGCCCGCCGGGGTGGTCCTCGGTCAGGGCGTTGACCGTGAGCGCGTGCGACATCGGCATACCGGGGTCGGCGTCGAGGTCGGCGGCGTCGTCCTCCGGGGCGTAGGACCAGTCGGCCGCGTCGGGCCGGCCGAAACGGCCCATGTAGTTGAACTCGATACCCGGCTCGCCGAGACGGGAGAGTTCCGGCCCCGTCGCCGGGTTCAGGTGCCGCAGCAGGCCGTGTCCGATGCCGGCGGCGGGGAGCGAGGACAGGTGCTCCTTGATCCGGCCCACCGCCTCGTCGAGCGCCGGCCCACCGGCGAGCGCGTCGTCCAGGTCCACAGGTCCTGGATCAAGGCGGACCGGGACGACGCTGGTGAACCAGCCGACCGTGCGCGACAGGTCCGCGCCGCCGGCCAGTCGCTCATCGCGGCCGTGGCCTTCCAGGTCCACCAGGACCGCGTTGCCGGAGCCGCGCCCGCCCGTCCGGCGGTGCCGGTCGGCGACGGCCAGCGCCAGGGCGGTCAGCAGCACGTCGTTGACGGTCGCGCCGAAGGCGGCGGGCACCCGGCCGAGCAGCGGAGCCGTCCGGTCGGGGGGCAGGGTGAGTGACAGGTGACGCGTGGTGGCGACCACATCACGCCCGGGGTCGAGCGGCACCGCCACGGCGATGGTGCCGCCGCCCGACAGAATCGAGGTCCACAGCGGGAGCTCGTCCTCGCGGGCGGGGTCGACGGCGCGGGCGCCCAGCATTCGCGACCAGCGGCGGAACGACACCTCGACGGGCGCGAGCGCCGGGGGGCGCCCGGCGGTGACCTCCCGCCAGGCGGCGGCCAGGTCGGGCAGCAGGATCCGCCAGGACACGCCGTCCACCACCAGGTGATGGACCAGCAGCAGCAACCGCCCGGGCGTGCCCCGGCCGGCGTCGAACCAGACCGCCTGCACCATGGCGCCCGCGTCCGGGTCGAGGCGGGAGCGTGCGGCGTGGGCGTGCTCGGCGATCACCGCGCGGAGCGCCGTCCCGTCGGCCCCCGCCGCGTCGACGCGAACGAGCCAAGCCGCCACACCAGCGGCGCCGTCCGCGTCCGCCACACCGGGAATGCCATTCGTGCCGAGGGCTCCGGTCGTATCAGGGGCTCCGGTCGTGCCGGGGACTCCGGTCGTACCAGGGGTGGGGACGTGCAAGGACCACTGCTCGGTCCCCGACAGGTCCGCCGCACCGGAGGCCGGCGCCCGCTCCCCCGCGTGGCCGGCGGCGGGCCGGGTCCGCACCAGGCGGGCCCTGAGCATGCCGTGCCGGTCCACGACGGCTTGGAGCACCGACGCGAGCGTGGGCTCGTCCAGGTCCCGCGGGGTCCGCAGCAGCGCCGCCTGGTGGTATCCCTTGATCGGGCCGCCGCGCTCCCGCATGGCATGCATGATCGGAGTGAGCGGGACCATGCCGGTGCCTTCGTCGTGCGCGTTGCCGCCGGCGTCCGGGCCGAGCGTGACGGCGACGGTGGCCAGCGCCGCGACCGTACGGTGCTGGAACACCTGGCGCGGGGTGATCCTCAAGCCCGCCGCCCGCGCCCGGCCGACCAGTTGCATCGCGACGATGCTGTCGCCGCCGAGGGCGAAGAAGTCGTCGTCGGCACCGGCACGCGGCAGTGCGAGCACCTCGGCGACGACGGCCGCGAGGGTGCGCTCCGGTTCGCCGGCCGGCTCGCGCCCGGTGCGCGTGGTGAAGTCCGGCGCGGGGAGCGCCTTGCGGTCGAGCTTGCCGTTGGGCAGCAGCGGCAGCTCCGGAACGACGACCACCGCGGCCGGCACCATGTACTCCGGCAGACGGGCCGCGGCGTAGGCACGCAGCGCGGCCGGCCCGGCGGGCCCGGCAAGGTCGGCCGGGGAGGCCGAGTCGGCCGGGGCCGCGCAGTCGGCCGGGTTGACGGGCCCGGAAGGGTCGGCGGGGTCGGCGGGGTCGGCGGGGTCGGCGGGGTCGGCGGGGTCGGCGGGGTCGGCGGGGTCGGCGGGGTCGGCGGGGTCGGCGGGGTCGGCGGGCGTGGACGGGACCACGTAGGCGACCAGTTGTCTGACCCGGGGGCGGTCCTCGCGGGCGACGACCACGACCTGGGCGACGGACTCGTGCCGGTCCAGCACGGCCTCGATCTCGGCCGGCTCGACGCGGAAGCCGCGGATCTTCACCTGGTCGTCGGCCCTGCCGCCGTAGTCGAGCCGGCCGTCGGCGGTCCATCGGGCCAGGTCGCCGGTGCGGTACATGCGGGCGCCGGCCTGCTCGAACAGCCCGGCGAACGGGTCGGCGACGAACCGCTCGGCCGACAGGCCCGGGCGGCCGAGGTACCCCCGGGCCAGGCCCGCGCCCGCGAGGTACAGCTCGCCGGTGACGCCGCGCGGGACGGGCCGCAGCGCGGCGTCGAGCACGTAGGCGCGGGTGCCGTCCACCGGGCGGCCGACCAGCGGGGAGGCGCTGTCCCCGA
This sequence comes from Sphaerisporangium sp. NPDC004334, assembly GCF_053602655.1. Taxonomy (NCBI): domain Bacteria; kingdom Bacillati; phylum Actinomycetota; class Actinomycetes; order Streptosporangiales; family Streptosporangiaceae; genus Sphaerisporangium; species Sphaerisporangium sp. NPDC004334. The sequence continues at coordinate 88,543 of NZ_JBSGDZ010000033.1, forward strand.
CGCGGGCGACCAGGGCGTCCACGGTGGACTCGGTGGGGCCGTAGAGGTTGAACGCCTCCGTGGAGCGCAGGGCGGCCAGGCCGGCCCAGAGCGCGTCCGGCACCGCCTCGCCGCCGACCCCGACCACGGCGAGCGGGCACTCCCCGTCCTTGATCAGCCCGGCCGCGGCCATCTGCGCGAGGAAAGAAGGAGTGACCTCGATGAAGTCCAGGCCGTGCTCGCGGATGGTCTCGGCGGTCAGCTGGGGGTCGCGGCGCGTCTCGTCGGAAAGGATGTACAGCGCGTGCCCGTCCAGCAGCCACAGCTGCGGCTGCCAGGAGGCGTCGAAGGAGAACGACCAGGCGTGGCCGACGCGCAGATGACGGCGGCCGGTGGCACGCCTGGCCGGCTCGTGCAGCGTCCGGCGGTGGCTGTGGAACAGGGCGACGAGGCCGCCGTGGCAGACCACCACTCCCTTGGGCCGGCCGGTGGACCCGGAGGTGTAGATCACATAGGCCGGGTGGCGCGGGTCGGGGGTGGTGGCGAGGTCGTCTCCGCGCCGTGCGGCGAGCCCGCGAGCGGTCTCGGGCGCGTCGAGCCGGAGGAGCGGGACGCCGCCGTCCGGCAGGACGGCCGCGAGGTCCTCGCCGGTCACCAGCAGGACGGGCCGGGCGTCGTCGAGCATGCCGAGCACCCGCTCGGCGGGCAGGGCCGCGTCCACCGGCAGGTAGGCCGCGCCGGACTTCAGCACGGCCAGGACGGCCAGGATGAAGTCCGCTGAGCGCGGTAGCGCGATGGCGACGATGCGCTCGGGCCCCGCGCCGTGCTCGGCGAGCAGCCGCGCGAGCCGGTTGGCGCGCTCGTTGAGCTCACGGAAGGTCCACCGGACCGGCCCGGCGACCACGGCCACGGCCTCGGGAGTGGCGGCCGCCTGCGCCTCGAACAGTCCCGGGACCGCCAGGGACCGCTGATCTCGTGCGGCGGCGGGGAGGGCGTCCGGGATGCCGTTCCAGGTCATGAGCATGGTGTGGCGGTCGGCGGGGGTGAGGACGTCGACGCGGCCGACGAGCCGGCCGGCGTCGGCCGCCATGGTCTGGAGGATGTGCGCCATCGAGGCCGCCATCCGCCCGGCCGTCGCACGGTCGAACAGGTCGGGCCGGTACTCGGCGGTGAGGGCCAGGCGTTCACCCGGCTCGATCGCCCAGGTGAAGGGGTAGTGGGTCGAGTCCTGGTGGTCGAGCACGGCGGGACGCAGCCCGTCCGCGGTCCCGGACGCGGGCTCCTCGGCGTCGGGGTAGGACTCGAAGACGACCAGCGTGTCGAACAGGTCGCCGAGGCCGGCCCGTCGCTGGATGTCGGCCAGGCCGACGTGCTGGTGGGCGATGAGCCGAGACTGCTCGTCCTGCAGGCGGCCGAGGAACGCCGCCAGGCTCTCGCCGTCGCGGACCCGTACGCGGACGGGGATCGTGTTGATGAACAGGCCGATCATCGACTCGACGCCGTCGAGCTCCGGGGGCCGCCCGGAGACGGTCGCGCCGAAGACCACGTCGTCGCGGCCGGTCAGCCGGGAGAGCAGGATGCTCCAGGCGCCCTGGACCAGGGTGTTGACCGTCAGGCCGTGTGAGCGGGCGAAGGCCGACAGGGCCTCGGTCGCCTCCCGGGTGAGACGCGTGGTGTGCGTCTCGGGCACGATCGGCGCCCGGTCCGGGTCGGCGGGCGCGAGACGGGTGGGCTCGGCCAGACCGTCCAGCGCCTCCGCCCAGGCGCCGGCGGAGACGGCGGCGTCCTGGCGCGCCAGCCACGCGAGGTACTCCCGGTACGGCGGGGCCGCCGGCGCGCCGTAATGGTCGACCCCGTCCACCCCGTGCGCGTACAGGTCGGCGAGTTCGCGCATGAGCCGGGGGATCGACCATCCGTCCAGCAGGAGGTGCTGGTGGGACAGGACCAGGCGGTGGCGGCCCGGGCCGAGGCGCACCAGTGCCATCCGCAGCAGCGGCGGGTCCGCCGGGGTGAACCGGCGCCGCTCCTGCGCGAGCAGACGGGTCCACCGAGCCTCCCGGTCGAACCCGCCGAGCTCGCCGGGCTCGGAAAGATCCACCTCGCGCCAGGGCAGGGCGACCGCGCGCGGCACGACGGCCACCGGGCGGCCGGAGGACAGGTACCGGAAGCCGGCGCGGAGGTTGTCGTGCCGGTCCAGCAGCGCCTGCCCGGCCGCGCGCAGCCGGACGGCGTCCAGCGGGCCGTCCACCTCGTAGGTCACCTGGACGGTGTAGACGTCCGGCCCGTCATCGCCGGAGTCGAAGGACGCGTGGAACAGCAGGCCCGCCTGGAGCGGGGTGAGCGGCAGGACGCCGGCGACACCGGTGACCGGCAGCTCGGCGCGCTCGGCCACGCTGAGGGCGACCAGCCCTGCGGACGACCCGGCGCCGTCCGGGTGGTCCGCGTCGTCCGGGACGCCGGCGATGGCGGCCAGGGCCGTCGCGGTCCTGTGCAGGAAGACGTCCCGGGGACTGATCACCAACCCGGCGGCACGTGCCCGGCCGGCCAGCTGGATGGCGACGATGCTGTCGCCGCCGAGGGTGAAGAAGTCGTCCCCGGCTCCCACGCGCGGCAGGCCGAGCACGCCGGCGAACAGCTCGCACAGCAGTTCCTCGCGCGGGGTGCGCGGCAGCGTGCCGGTCACCTCGGCCGCGAAGTCGAAGGCGGGCAGCGCCCTTCGGTCGAGCTTGCCGTTCGGGGTGAGCGGCAGGGCGTCCAGCGTGACGAACCCCGCCGGGACCATGTACTCGGGCAACGCGGCCCCGGCGTGGTCCCGCAGCGCGGCGGCGCTCGGCGCCGTCGCTCCCGGGGCCGGCACCAGGTAGGCGATGAGGTGCTGGTCCCGCATGGCCACCACAGTGTGGGCCACCCCCTGGTGGCGGGCCAGCACCGCCTCGACCTCGCCCGGCTCGACGCGGAACCCGCGGATCTTGACCTGGTCGTCTGCCCTGCCCAGGAACTCCAGCTCCCCCGCACGGCTCCAGCGCGCCAGGTCGCCCGTCCGGTACATGCGCGTTCCGGGCGGCCCGCAGGGGTCGGCGACGAAGCGCTCGCCGGTCAGGCCGGGACGGCCGAGGTACCCCCGGGCGAGCTGGACGCCCGCCAGGTACAGCTCGCCGGGCACCCCCGGCGGCACCGGGCGCAGCGCGGCGTCCAGGACGTGAGCCCGCGTGTTCCACACCGGCCGGCCGATCGGCACCGGGTCGGCGCCGGGCGGAACCCGGGTGGCCGTCACGTCGACGGACGCCTCGGTGGGCCCGTACAGGTTGTGCAGCTCGGCGGGCAGCACGGCCCCGCATCGGGCGGCGAGGTCCGCGGGCAGCGCCTCGCCGCTGCACATCACCCGGCGCAGTCCCGAGCACCGCGCGGCGCCCGGGTCTGCGAGGAACGCCCGCAGCATCGACGGCACGAAGTGCACGGTGGTGACGTGCTCGTCCTGGATCAGCCCGGCGAGGTAGGCCGGGTCCCTGTGGCCCTCGGGCCGCGCCACCACCAGTGCCGCCCCGGTGATCAGCGGCCAGAAGAACTCCCACACCGACACGTCGAAGCCGGACGGCGTCTTCTGCAGCACGCGGTCCGAGGCGGTCAGCGCGTACTCGTCCTGCATCCACAGCAGGCGGTTGACGATGCCCTCGTGCGGCACCACCACGCCCTTCGGCCGGCCGGTGGACCCGGAGGTGTAGATGACGTACGCCGGGTGCCGGGGGTCGTAGGACGCGGGTAGCTCCGCCTGAGGGCCATCGGGCAGCCCCTCGCGGAGCACGCACACCGGCCGCGCTTCCTCGATCATGAGCTCGACGCGCTCGCGCGGGTGGTCCGCGTCCAGCGGCAGGTACGCCGCGCCCGCCCGGTGCACCGCGAGCAGGGCGACGACCAGGTCGGCCGAGCGCGGCAGCGCGACCGCGACCGTGCGCTCGGGGCCGGCGCCCATCGCGGCCAGCGTCCGCGCCGTGCGCTCGACCCGGGCGTCCAGCTCGGCGTAGGTCAGGCGCTCCTCGCCGCAGACCAGGGCGAGCGCGCCGGGGGTGCGCGCCACCTGCGCGCGGAACAGTTCGGGCAGGGTGGTGGCGGGCACCGCTCGCGCGGTGGCGTTCCAGTCGCCGACGACGAGTTCGCGCTCCTCCTCGTCCATGATCTCCAGGTGCCGCACCTGGACGCCGGGGTCGGCGACGATCTGCTCCAGCAGCCGGACCAGCCGCCGGGCGATGCGCTCGACCGTCTCGTGGTCGAACAGGTCGGCGCTGTACTCGATCCAGCCCTGGATGCCCTGGCCGTCGCCCTGTTCGGCGAAGTCGAAGCTCAGGTCGAACTTCGCGGTCTCCTGGCCGAGCGGTTCGGGCCGGGCGTCGAGCCCCGCCAGGTCGGGGGCGCCGCCCTGGTCGGCCAGGTAGACGACCATCACCTGGAACAGCGGGTGCCTGGCCAGGGAGCGGGCGGGGTTGATCGCCTCGACCAGCCGCTCGAACGGCAGGTCCTGGTGTTCGTAGGCGGCAAGGTCGCTCTCGCGCACCCGCCTCAGCAGCTCGCCGAAGGTCGGCGCGCTGGACAGGTCGGTGCGCAGCACGAGCGTGTTGACGAAGAAGCCGACCAGGTCCTCCAGGCGCTCGTCGGTGCGTCCCGAGATCGGTGCGCCGAGGGGGATGTCCTCACCGGCGCCGAGCCGGTGCAGCAGCGCGGCGACGGCCGCCTGGGCCACCATGAACATGCTGACGCCGTGGCCGCGGGCGAGCCCGCGAAGGCCGCGCTCCAGCTCGGCGGGGATGGACAGGCCGACCGCCCCGCCGCGGTGGCCGCTCTCCAGGGGACGCGGCCGGTCCGCGGGGAGCGGCAGCTCCTCCGGCAGCCCGGCCAGCGCCCGGCGCCAGAAGCCGAGCTGGCGTGCCTCCAGGCTGCCGGGGTCGCCGCCGTCCCCGAGCACGTCACGGTGCCAGAGGGTGTAGTCGGCGTACTGGACGGGCAGCGGCGCCCACCGCGGCGCCGTGCCCTCGCGGCGGGCGCGGTAGGCGGTGGACAGGTCGCGCCACAGCGGCCGGTCCGACCACTCGTCGCCGGCGATGTGGTGGACCACCAGGAGCAGCACGTGCTCCCGCGGCGCCACCTCGAACACCCAGGCGCGCAGCGGCGGCTCCCGGTCCAGGTCGAAGCCGTGCCCGGCGGCCCCGGCCAGTCGCCCGGCGAGCGCGTCCGGCGCGACCCGCTCGAAGCGGACGACGGCGGGGACCTCTTCGGGGCGCAGGACACGCTGGCAGGCGCGCCCGTCCCGCTCGGGGAACACCGTGCGAAGGCTCTCGTGCCGGGTCATCACGTCGCGCACGGCGTCGCGGAGGGCGCCGAGGTCCAGTTCGCCCGACAGGCGCCAGGCCGCCGGGATGGTGTAGGTGGCGCTCGGGCCCTCCAGCCGGTGCAGCACCCACAGGCGCTGCTGTGCGAAGGACAGCGGCGGCAACTCGGGGCGCGGCGCGGGGGCCAGAGCGGGCCCGCCTCCCGGCGCCTCGCGCAGCCGTCCCGCGAGCCGGGCGACGGTTGGCGCCTCGAAGACCGCGCGCAGGCCCACCTCGGCGCCGAGCGACGCGCGAACCCGGCTGACCAGCCGCATCGCCAGCAGTGAGTGGCCGCCGAGCGCGAAGAAGTCGTCGTCCACGCCGACCCGTCCGACCCCCAGCACGGCGGCGAACAGCTCGCAGAGGATCTCCTCCCGGGCGTCGCGAGGACGCCGCCCGGAGGCGGGGGCCGCCGCCGCGTCGGGGACGGGCAGGGCGAGCCGGTCCAGCTTGCCGCTGATCGACCTGGGCAGGGCGGGCAGTTCCATGAACGCGGCGGGGATCATGTGGCCGGGCAGCGCCGCGGCGAGGTGCGCCCGCAGTGCGGCGGGGTCGGCGCCCCGCCCGGAGGAGGGGACCGCGTAGGCGACCAGCCGCCGATCGCCGGGGGCGTCCTCGCGGACCGTCACCGCGGCCTGCGCCACGTCGGGGTGGGCGCGGAGCACGGCCTCGATCTCGCCGAGCTCGATGCGGAACCCGCGCAGCTTCACCTGGTCGTCGGCCCGGCCGAGGAACGCGAGCGTGCCGTCGGCGCGGCGCCGCACCAGGTCGCCGGTACGGTACATGCGCTCGCCCGGCCCGCCGAAGGGGTCGGCGACGAACCGCCCGGCGGTCAGCCCGGGCCGGCCGAGGTATCCCAGGGCCAGTCCCTCACCCGCCAGGTACAGCTCGCCCGGCACCCCGGCGGGCACCGGCCGCAGCATCGCGTCCAGCACGTGGGCGCGGGTGTTGGCCAGCGGCGCGGCCCACGGCTCAGGGCGTTCCGGGCTCGGTCCGTGCCACCCGTAGGCGTCGACGGCGCACTCGGTCGGCCCGTACAGATCGTGGACCACCGTTCCCGGCAGCGCGCGCAGCCGGTCCCACAGCGGCGGCGGTGTGGCCTCGCCGCCGACCGCGATGACCCGCGGACGGGGACGACCGGGGTCCAGGAAACCGTGGTGGACCAGCTCCCGCAGGTAGGTCGGGGTGAGGTCGGCGAAGTCGACGCGCTGGTCGGCGAGGTAGGCCAGCAGCGCGGCCGGGTCGGTCATGGTGTCCTCGCCGACGACGTGCAGCTCGTGCCCGGCGAGCAGCCAGAGCATCGGCTCCCAGGAGCCGTCGAAGCTGAACGACGCGGCGTGCGCCGCGCGCAGCCTGCGGCCTCCGGCGGCGCGCACGGCCGGGTCGATGAGGTCGGCGCGGTGCGAGCCGAACAGGTTGCCGAGACCGCGGTGGGTGCCGAGCACGCCCTTGGGCCGGCCGGTGGACCCGGAGGTGTAGATCACATACGCCACCGCGCCCGGCGGCACGGCGACCCTCGGCCCCGGGACCTCGCCCTCAGGCACCGTGACCCTCGGCCCCGGCACCTCGACCTCCGGCAGCGCGACCCTCGGCCCCGGCACCTCGACCTCCGGCAGCGCGACCCTCGGCCCCGGCACCTCGACCTCCGGCAGCGGCTCCGGCACCGGCACCGGCACCCCCGGCCCCGGCATCGCGCCGGGGGGACGGCCGTGCGGCCGGGCGGCGCCGTGCCGGGCGTCGTCCAGCAGCAGGACGCCGCCTCGCGCGGCGGGCAGGCCGGGGGCGATGGCCGCCGTGGTGAGCACGCGGGCCGGCGCGGCGTCGTCCAGCATGTACGCGAGGCGTTCGGCCGGGTAGGCGGGGTCGAGCGGGAGGTAGGCGGCGCCCGCGCCGAGCACGCCCAGAATGGCCGGCACCATCTCGGCCCGCGGCAGGGCCAGCCCCACCACGTCCCCCGCCGTCACGCCGTGCCGCAGCAGCAGCCCGGCGACGCGGTCGGCTTCGGCGGCCAGCTCACCGAAGGTCAGCGTCCGGCCGCCGGCGACCAGGGCGACATGGTCGCGGTGCGCGCGGGCCGCCTCGGCGAACAGCTCAGGGACCGTACGCCGTTCGACCGGCCGCGCGGTGTCGTTCCAGGCGCCCAGCGACGCGCGGCGCTCCTCCTCGGTCAGCACGGACAGCCGGCCGACCGGCACGTCCGGTCCGGCGGCGAGCAGGCCCAGCAGCGCGACGGCGCGGCCGGCCATGGCACGGGCCGTACCGGGGTCGGCCAGGTCCTCGGCGTACTCCAGCAGCAGGGTCAGGCCGTCCTCGCCGGCGTGGTCCACGAAGGTGAAGTCCAGGTCGAACTTGGCGGTGTGCACACGGGCCGGCCACCACTCGGTGGGCAGGTCCAGCACCCGCGGATCGCCGCCGGGACGGTGGTGGTAGCCGAGCATCACCTGGAACAGCGGGTTGCGTCCCGGCACGCGCGGCGGGTTGAGCGCCTCGACGACCTGCTCGAACGGCAGGTCCTGGTGCTCGAAGGCGGCCAGGTCGGCGTCCTTGACCCGGGCCAGCAGTCGCCTGAACGTCGGGTCGCCGGACAGGTCGGCGCGCAGCACCAGGGTGTTGACGAAGAAGCCGACGAGGTCGTCCAGGGCGCTGTCCGTGCGCCCGGCGATGGGGGCGCCCAGCGGGATGTCGGTGCCCGCGCCCATCCGGTGCAGCAGGGTGGCGACCGCGGCCTGGAGCAGCATGAACATGCTGGTGCCCGTCTCGGCGCACAGGGCGCGCAGGGCGCGGGCGGTGGCCGCGGGCAGCCCGGCGCGCACCTGGCCGCCGCGGCCGGTCGGCTCGGCCGGGCGGGGCCGGTCGAGCGGCAGGGGGATCTCCTCCGGCAGCCCGGCCAGCGTCCCGGTCCAGAACGCGAGCTGCCGCGCGCCCTCGCCACCCGAGTCGGCCGGGTCCGTCGGGTCCGTCGGGTCGGCCCGGTGCGCCGAGTCGGCCCGGTGTGCCGGGTGGACCGGGCCGGCCAGGTCCGGCGGGTCGCCGAGCAGCTGCCGCTGCCAGAGCGTGTAGTCGGCGTACTGCACCGGCAGCGGCGCCCATTCGGGCGCCCGGCCCTCGCGGCGGGCCCGGTAGGCGGCGTCGAGGTCGGTGAGGAACGGCCGGTCGGACCACTCGTCGGTCGCGATGTGGTGCAGCACGATCGCCACCACGTGGTCCAGCGGCCCGGCCCTGAGCACCTCGGCCCGCAGCGGGATCTGGACGGCGAGGTCGAACGGGCGGGCCACCGCCGCCGCGATCCTGCCTTCCAGCCGCTCCGGCGGGCAGTCCTCGACATGGAAGAACGACCCGATCTCATCGACATCCAGAATGAACTGGAACGGTCCCGCCTCGTCCACGAACGGGCGCACCCCGTGCGGTCCGGCCTCCTCCGCAGGAAGGCGCACTCCTGGCCGGAACTCGTCCAGGGACGGGCGCACCGCGTACTGCGCGGCCTCCTCCTCCGACGAGGGCGCCCCGTACGGGCCGGCCTGGTCGGGCGCGGGCGTGGTGGGCGGGGGGCCTGCCTCGGGGAAGACGGTGCGCAGGGCCTCGTGGCGGGCGACCACGTCGCGCAGGGCCTGGTGGAGCGCGCCGGTGTCCAGCGCGCCGCGCACGCGGAAGACCAGCGGAAGGTGGTAGGCGTCGCCGCCGCTGAGCCGTTCGGCCAGCCACAGCCTCCGCTGAGCGGGCGACAGCGGGACGCGCCGGGGACGGTCCGCCACGGGCTCGACGGCCGGGCGGGCCGGGCGGGCGGCGCTCGCGCGACCGGCCAGCAGGGCGGGCGCCGGGGCCTCGAACAGGTCGCGGATGGCCAGTTCGGCGCCCAGCTCCGCGCGAGCCCGGCTGATGAGCCGGGTGGCGAGCAGCGAGTGGCCGCCGAGTTCGAAGAAGTCGTCTTCGGCGCCCACGGCCGGCAGGCCCAGCACCTCGGCGAACAGGCGGCAGAGCACCTCTTCCTCCGGTGTCGCCGGCCCCCGTCCGCCGGCGAGCGGCGCCGCCGGTTCGGCCGCGGGCAGCGCGCGCACGTCGAGCTTGCCGTTGTCGTTCATGGGCAGCCGGTCGAGGGTGACGAACGCGGCCGGGACCATGTAGTCGGGAAGCCGGCGCCGCAGATCCTCCCGGAGGCGGCGCGGCAGGCCGCTCGCGCCGGCCGCCGAGGCCGGGGTGTTGCCGTACGGGGGCGTGCCACCGCCCGGCAGGTAGAGGCCCGCCGTGAGGCGGAAGTCCCCCCGCACGAAGACCGCGTCGTAGGCGCCCGGCTCGCGCGACCAGGTGGTGAGGACGCGGTAACCCTCCCGTGCCCCGAGCGCGTGCAGATCCTCGGGCTCGACTCCCCCGTCCATCGTGGCGCCGCGCTCGCTGCCCGCGCGGGCGTCGGGGACGCCCGTCACCCGCAGCCGCCCGGTCCGCGTCTCCCGCAGGCGGCGGGCCAGCTCCCCGCTCTCCCTCGGCAGATCCTCGCCGGAGGCGGGTCCGGCGGTCGCGGGCGCGTCGTCCTGCCGGCCGGTGAGCGCGTCGGCCCAGGGCAGCACCGGTTCGTCGCCGAGGTGGACGTCGGGCTCGCCGTCGTAGAGGACGGCGTCGTAGCGGTAGCGGGTCAGCTCGTTGTGGTGGTGCCCGCGCTTGGTGCGCAGGTCGACGCCGAAGCCCAGGGTGGCGAAGTAGTCGGGATCGACGAGCAGTTCCTTCTCCAGCGCGATCCCCCGTTCGACGGCCGCGTGGAGGCGCTCGGCGGCCTCGCGCCCGTCCGGGCCGTCCGGGCCGTCCGGACCGCCGGTGTCGCCGGTGTCGCCGGCCGAGCGGGCCAGCCGGACGCCGGTGTGGAAGGCGCGGGCGAGCCGGAGGTTGCGCACGTCGCCGACGAACAGGGCGCCGCCCGGCGCCAGCAGCCCCATGGCGCCGCGGATGACCCCCGTCAGGTGGTCGATGTCCGGAAGGTACTGGATGACGGAGTTGATGATGATCGTGTCGAAGTAGCCGGCGGGTAGCCCTTCGGTGTCATGCGCGGCCTGGCAGCGCAGCTCGACCTTGGCCGCCAGCGCGGGGTCCCGGCGCAGGTCCTCGCCGATCTTGCGGATCACGGGCGCGGCGAGGTCCGTCGCCCAGTACGCCTCCGCCTCGGGCGCCAAGCGCGACAGCAGCAGCCCCGAGCCGACGCCGATCTCCAGGACGCGGCGCGGGCGCAACTCGCGGATGCGGGCGACGGTCTCCTCGCGCCACTCGCGCATGTGCTCCAGCGCGATGGGCCCCCCGTCGTAGCTGCTGTCCCAGCCCGCGAAGTCCTCGGTGAACACGGCGGTGCCGATGCGCTCGTACTCCTCGGAGTAGATCTCCCGCCATTCGCCGATCCACTCCCGTTCCGCCGACTCCCGCCGTTCGCCGGTGGGCTCGGCGGGCACGACGTACCCCACCAGGCGCCGGGCGCCGGGGGTGGAGGGGTCCTCGGCGGCGACCACGGCGGCCTGGGCCACCTCCGGGTGCCGGGCGAGGGCGGTCTCGATCTCTCCCAGCTCGACCCGGTGACCGCGGATCTTCACCTGGTCGTCGGTGCGGCCCAGGAAGTCGATGTTCCCGTCGGCGCGGCGCCGCACCAGGTCGCCCGTGCGGTACATGCGCTCCCCCGGCTCGCCATGAGGGTCGGCGACGAACCGTTCGGCGCTCAGCCCGGGACGGCCGAGGTAGCCGCGGGCCAGGCCGACGCCCGCGATGTACAGCTCGCCGGGGACGCCGGGGGGAACCGGGCGCAGCCAGGCGTCCAGGATGTGAGCGCGGGTGCCGCGGATGGGACGTCCGACGGTGGGGGTGGGGCTGTCGTCCGTGCCGCCGCCGAGGGTGTTGATCGTGTACTCGGTGGGCCCGTAGAGGTTGTAGCCGTAGGTGCCCTCGGTGTCGCGGAGCCGGCTCCAGACCGTCTCGGACACCGCCTCCCCGCCGAGCAGCACCAGCGGCGGGCGGTGCCCGTCGAGCAGCCCCTGCTCGATCAGCAGGTGCGCGTAGGTCGGGGTGAGGTTGACGACGTCCACGCGGTGGTGCTCGCAGTAGGCGACCAACGCCTCGGCGTCGCGCCTCAGCTCCTCGTCGCACACGTGCACCTCGTGCCCCTCGACCAGCCACAGGAGCTCCTCCCACGACATGTCGAAGGCGAAGGACACCGTGTGGGCGATGCGCAGCCGGCGGCCTCCGGCGGAGGCGACGGCCGGGTGGAAGATCTCCTTCTGGTGGTTGAGCTGCATGTTCGTCAGCCCGCGGTACGGGGTGACGACGCCCTTGGGACGGCCGGTGGAGCCGGAGGTGTAGATGACGTACGCCGGGTGCTCCAGGCTGAAGCGGGGACGGTCGGCCTCGGTGACCGGGCCGCCGGACAGCCCCGCCAGCTCTAGGGCCACCGCCGGGTCGTCGAGCCGCACGCGGGGGACGCCGGGCACGCCCCCCTCCAGCCGCGGCGCGACGGCACCCGTGGTCAGCAGCAGGGCCGGACGGGCGTCCTCCAGCGTCATCGTGAGCCGGTCGTCGGGGTGGTCCAGCTCCAGCGGCAGGTAGGCCGCGCCCGTGCGCAGCACGGCGAACAGCGCGGCCACCATGTCGACGGCGCGGGGCAGGGCCAGCGCCACGATCTTCTCGGGCGCCGCACCCCGCGCCAGCAGCAGCCGCGCCATGCGGTTGACGCGGGCGTCCAGGGCGGCGTAGCTGACGCTCAGGCCGCCGAAGACCAGGGCCGTGGCCTCAGGAGTGCGGGCGGCCTGGGCGGCGAGCAGGTCGGCGATGGTCTCCTCCGGGACGGGCACCCGGCCGGCGGCCCGTTCCCGTTCCAGTTCGGCGCGTTCGGCGGGCAGCGTGTGGCCCAGGCGGCCGACGGGCGCGTCCAGGTCGTCCACCAGCCGCTCCAGCAGCAGGGCGAAGCGGTCCAGCAGTTCCTGGGCTCGCGGAGGGCCGATGACGTCGGGCCGGTGCGCGAGGGTGACCCGGATGCGCTCCCCCGGCGTCACGACGAGGTTGACGGGATAGTGGGTGGCGTCCACGTTGGCCACGGCGGTGGCGCCGTGCCGGTCGGCGAGCTCCGCGAGCCGCTCCTCGGTGTCGTTGTCGCGCATCACGAAGAGCGTGTCGAACAGCCGCCGATGGCCGGTCTCGGCCTGCAGGACGCCGAGACCCAGATACTCGTGCGGCATGAGGGCCAGGCGCTCGCCCTGGACGCGCCGCAGCAGGTCCAGCACGGGCTCGGCCGGGTCGAAGGCGATGCGGGCGGGAACGGTGTTGAGGAACATGCCGATGACGTTCTCGACGTCCGGCACCTCGCTCGGACGGCCGGCGACCGTCGTGCCGAAGACGACGTCGAAGCGGCCGGTCGCGGCGGCCAGCACCAGGCCCCAGGCGGTGGTGAGCAGCGTGTTGAGCGTCAGTCCCCGGCGGCGGACGGCGTCGCGCATCCGGTCGCCGAGATCCTTGGGCAGGACGGTCTCCCGGCTCTCGGGGATGACCGCCCCCATGTCGCCGCCCGCGGTGGCCGCGAGCAGGGTGGGCTCGTCCAGGCCGGCCAGCGCGGCCCGCCAGGCGCGGGCGGCGGTCGCCGGGTCCTGTGACTCCAGCCAGGTCAGGTAGTCGCGGTAGGAGCCGGGGCGCGGCAGCCCGCGCTCGTCGCCGCCGGTCTCGTAGAGGGCGAACAGCTGGGCGAGGAAGATCCAGGCCGACCAGCCGTCCCACAGCAGCAGGTGCCGGCCGATGACCAGCCGGTCACCCCGGGCCTCGCCGAGCCGGATCAGCAGCATCCGGAAGAGCAGCGGCCGGGCCAGGTCGAACCGGCGGGTGCGCTCGGCGTCCATCAGCTCGCGCAGCCGCGCGTCCTGCTCGGCGGCGGGCAGGTCCGACAGGTCGGCCTCTTCGAGCGGTATCCCGGGGTCGGCGACGATGAACTGCGCAGGCCGGCGCAGCCCGGCGCTGGTGAACCCGGCGCGCAGGCCGGGGTTGCGGGCCAGCAGCACCCTGGTCGCCTCGCGCAGGCGGCCGGCGTCCAGGCGGGTGGCGAAGTCGAACGACTCGTGAACGGTGTAGACGTCCAGGGCGCCGTCGCCGTAGGTCGAGTGGAAGAACAGTCCTTCCTGGAGCGGCGCGAGCGGCCAGACGTCGGTCACGTCACCACCGCCGAGCCGCCGCACCCGCTCGTACTCGTCTGCGGTGAGCGTGAACCCGGCGCCCTGGTCACCGGTACCGGCATTCGCGACGTCACCGGTGCCGGCATCCGTAGCCTCACCGGCACTCGCAGCGGCAACGGCGACGGCGGCGTGATCGGCGACGGCGGCGGCGTCGCAGGTAGGAGTGACGGCGGTGGCGTGGGCGGCAGCGTCGGAGGCCGCGGCGCCGGAGGTCGCGGCGCCGGAGGTCGCGGCGCCGGAGGTCGCGGCGCCGGAGGGGGGGGCGGGGGGGGGGGGGGCGGGGGCGG